>JBHHXN010000043.1:0-34382 GCA_046757025.1 bacterium
CTGTTGTTTTTACGTCATGCTTCGACTCCGCTCAGCATGAAGACGCTCGTTTTCGTTCAATCACTAATTATCACCCATTGCGCTTTTACAGGAACATTCAAACTACCTTTTCAGTAAACAAAGTTAATTTGGATTGGGCATTTTACCATCGCTTAATTCAATTCATTCAAAGAACTATTTGGAGCACAAAACGTGACAAATTTTTTAACAAAGTTGTTTGTTGTTGCCGGGGTACTCGTCATTTCCACAATCATCTTTTTGCTGATGTCGGAAAATCAGGCGCTAAAAGAAGATATTCTAAATCGTTCTCTGCGGCTTTTGGGTGAGCAATTTATTTTGTTGGTGCCGGCACCGCAAGATAAATCAATGGTGTATAAAAAGTGGCAGGATTTTACAGAGAAAGTCAGAAAGGGTCAAGTGCCAACCCAAAAAGTTGAGCGCGTGGCCGTGAGTATCTTAAATGCCAGCAATTTAAACAAAAACTTCTCCCGTGAAGATGCGGAAACGATTTTGCAATTGGCGTTTAATGAATCGCCCATTATTCCACTGGAAGCATCTGCGCCGATAATCGTTCACAGCGCCAGTAGGACGGTAAACGGGGAGCATAAAATGAACACGGCGGATGAATCGGATGCGAAAACCTCTACCGTAGTTATGAATCAATCGGATGGTAATCTTGAAATCCGACTCGAAAAGCTGGGCGAGGAATTGGAAACCGTCTATGCCTTTAATCAAAAAGTCAAAGAATCGTGTGCCGCGGACACGAGTTATCGGCGCGTGTTCATGCAAAATATGCGCTATCAACTGGACGATGGCATTCGGATAAAAGCGGATGTCGTTTTGAAAAAGAAATTACAGAATGAAGGAACGCAAAAGCTATATGAACGACTGGCTGATTTGGAGAAAAAAAAGCTCATCGAATGGGATGCCGATTTTTCCACCAAACTCATCTTACAGCGACAAAAAACCAGGTATAAATTGGATTCCTTAAAAATGTTGTTGAGTTTGCAGCAAATTCAGAATGGCGATACTTTGAAGATCACCATCAATGATCCTCAGACAGAAAAAACACTGCGTGCTCTTGAAAAATTACACGACTGGCACGTGATCAAAGCGGAAGAAATCGAAAAAATCGTCATGAAGAATTTACATAAAACCGACAAAAAATCTAATACCAATTGAAGCTTGCAGGCAAGTTAACACCATTATGTCATTTCTGTGAATGCCGAAATGACGGGCGCAGTCCGTGGCAGAAATGTTCTTAATTTTCTGTAAAACCTCACGAATGATGGGGGAGTCAATCAATCTCGTTCCCAAATTTTATTTGGAAACGATTGGGTGTCCCACAATGACTGATCGTTTTACAATTTTCTCAAAAATTTCTTGACAATTAAACTCGTATTAATTATATTGCCCACTTGTTAAAATTAAAACATCAAAACTAAATAAAATTATGAACCGTATTCTTTCTACAAAGTATTATTGGCGTTATTGGTATTTTTTTAGCCATAGTGGGAAGAATACATCTGCAGGCCCGTCGTGATAGAATAATATTCAATAACGCATTTGTGCTCAACCCACTATACAAAAAACGTATAGTGGGTTTTTTATTTTATAGAGGAATTGAATGTATTATCTACCATTTCGTGAATTTGAAGAGCTTTCGAAAAAGGGCAACGTCGTGCCCGTTTACGGTCGTTTTCTGGCTGATCTTTTGACACCGGTTTCGGCTTTTCTGCAACTGCAAACGGCTTCGAAGCGCGCCTTTTTACTGGAGAGCGTGGAAGGAGGCGAAAAAACCGCCCGCTTTTCTTTTCTGGGTTGTCAACCGTTTTTGACGCTTCAGGCTGTGGAAACCGAAATTAAAATACAGCAAAATGGCCGGGTTGAAATGCTGCAGGGAGATATCTACGAATACCTGAAACAACTGTTTAGTAAATATCGGGCTGTGCACCCAGCCGAGTTGCCGCGCTTTATCGGCGGCGCCGTCGGTTATTTTGGTTACGAAACCGTGAAGCTGATTGAAAACCTCCCTGGAAACACGGTTACCCATTCTGACTGGCCCGATGCCTGTTTTATGCTTTTCGATTCGGTGCTGGCGTTTGACCATCTCACGCACCAAATCTACATCATCGCCAATGTCTTTCTGGAGGAGTCGTCCGATTCCCTACAAGCAAAATATGAAACCGCCCGAGCGAAAATCGCTGAAATACAGAACATCCTTGTACGAGAAGCGGTAATTGAATCGCCCCCAAAATCGCCGAATTCAAAAGCCACTTCCAATTTCACTGAAGAGAGATTTAAGCAAGCTGTGCTAAAGGCGAAAAAGTACATCGAGGCGGGCGACATTTTTCAGGTGGTGCTCTCGCAAAAATTTCAAAAAGAAATTCACGCTGCTCCGTTTGATATCTATCGTGCGCTGCGGGTGATCAATCCCTCGCCATATTTGTATTTTTTGCAGATGGATGATCTGTGCATTATCGGCTCGTCGCCGGAGCTTTTAGTGCGGGTGGAGGCCGGCGTCATCGACGTTCGGCCCATCGCCGGCACGCGCCCCCGCGGCCAGAATGAAGCCGAGGAGCAGCGGCTCATGCAGGATTTGCGTCACGATGAAAAGGAAACCGCCGAACATCTGATGCTGGTGGATCTCGGGCGCAATGACGTGGGCCGAGTCAGTGAGTATGGCTCGGTGGAAGTGAATGAATTCATGAACATTGAAAAGTATTCGCACGTGATGCACCTGGTTTCCAATGTGCGCGGTAAAATGCTGGCCGGATACAGCGCCATCGATGTGCTGCGAGCCTGCTTTCCTGCGGGCACGGTCTCCGGTGCACCCAAAATCCGCGCTATGGAGATCATCAGCGAGCTGGAACCCGAGCGACGCGGCGTTTATGCTGGGGCATTGGGGTATCTCGATTTTTCTGGCAATTTAGATACGTGCATCGCCATCCGTACCATCATTACCTGTCATGGGCAGGCTTATTTTCAGGCTGGTGCCGGTATCGTCGCCGACTCGGCGCCGCAGAAAGAGTACCGCGAAACCATCCACAAAGCAGCTGCTTTGCAGGCCGCCATCGATTTTGCAGAAAGAGGTCTGGAATGATTTTGATCATCGATAATTACGATTCGTTCACTTTCAACCTGGTGCAGTATTTAGGCGAGCTAAATGCAGAATTGCACGTGGTGCGCAATGACAAAATCGATTTGGCGACGGTGAAACAGCTCAATCCTGCCGGCATGGTCATTTCGCCCGGACCGGGACGCCCGGAAAACGCCGGCATCTCGGTGGCGCTGATTCAGGAGCTGGCGCAGTTCATACCGATTCTGGGTGTGTGTCTGGGGCATCAAGCGCTGGCCGTGGCTTTTCATGGGCGAGTGGTACCGGCTCCGCTGCTGGTACACGGAAAGACTTCGAAGATTTATCATCAAAAGCAGGGAATTTTCAGCGGACTGGTAAACCCCTTTGTGGCCACGCGCTACCATTCGTTGGTGGTGGAGCGGGCTACCCTACCTGCAGAATGGCAGGTCACGGCTGAAACGGAGGATAAAATCATCATGGCCATACAGCACAGAACGTATCCTGCATTTGGAGTGCAATTTCATCCGGAGTCCATTCTAACCGTTGTTGGCAAAAAGCTACTGAAAAATTTTTTAGATATTTGTTCGAAATCAAAAGGAGCAAATGATGATTCAAGAAGCCATTAAGACGGCGATTGCCGGCGAGAATTTATCCCGGCAACAGGCGCACGCAACTATGACCGCCATCATGCAAGGCGAAGCCACGCCGGCTCAAATCGCGGCGTTTTTGATCGCCGAAAAGCTGAAAGGAGAGACCTTTCAGGAGATCGCAGGCTTTGCTCAGGCCATGCGCGAGCAGGCGGCGCGGGTTGAAACCCGGCACAAAAATGCCATCGACATGTGTGGCACGGGCGGCGATGGTTTGGGCACGTTCAACATCTCGACTGTGGCAGCCCTGGTCGTGGCTGCCGGCGGCGTACCCGTGGCCAAGCACGGCAACCGTTCGGTTTCCAGCAAAAGCGGCAGCGCCGACTTGCTGGAGGCGCTGGGGGTGAAAATCGACCTCAATGCCGAACAGGCAGGCGCCTGTCTGGAGGCGGTTGGGTTTGCATTTCTATTTGCACCAGTTTTGCATCCGGCCATGAAACATGCCACCGGACCGCGCAAGGAGATTGGCGTCCGAACCGTGTTTAACATTTTAGGACCGCTCACCAATCCCGCTGGGGTGAAACGACAAGTACTGGGGGTCTATGATGCGCAACTGGCGCACCTCATGGCCGAAGTGCTGCGCGAGTTAGCATCCGAGCATGTGCTGGTTATTCACAGCGAAGAGGGCATGGACGAGGTGTCCACGCAAAAGCCCACGCTGGTGGTGGAATTAAAACAGCAAAAAATCACTGAGCAAAAATTGCCGCCTGAAAATTTTGGCCGTTTCGAACAAAATAACGATGGCATCTTGGGCGGCTCACCGGCTGAAAATGCACAAATTGCCTTGAATATTCTAAAAGGCGGCAAGAGTGCCGCCCGCGGCCTGGTGCTGGTCAACGCCGCCTGCGGATTTGTGGTGGGCGAAAAATGTAAGACCTTTCTCGAAGGCACGGAGTTAGCCCGGCAGGCCATTGACTCGGGCGCCGCACTAGCCAAATTACAGGCACTCATTGAATTTACCAACGACGTCGCATTATGAAAACGATTTTAAATGAAATAGTCGGGCACAAAGCGGAAGAAATTCGTCTGCGCAAACAGAAAATGCCCGTTGCAGAGCTCTTAAGTTTGTGTCACTATGTGCCTACGCCGCGTTCGTTCACAGCAGGATTGAAAGACGAGCCGACTGTTCAGGTGATCGCCGAAATAAAAAAAGCTTCTCCTTCGGCCGGGTTGATTCGTACTGATTTCGTGCCGGAAGCGCTGGCAGAGGCTTACGAAAACAACGGCGCTCGTGCGGTCTCAATAATAACCGATGAAAAATATTTCCAGGGTAGTTTAAACCACATTCACTCGGTTCGTCAGGTGATCGAGCTGCCAATTTTGCGAAAAGACTTTATTCTAGATTCGTACCAGGTGGTGGAAGCACGGGCGTATGGCGCTGACCTGGTGTTGTTGATTCTAAATTTACTGACGGATTCGCAATGCACGGATTTGGTGGACGCGGTACAGGAATTCCGCATGGAATTCCTGGTGGAGATTCATACACCAGCCGAGGTAGAGCGGGCAGTGAAAATGGGATTCAATTTGATCGGAATCAACAATCGCAATCTCGACACCTTTGAGGTGGATGTGGCAACCACTGATAAATTGCTGCAAGACCTCCCCCGGGAAATCACCGTGGTTTCGGAAAGCGGCATCAAAAACCGCCAGCATGTGCAGCGTTTGGGAGAATTGGGAGTTGATGCGGTGCTCATTGGAGAGACCCTCATGCGGCAAATTGATGTGGGAGCGGCGCTCACGCATTTTACAGGAGTCCCGAAATGGTCAAGATAAAAATCTGCGGCATCACCAATTATGAGGACGCACAAATGGCCTGCGCTCTGGGTGCCGATGCAATCGGATTTATTTTTTACCCGTCCAGTCCAAGATATATTCCACCGGCCGCCGCCAGCAAGATTATAAATAAATTACCGCCTTTTGTAACCAAAGTTGGGGTTTTTGTCAACATGCGTCTGAGCGAAGTGGAAGAGTTGGTTGTCACTTTAAACTTAAATTTAGTGCAGTTGCACGGCGAGGAGTCGCCTGAGTATTGCAGCCGGCTGGCCTTTCCTTGCCTGAAAGCGGTCCGGCTCCAGAAGGAATTCGACTTAGCACAGCTATCTCGGTTTAGGACAGCCGGGTTTCTGCTGGACACCTTTGATAATCAGCGTCTGGGCGGCACGGGAAAAACGTTTGATTGGAGCTTGGCCAGAAGAGCGGTCGGGTACGGACCCATCGTGCTCGCGGGTGGGCTTACAGCGGAAAATGTCGCACAGGCCATCCAAACCGCTGAGCCGTATGGTGTGGATGTTTGCAGCGGGGTGGAGGCCGCACCCGGCAAAAAGGATGCGCAAAAACTTGGTTTGTTCTTTGAAGAAATACGAAAGTACGAGCAAAATCATAAATAATTGTGTTGATTGAATACTTATTCTTGATTAGTGATTGAACGAAAACTCGAGAAATGCGCGATTTAAAAATCTCTTCGCGAATGAGTCCCTTCAACAAAGCTCAGGACAGGCCTCGCCGAGTCGAGTAGGAAATCACCCTCGGCAGGAGGCCTTCGGGAAGATTGGGTCGTTTTCGTTCAAACACTAATTATTTACTTTAATCGTTCAAATCATGAAAAATCAACTTCACAAATTTTTACCCGATCGTAACGGCTATTTTGGAGAATACGGCGGCAAATTTATTCCAGAAATTCTGGTTCCGGCCGTCACCGAGTTGGAAGATGCTTACCAGCAATTATTCGAAGATGTGGATTTCCAAAAGGAGCTGCAAACGCTTTTGGCGCAGTATTCTGGCCGGCCCACTCCGCTAACTTTTGCGGATCGTTTAAGCGGTCAGTTGAGTGGCGCCAAAATTTTTCTCAAACGCGAAGATCTGAATCATACCGGCGCGCATAAGATAAACAACGCCCTCGGCCAAATCCTTCTGGCGCGCTGGATGGGAAAAAAGCGTATCATCGCCGAAACCGGCGCCGGTCAACATGGTGTGGCAGTGGCCACAGTAGCGGCTAAATTTGGTATGCCCTGCCTGATTTACATGGGGGAAGAAGACATGCAACGGCAGAAGCTCAACGTATTTAGAATGGAACTCCTGGGAGCGCAGGTGGTGCAGGTGACCTCCGGCAGCCGCACCTTGAAAGACGCCATCAACGAAGCCATCCGGGATTGGGTCACCAACGTGTCGGACACCTTCTATTTGATTGGCTCGGTCGTAGGGCCGCACCCGTATCCGCGTATCGTGCGGGATTTTCAATCGGTTATCGGAAAGGAAACTCGCGAGCAATTCCTGCAACTGGCCGGGAAACTGCCGGAGCACATATTCGCGTGCGTGGGTGGCGGCAGCAATGCCATGGGGATGTTTTTTCCGTTTCTGGATGACCGCCCCGTAAACCTGATTGGAGTTGAAGGCGGCGGTCACGGCGTGCCTTCTCAGCCCCATGCGGCGACGCTATGCGCCGGCCAACCCGGAGTCCTGCACGGCGCATTGACCTATTTGCTGCAAAACACCCACGGCCAGATCAAGCAGGCGCATTCTATTTCCGCCGGTCTGGATTACCCGGGCGTGGGCCCCGAACACAGTTTTTTGAAAGACTCCGGCCGCGTGCAATACACGTCGGTTACGGACACAGAAGCTTTGCATGCGTTCTATTTGTTATCTAAAACCGAAGGCATCATTCCTGCTCTGGAAAGCGCCCACGCTCTGGCACAGGTCGTGAAAATGGCGCCGACGCTCTCAACTGAGGAAAGCATCGTCGTGTGCCTGTCCGGCAGAGGCGATAAAGATGTGGAGCTGGTAAAAGAGTTGGATGCAAAACATCCTGAATTGAACGTTTCATCAACCATTTAATCAAACTCAAAAATGAACAGACTGAAAAAGGTAATTCAAACGCAACTGCAGCAACGGCAAAAAGTGTTGTCGATTTACCTGACAGCGGGTTACCCAAAAATGGAGAGCGCCGTGGATTTAATTTGTACCGTGGCAGAAGCCGGCGCAGATTTTGTTGAGCTGGGGGCGCCGTTCTCCGATCCCCTGGCCGACGGACCCATCATTCAGCAGGCCTCGCAAACCGCGTTGGATAACGGCATGTCTCTCGCAGAGATTTTTTTGCAAGTAGAAAAAGTGCGGGAAAAAAGTGCCGTCCCCATCGTTTTGATGAGTTACTTAAATCCCTTATTATCCTATGGACTGAAAAATTTGATAAAGGTGGCCACCTCTGTGGGAATAGATGGATTCATCATTCCGGATCTCATTCCAGAAGAATTTACAAAATTCAAGGAGTCGTTTGCTAATTCGGAACTGGGACTTAATTTTTTGATATCCCCGAACACACCGTCTGAACGCGTACGATGGATCGATAATTTGACCAGCGATTTCATTTATTGTGTCTCCGCTGTAGGCGTCACCGGCCCGAGGGGCGACATTTTTGGGGAGGTGGGTCCCTATTTAGACAGAGTGGCAAAATTAGTCAAGCACCCTTACTTTGTCGGGTTCGGGATTTCTTCTTCGGACGACGCACGCATGGTGGCGCCGCATTGTCACGGGGTGATTGTGGGCAGCGCTGTAATCGACATTATGGCAAAATGTTCTGAGCATGAAATCATGTTGAAGCAGGTGAAAACTTTCGTTAAAAACATTAAAAATGCAATAACTGGAGACTGAAATGGATATTGAAGATTGGCGTACAAAAATCGACGAAATCGATCTGAAATTGTTGAAGCTGCTCAATGAAAGAGCGCTTTATTCAATCGAAATCGGAAAAATCAAAAAACAGAAAGATCTGCCAATTTATTCACCGGAAAGAGAAGTCGCCATAATCGCCAGGATGGTGCGCGAAAACAAAGGGCCGTTAGGCAATGACGGGGTGCGCAGATTGTTTGAAAGAATCATTGATGAATCTCGCAAATTAGAGAAAGATTTTTTCTTGAAAAATAAAAATAATACAAAAAAGGAGAAATGAAATGGTTGTGGTGATGGAAGAACACGCGACTGAAAACGACATTCAAAAAGTCATATCAAAATTGACTGAAATGAATTTTGATGTGCATCGTTCCACCGGCGTCAATCAAACCGTGTTAGGAGCCGTTGGCGATAAGCGGGGGCTGGACACTCGCATCCTGGAACTGCTGCAGGGTGTACACAAAGTCATCCGGATTACCGAGCCGTTTAAATTGACCAGCCGTACCTTTCAACCTCAAAATACCATCATTAAAATCAAAGACGTCGAAATTGGCGGAAACAAACTGGTGATGATGGCGGGCCCTTGTTCTGTGGAAGATGAGGTGCAAATTCGCAAAATTGCCCGTATCGTTCAAAAAGCCGGCGCCAAAGTGTTACGCGGGGGGGCGTTTAAACCGCGCACTTCGCCTTACAGCTTCCAGGGACTTGGCGAGGAAGGTCTGAAATATCTGCAAAAGGCCGCTCAGGAAAATGACCTGATCTGCATTTCCGAAGTGATGGAGAGCCAATACATTCCCATGATGGTTGAGTACGTGGATATTTTGCAGGTAGGCGCCCGCAACATGCAAAACTTTTCGCTCCTGCGCGACCTGGGAAAAATTCACAAGCCCGTGCTTTTGAAACGCGGCATGTCTGCCACTATCGAAGAATTGTTGATGGCAGCGGAATACATCATGGCCGGCGGCAACTTCGAAGTGATTCTTTGCGAGCGCGGTATTCGCACCTTTGAGAATTATACACGCAACACGCTGGATATCTCGGCCATTCCCATCGTGAAAAAATTAAGTCATCTGCCCATCATTGCCGATCCCAGTCACGCTACTGGCCGGCGGGACAAAGTGCCGCCCATGGCACGCGCAGCGGTCGCCGCCGGCGCCGATGGCTTGATAGTGGAGGTGCACCACAATCCCGAACTGGCGCTTTCGGATGGCGCGCAATCGCTCTACCCGGAACAATTTGAACAGCTCATGAAAGAGCTGGAAATCATCGCCCGCGCCGTGGATAAGCTCTGGTGATTTTGCTTGCTACTTACCGAGGAGTTGCGTATAATTTAAAAAATACGACTTGAAAAATGAAATTTGAAAACGTGGCCATTGTTGGTCTGGGTTTAATCGGAGGTTCTCTGGCGGCGGCATTTAAGCGCAAAAAAGCGGTGGGGCATATCACTGGGATCGATTACGGCGAGGTAGTGGTCAAAGGTCAATCCATGGGTTTGATCGATCGCGGTTGTGCTCCAGAGCAGCTAGATAGGGGAGTAGCCGCAGCAGATTTGGTTATATTAGCCACGCCCATTTCCGATATTTTGAAATGGCTGCCAGAAGTGGGAAGTCGTGCCAAATCTGGCGCACTCATCACCGATGTGGGCAGCACCAAAGTTGCAATCACCGAATGTGCGGCGCAGCATTTACCTCCAGGGATTCACTTTCTGGGCGGACATCCCATGACGGGTGCTGAGCACCGGGGCGTGGCGCACGCGGATGCTTTTTTGTTCGAAAATGCGGTGTTTGTAATTACCGAAAATGACGTGGTTCCGGAAGACCTCGTTTATGGCTACGTCGAACTCTTAGAAAGCATCGGGGCGAAAGTCCTCTTTCTGTCTGCACATCTGCACGACAAAATCGCGGCGGTGGTAAGTCATCTACCGCAACTTCTGGCCATTACACTCATGAAATATGCCGCCGCGTGCAGCCAGCAAAATTCCGCTTATTTGAAATTGGCCGCGGGCGGATTCCGGGATATGACCCGGGTGGCTTCCAGTCCCTACGAAATCTGGCACGATATTTTAGCCACCAATCGCGACCACATCGATGGCGCCATTGAACGATTTATCAAGGAACTGGAAAATCTGCGCCGCTTGATGAATCAGAGCGAGCTGGAATCGGAATTTATCGCGGCGGCGCACAACCGTCTTTCCATCCCCACGGATACCCGCGGTTTCATCAAACCGCACTTCGACGTCACCGTGGTGGTGGAAGACAAACCCGGCGTAATTTCCTCCATCGCCGCCATTCTCGCTGAGCAAAATATCAACATCAAAGACATCGAAATTTTAAAAGTGCGCGAAGGGGATGCCGGTACCCTGCGCCTGGCTTTCGAGAGCCGTCGCAACCGGCAGCAGGCCATGCAATTGCTCTCATCCAGCGGCTATCAGGTCTCAAAACGAGAATGAGTTGAAATCGGGATTCCCATCATGGACCAGATCATTTCTCCTGCCAAATATCTTTCAGGTTGCATCCGGCTTCCGGGCGATAAATCCATTTCGCATCGTGCGTTGATGATGGCAGCCATTGCCGAAGGTACGACAGAAATCGAAAATCTTTCTACCGGAAAAGATGTGCAAAGCACGGCTAATTGCCTGCGTCAGTTGGGGGTTAAAGTGAAACAAAAAGCAGGGGTGGTTCAGGTGGTTGGCAGAGGATTAGACGGTTTGGTCAAACCGGATGCGACCCTCGACGTGGGCAACTCTGGTACCACCATGCGTTTACTCGCGGGTATTTTAGCCGGGCACGCGTTTACTTCAACCATCCGAGGCGATGCTTCTATTCAGCGGCGCCCAATGTCTCGCATCGTCAAACCATTACGGCAAATGGGAGCCGATGTACAAGCTGTGAAAGGGGAATTCGCTCCCCTGAGGATCACGGGCGGGAATTTGCGCGCCATTTCTTATCGCATGCCGGTGGCCAGCGCACAGTTGAAATCCTGTATTTTGTTCGCCGGCCTGTACGCCGACGGCACCACTGAAGTCATCGAGCCTTCCCTTACCCGAGATCATACCGAAAGGATGCTGCAAACATTCGGTGCGCAATTGAACAAAGACGGTCTCAAATCGTCCGTTTCAGCTCGGCCGCAATTGCGGGCTCAAAAAATATTCGTTCCGGGTGATTTATCGTCTGCGGCCTTTTTTATCGCCGCCGGCATTCTGGGAGCTGAATCTGAGCTGCTCATAGAAAATGTGGGAATAAACCCGACTCGCAAAGCTTTCCTGACGATTCTGTGTGACCTGGGGGCGCGGATTGAAATTATCAATGTGGCCAGCATGAACAATGAACTGGTCGCGGATATTCTTGTACAAAGTTCAAAATTAAAGGGCCTCCGCATTCCTCCGGAAAAGGTACCACAAGTGATCGACGAGCTGCCCGTGCTGGCGGTGTTGGCTACGCAAGCTGAGGGCTCCACAGAAATCCGCGGAGCCGGCGAACTGCGATTTAAAGAGTCAGATCGCTTGCGAGCGGTATCCCGTAATTTGCATAAAATGGGCGCCGAGGTTGAGGAGTTAGAGGACGGTTGGATCGTTCATGGACCGGTGCAATTACAAGGTGCTGAATTGGACAGTTACCACGATCATCGCATCGCTATGGCTTTTACCGTGGCCGCACTCACGGCCCGCGGTCCCTCAAAAATCCGCCATGCCGACTGTGCCCAAATCAGTTTTCCTGAATTTTATGACCTTCTCCAAAGGGTTCGAAATGATTGAGCAAACCCCGATTTTGCTGGCTTTGATCGGAGATCCGGTGCAGCACTCAGTTTCGCCGTACATGCATTCCTTTTTTTTACATATTCTCAAGCGGCCGGGCTGTTATCATCTATTTCCCACCAAAAAGGAAACACTTGCTGAGGTCGTTGCGGGTATGAAAGCGCTAAGTTTCAGCGGGTTTAATATCACCATCCCGCACAAAGAAACCATCCTGCCATTATTGGATGAAATCGACGCCGATGCTCAAACCATCGGAGCGGTGAATGCGGTGGTCATTCGAGACCGAAAACTGTTTGGATTTAATACGGACTGCCTAGGATTTGCCCGGGTTTTAAACCACCATCAGGTGCAAATCCAAAACCAATCGGTGGTGGTGTTAGGCGCGGGCGGAGCTGCCAGAGCGGTATGTGTGCATTTAATTCGGGCAGGCGTCAAAAAAATCGACCTTTTTAATCGCAGCCAAATTCGCATGATACAACTGCAGACTTCGTTGACACGTAAAACCGGCTTTACTCGCTTTTCTCTCAATGAACTGTCCGACTCGAGTCTTGATCAGGCGCTCACCCACAGCCAGGTGATCATCAACACCACTTCTGCCGGCATGTGGCCGCAAATTGAAGACAGCCCATATTCATTTGAAATCGATGGCGCCGGCCTTGTGGCAATTGATTTGATCTACAATCCACTGGAAACCGCCTTTTTACGGGCAGCGAAACATGCCGGCGCAAGCATCATCGATGGACTGGATATGTTGATTTTACAGGGGGTGGCATCTTTCAAACTCTGGACGAACTGTTCAATTGATTTAAAAATGAATTATTCTAAATTAAGAACACTTTTAATAAAAAGACTAACCGTAGATGGCACGAATTAAATTTTTAACCGCCGGGGAATCTCACGGCCTGGGGCTGGTGGGAATTATGGAAGGTCTGCCAGCCGGCTTGACAATCAGCGAAGAAGAAATTTACCTCGAGCTGCAGCGTCGGCAAAAGGGACATGGCCGGGGCGGACGCATGAAAATTGAATCCGATCGCGCTCAAATATTGTCCGGGGTGCGATTTGGAGAAACCACCGGCGGCCCCATCGCACTCTTAGTAGCCAACAAAGACTGGAAGAACTGGCAGGGAAAAATGTCGGTCGAGCCCATTATCCAGCCTGTGCAAAAGGTGACGGTGCCACGACCAGGACACGCGGATTTGGCCGGCGCCATCAAATACGGCCATGCAGATATTCGCAATGTTTTGGAAAGGGCCAGCGCCCGGGAAACTGCCATGCGCGTCGCGCTGGGCACTATCGCCCGAAAATTACTGGCGGAATTCGATATTAAAATTGTCAGCCACGTGGTGCAAATTCATTCAGTGAAAAGCGAGTTTAGCGCTGTGAAGGCCGGCAAACAAGACACCTGTTCCGGAATTCGACTGGATAGAATCAATCACCTGGCAGAGGCTTCTCCCGTACGCTGTTTGGACGACGCGCTTTCCCATAAAATGATGGCCGTCATCGACGAAGCCAAAAAACAAAAAAACACTGTGGGCGGCGTATTTGAAGTGATCGCCCTGAATCTGCCGGTGGGATTGGGAAGTTATGTGCACTGGCACCGCAAACTGGACGCCCGTCTGGCCCAAGCGGTCATGAGCATCCCCGCCATCAAAGGCGTGGAAATCGGCGCCGGCTTTGAGTCAGTCGGGGAATTTGGTTCGCAGGTGCACGATCCGATCTACTATGATCAGGAAAACCAAAACTACTACCGCTCGCGCAATTCTGCAGGCGGACTGGAAGGCGGCGTCACCAACGGCATGCCGCTGGTTGTGAGGGCGGCCATGAAACCGATTTCCACGCTCATGCAGCCGCTGGATTCCGTGGATATGCACACGAAAGAAAAAACACCAGCACACATCGAACGCAGCGACGTGTGCGCGGTTCCGGCCGCTTCGGTCATCGGCGAAGCGGTGGTCGCCCTGACTCTGGCAGACGTTTTCGCCGAAAAATATGGTGGTGATTCTCTTTCTGAAATGCAGTCAAACTACCAGGAGAGCCGCAAGCGCGCCCATGGCTGAGAAAAATATTTACCTCGTTGGATTTATGGCGTCCGGCAAAACCACGGTCGGCCAAATATTGGCGCGAAAATTAAACAGAAGATTTATCGATACCGATGCGCTCATCGAGCAAGAAACGGGCTTGACTATATCTGCTGTTTTTCAAAACAAAGGCGAGATTTTTTTCAGAGAACTGGAACAGGAGGTGGTTAAAAAAGTGGCACAGGAAACGGGCGCGGTGGTTGCCATGGGAGGGGGTGTGGTGCTGAAACTGGAAAACTGGTCATGCATTCAGAGCAGCGGTATCTCAATTTATCTGAAATGGCCGTTACAGTACTTGCTGCCGAGGTTGGTGCAAACCGATTCGCGACCGTTGATTCATCATACGGATCCGATAAAACGAATTGCGGCCCTTGAAAAATTGTTCACCGAGCGTCAGGCGTTTTATGAAAAAGCCGATTTTACCATCGTTTGTAAACCTCATTTTACTCCGGATTCATTAGCAGCTAAATTGATCTTGCGGTTAAAAGAAAGTTTATGAAAAAAATATTGATCATTCACGGACCCAATTTGAATCTCCTGGGAGAGAGAGAGCCTGAAATTTATGGGCATCTTCCACTGGATGACATCAATCACACCCTCGTCAAGTTTGCAGAAAACATGCAAATCAGCACCAAAACCTTTCAGACTAACCACGAAGGTCAGCTCATCGATTTCATTCATGACCACCGCAAATGGGCCGACGGTGTGATTATAAATCCAGGGGCGTTTACGCATTATAGCTACGCCCTCCGGGATGCCATTGCCGCGGTTGACTTGCCCACGGTAGAAGTTCATTTGTCAGACATTCAAAAACGGGAAGCGTTTCGCAGACACTCCGTGATCAAGGATGTGTGCGTAAAACAAATCTCTGGTCTCGGACATGTGGGCTATTTGCGCGCTTTGGAATATCTTGTCGGTCACCACGTGGTTCAGGTCATTGCTCAGACTAAATTAACCATTAGGGATTTCGACCAGATTTTGAAAGAAGCCGTTAAATTATTAAAAGACCGTTTTCCAAAATATTCCTGGGTGGGAATTTATCTGGTACAAGGTCCGGAATTAGTGCTGCACAACTATTTAGGCAAGCCAACTCCGCACCGGCGAATTCCCATCGGCAAAGGCATTTGCGGGGCGGCTGTTGCCGAGAAACAAACGATCCTAGTTCAGGACGTCAACGCCGACCCGCGGTATCTGGCCTGCAGCCTCGAGACACAATCAGAAATGGTGGTGCCTATCTGGAAAGGCAAATCCATCGTTGGCGAGATCGACATCGATAGCGACTTGCGGGATATTTTTCATGACGGTGATCGTGAAATATTAGAAAAATGCGCGGGAATGTTATCCGACATTTTTTAACGTCAGCGTGGCTTGCGACAGGTTTGCAATGAAAAGCATACAATTTGTCATTTACCCACTAATGGCGAATAAAACCTGTCATGATTAATTTCGAAGTTGGCATTAAGCTCATAAAAAACAAACTATCAAATTTAATGAACAATTATGGTATAAAAGTTGCAGAATGGGTGGATTTACTGGAGTAAATTGACTAAATGACAAAAAATATAGGAACACAAAAATGAGTGAAGACAAGTCAAAAACGAGTGAAATGGATGAATTGTCTGAGGAAAATCACGTGGAAGAGATAGAAGATTCTGAGAAAAAAGAAGAAATTGATTTTAAACTACCGCAGGTGTTGCCGATTTTGCCGTTGAGAAATACGGTGGTTTTCCCGCAGCAAATTTTGCCTATTTCCGTTGGCCGCGAGAAATCGATCAAATTGATCGAAGACGCCATGAGCGAAACCAAATTGATCACACTGGTAGCTCAACAAAACGGTGACATCGACAAACCCGTGCCGAAAGATTTATTTTCCTGGGGAACCATTGCCACCATCATCAAAGTGTTTAAAATGCCGGATGGCACCCAGAGTGTGATGATTCAGGGGCTGCGCAGAGTCAAAGTTATCGACTATACTCAAATTGAGCCGTATTTTAAAGCTCTGGTGCAGCCCGAAAATGAAACTTACATGGAAGGTGTGGACATCGACGCGCTGGTGGGGAATCTGCGCGATCTATTTCAAAAAGTGGTGGGGTTGGCGAATTATTTAACTCCTGAACACGTCATGTTGGTGACCAACACCGATTCTCCCGGCCGCCTTGCCGATATCATCGCCTGGAATTTGAATATTAGCACCGCTGAAAAACAGTCTATTCTGGAAATCGTCGATATCAAGAAACGGCTCGAAAAGCTCACCTATTTGCTCACTAAAGAATTGCAGATTCTGGAGTTGGGAAGCAAGATTCAATCAGAAGTGCAGGGCGAGATCAACAAAACGCAGCGAGAATATTACCTTAGAGAACAGCTTAAAGCTATCAAACGAGAATTGGGCGACGAACAGGACGAGCGCACCGTCGAGATCAATGAATTGCGTAAAAAGATTAAAGAAAGCAAGATGCCCAGGGAGGTGGAAGAAGTTGCGGAGAAAGAGCTAGATCGGCTTTCTAAAATGCCGCCGGCCGCGGCAGAATATACGGTTGCCCGCACTTACCTGGATTGGTTGATCGAGGTGCCATGGAGCAAAAGTACTGAAGACAACCTCGATGTGCACGATGCGCAGAAAGTTCTGGATGAAGATCATTACGATCTGGATAAAGTCAAAAAACGAATCATCGAATATTTAGCGGTACGCAAATTGAAAAAGGATATGAAAGGACCGATTTTGTGTTTTGTCGGACCTCCCGGTGTGGGTAAAACCTCTCTCGGTAAGTCTATTGCCCGGGCACTCGGGCGGAAATTTATACGCATTTCGCTCGGCGGTGTGCGCGACGAGGCAGAAATCCGAGGGCACCGCAGGACTTACATCGGTGCTTTGCCCGGACGCATTATTCAGGGCTTGAAAAAAGTGCAATCCTGTAATCCGGTGTTTATGTTGGATGAAATCGATAAAGTCGGGATGGATTTTCGCGGTGATCCTTCCTCCGCGCTTTTAGAAGTTCTGGATCCGGAGCAGAACTTTTCGTTTTCCGATCATTATCTGGAAGTCCCATTTGATCTGTCGCAAGTGATGTTTATTGCCACAGCCAATTTAGCCGATCCCATCATCCCCGCTTTAAAGGATCGGATGGAAATTATTGAGCTGCCAGGCTATACAGAAGAAGATAAGTTGAAAATCGCGCAAAAGTATCTGATCCCGAAACAACTTGAAGAGCACGGCTTGAATGAAAGTCAATTGAAGTTCGAAGAAGAAGCCATTCTCAGTGTAATTCACTCCTACACAAAGGAAGCGGGCGTCCGAAATTTAGAACGTGAGCTGGCGTCGGTCTGTCGCGGAGTGGCGCGTGAAGTGGTAGAAGGCAAAACCGAATCCAAAACCATTAAATCTGAAATGCTGGATAAATATCTGGGACCCATCAAATTCTTTTCGGAAGTAGCAGAAAGAACCGCCAGGCCTGGGGTAGCCACGGGTTTGGCCTGGACGCCTGTGGGCGGCGATATCTTATTTATCGAAGCCACAAAGATGCCCGGTAAAGGCGAGCTCATTCTCACCGGTTCCCTTGGCGATGTGATGAAAGAATCGGCCCGGGCAGCTTTGAGTTACATCCAGTCAAAAGCCGCTGAGTTTGAAATCGATGATGATATATTTAAAAAATACGATATCCATATTCATGTACCGGCCGGGGCTATTCCGAAAGACGGTCCCTCAGCAGGAGTCACCATTTTCACGACACTGGTCTCCTTACTGACAAACAAATTGGTCAAAAATGATGTGGCGATGACCGGTGAAATCACCTTGCGAGGACTGGTTCTGCCCATTGGCGGCATCAAAGAAAAAGTGCTTGCCGCCAATCGAGCGGGTATAAAAAAAGTGATTCTGCCCGAAAAAAATAAAAAGGATTTGGAAGAAATACCCGAAGTCATTCGTAAAAATGTGGAGCTTTGTTTTGTAAAAGACATGGATGGCGTCATGAAACACGCCATTGCGGGTGGAAAATCGTTCTAAATTGTATCAAGAAAATCAAATTGCATCAACAGAATACATTTATTAATAAATAGTAAAAGAATATACATATTGTTTATTTATCATAAAAAACAATAACTTGCCTCAGTTTTTTGGCCTCAATGAATTTGGCACAGAGTTTGATTAAGTTGTAGGAACAATCAATTTTTCAAATTCATTCACCCATTACCACTTCTTTGAGGCCTATGAAAGAACTACTCTATTTCTCCTCATCAGATTTAATGATCCAGGTACAATATCACCAAAAGGATAATTCCTTGCATTATTATTCGCATCGAAATTTGACCTTTGGTGAACGCGTTATCGTAGAGCAGTACCTGCTGACGAATATTGCCGTTAAAACGGATTATTATAAGAAATCGCCGGCAATATTAAATTATTTGGGTTTAGATAAAAAATTGATCAAGGAACTGAACCAATTTCATCTAAAAAACACCATTAAAAATTTGAAGGACAAAGACCAGGATGTGGACAATTCTGTCAAAGATTTGATCGACCGATCGATGTTGAATTATTATTTTGAACAAATTGGCAACGTAATCCTGGAAATACGCAACATCATTAAAGATCCATCCCCGCACAATCAAATTAATGATTACAAAGACCAATTAGAAAAATTAATTCAGGCTTATAATCTTTATTCGGAACGCAAAGTGACGTATCAGGATGTGTTGCCAAAAGAATTGATTCCCTTTTTCGAACAAGTTTAAAATAGTCCACGAAACATTTTATAGGAGATTTATATGAATAGGAAATTCACTAAATTGTTGTTAATATTAACTCTTTGTTTGTTTGTACCTGTTTCCTATTCGCAGACTGCGGCAAATAAATGGAGTGTTGGTTTGAATGTCGGGGGACAAAAACTTTATGGAGACGGCAGCACAACCAATGTCGGACTGGGACCCGGATTTGAAGGATTGGTTTCCTACAAAGTCTTGAGATTTATTGATTTGTCTTTTGCATTGGGTTACAGCATGCTAAAGTATGATCGCCCAGGCAAGATAAATAGTTTTACCGATATTATCAATTCAGATGTCAAAGGAATTTTTGAGATTTATTCAAAAGGGATATTCCGTCCTTATATAACCCTCGGTTTGGGATTGTTGAACGTTCGTGTAGGCGGAATCAGTGGTCGTTTTTGGGAAGAATCGGTTTTTGGCGGAGGCGGCGTTAAATTTCTGATAAATTCACGATTTACAGCCATGCTTGGCGCTGACTACCGCATGACAAATGGCGATGCGCTTGACCTCACAAATGGCGGCGCAAACGACGGCTACCTCAATGTACGGAGCGGTGTGAACTACAACTTGTCACGCGCTGCGGCGGATGACGAACAGCCCGATGTTATCGCCAGCGAACGAGCGCCGTTATTTGAAGTAGAAGATGAGCCCGTTACCAACGAATTGCAAAATGACTATCCCGTGAACGGTGAATTAGAAACCCAAAATATGGAAGAGTACGTTAAATTAAAATCACGGATCGATGCTTTGACAGAAAGCGTGGACAAGAAAGAAAATGAAATTGACCGGCTTCGAAATGATCTGACAACCAGAAAACGGCAGTTAACCTCTATGGAGACGAAAGCAGCCAGGCAGCCAGCGATACCGCTTTCAAAGCGGTCGTCCATGTCGGGATTTTCTGAAATCTACGAACAAGCCTTGACCAACTATTACAACAAAAGTTATCAAGATGCCAATTCACTGTTCGGGATGCTGCTGCAGAAATTTCCTCAACATTCTCTGGCAAGCAATTGTCAATATTGGATTGCCCAAAGCCTGCTGGCTATGAACCGTTACCAGGAAGCGATTGCGGCGTTTAACAAGGTTTTGAGCTATCGAAGGTCATTAAAAAAAGATGATGCTTTGTTTTTGTTGGGCAAAGCTTACTTGAAAATCGGTTCGGGAGAAAAGGCCAAACAAACATTTTCGCGCTTGATTCAAGATTATCCCAGAAGTGAATTTATCAAAGATGCCATGGATTATGTCGCAAAGTTATAATTAGTGTCTGAACGAAAACTACCCTATCTCTCCAGAGGCCTCCTGGCCGTGGGTCAATTTCTACGTGGCTCAGCGGGGACGCCTTCGCGAAGAGGTTTAGAAATCGCGCATTTCTATAGTTTTCGTCCAGACACTAAGTTGCGCTTATCCCGGCTCAGCCTTAATCTCCAAAACCTCCAGGACTCATTTCTGGTGGTTTTTTTTTGTAATTTTGATTTCACTCAATTAATATCTTGATTTTTTAATTTTTTTTTGTAAAATTACTTAATCTAATTCAAATCGTTGTATCCTTCAATTCATGTCAACAAACATTGCAAAATACTGCTTAACACGACAAAATTAAGCCTTCATAGTCATTCATTTTAATTATCGTCAGGGACATTGTATATGAACAATTTAAGCGTACTTATTGCTGGCACCAGCAGTTCTTATCTTGAGATATCCAAAAAAATGTTGAAATTTCATTACAATGAGTGTGAAGTAGATTTCGCGTATTCCGGCAATGAATGTATTAACAAAGTCAATAACAATTTATATGACCTGGTTTTGTTTGATTATTACCTGGGCGACATCAACGGACACGATGTCATCGATACGTTAAGAATGCAGGGAAACAAAGTTCCGCTGATCATGTTGACTGAAGAAGGGGAGGACGAAATCGCAAGTCAGGCCATCGAAAAAGGCGCATCGGATTATATCATGAAAGTACGGGGCTACCTGACCGCCTTGCCGATTACGGTTAGAAATATCTTGGAAAGAGCTCATGTCAACGAAGCAGCCAAACCGTTGATACCGGCGCTAAAAATCAAACACACAAAAAACGGAAAAGAGGGAAGTTTTATTTTAGATCGCAGCGGGCGCATCCTGTCCGTAAATAATCGCATGGAAGAACTTACCGATTACAGCGAAGATGAATTGACCGAGCTAAACTTATTTGATCTCCTGCCAAAAGAAGAAACCCAGTCATTCACTAATTGGCTGAACTCCTCTGATGAAAATGGCAATCCCGTTCAATCATTTAAAACAGAAATTATCAGCAAGACCGGCAATAAAATTCTTTTGGAGATCAATCTTTCTGCCATTAAGGATGAAAATCAGCAAGTGGTCAGTTTTCGCGGCAAAGCTGAAAACGTTCTAGATGAGAAAAGTACGCATGTAGTTCCGGAGAGCAGAGTCGATCAACTCAACATGATCAACCAGGTTTCTCAAATCATCGTCACAAGTTATTATGAACCGTTCAATGTTTTTCTTGAACAAATTGCGGAGTTATGCTGCCAAACATTTCGTTTTAAACGCGCTACCATCGCCCTTTTGGATAAGCGAAAAAAGGTCTTCATCAAGCAAGCGATGGTCGGTTACCCAGGCGCACCGCCCGCAAATGGTCAGAATATGGAAGTTCCACTGGAAGTTATCCAGAGGGTATTCGCCAACCGATTTCGAGTGAAGGTCATCTACTACAACCAGGTACAGCGCGAGCCGGCCAGCTACCTCAACGCCAAATTTCCGGAACGCCGCACTCAAAAAAGAAGGCTGCCTTCGCAATGGCACAAACGCGATTTGATTCTACTGAACTTGATGAATAGCGAAGGGCAGACCTACGGTTATATTTCATTAGATAATCCCATCGAAAACAACTCACCGACCCGCAATACCTTTGAAAATCTCGAACTTTTTGGGCAATTGGTTTCCACGGCCATTGAAAATTATTATCAGTTTTCAACGCTGGAAAAGCGCTCGCGACGATTGAAGCAAATGCTGGTGACCAGCAACATTTTCAAATTGTATTTGAGTTTGAAAGAACTGTTGCAGGAGGTGGCCTGGGCCATCAAATTTTCAATGGACTTCAATTTTGTGGGGTTGGGACTCATCAGTAAGTCCAGTGGCAATTTGGAGCTGAAAGCAGTGGCTTGCGATGATAAAATCAAACAAGAGCATCTGTTGGGCATGCAATTGCCATTGAAGTCGTTTTCCAAATTATTTCGCAGCGAGTATTTGCGCAGTAAATCTTATTTAGTCGTAAAAGATGAAGAAGTTTTGCATCCCATCAAACACATTTATTATGGGGCCGGCTATGGCGAGGATAGCGAGCAACAGTGGCGGCCGTGGTACTTTTTGCTTGTGCCCATCAAATCTCGCGAAGGCAAGGTTATCGGTGTTTTAATGGTGGACGATCCCGTGAATAAAAAACTACCGCTGAAAGATTCCATCCGCACTCTGGAAATATTGGCCAATCAGGTGGCTGTTGCCATCGACAACCGCATCCTCTACATCCAGGCTCAAAAACGTATTGAGGAGCTTAAAGCGCAATTGCCTGACGCCATCCACGAAGTTCCAAACCCCCAAAACTCAGGTCTCAGCCATTTTGTCGGTAAAATTTTCAAGTGATAAAGCTGTAAACTCAGTCACTCATTTTACAGCGTGGGGAGACCGTATTTCTGTGCCAATTATAGCTCATTATCCAAGTGTCCTTTCTGTTGCCATACTTCCACTTGGCTTTTTCCCCTCTTGATAAAATGATAAAAATCCCCGTGTTTGACTTTGCACACAGCCTCTTTAACTAGCAAACAATTTCTCTTGACTTCAACGGGGCAATTTATTACTTTACGCACAAAATTATTGGAATAAATGGTTCGTGATGGATATTTAATTGTCGTATAACGACAAGAATACGGCTATTCAGTTAGCCTTCTTAAGGAACCTTTTGATGTTGTTCAGAGACCGATGTGAGCCTCTCGAAAGGATTAATTCCACAATTGAAGAATCTCTGAGGCCCCAACTTTATTCACTCTGTCAAATTGAGTGGTATGAGATTCTTCGCGATTACGCAGATCGGGATCATTCAGAATGACGAATTTGAAGACGTGCTGAGCTAACAGAATAAGCTTATGATTAGTATAAATTTCAGACATTAAAATCAAAAATACATTTGTTTTTACCACTTAAACGGTTTTCTTTTTATTCAGGACTGATCTGTATTTTATTCATAGCGTGCACAGATCGCGATAGAACAAACCCACTGGATCCCAAAAATCCGGAAACCCTGGGTCGTCCCACCGGCGTCACCGTTATTTCAAATTTAGACACCGTAAAATTAAGCTGGAATTTCATATCATTAAATGACCTGGTGGGTTATCGAATCTATCGCAAAGCACAATTGCAACAGCCGTTTCAACCAATTGAACTGGTTGCCTCTGAAAAAACCACCTTTCTCGATCTGGATGTCGATTTCGATGTGGATTACACTTATAAGATAACGGCTGTAGGCAATGATTACGAAAGTCCGCCATCGGATTCTGTAAAGATAGCCCCTGGCCCAACTTATAATTGGGCAGGCAATAATCTCGCCAGTCAATTGATAAAATTAACGCATGATGCTCGTCATCAAATTATAACGAGGACGGGTTTTTTCCCCATCGTCGATATCGAAGTCAACTCGAAACGCCGGGAAGTCTGGGTGATCGAGAACCTCGATGAAGAGATCGGGAACGCCATTCGCGTAACAAGCGGCGGCGAGGTCCTGCGCCCTTTTGTTGAATTTACCTCGCCAGTGGATGCGGCGCTCGATTTAAATTCAGGTGCACTCTGGGTTGCCGATGAAATAGCCAGCCAAGTGGCGAAAGTCGATTCAATTGGGCAGAATCTGTTTACGATTGTAGATTTCTTAGCACCGGTCGCAGTCTCGGTGGATCAGAACAGCGGCGATTGCTGGGTCGTGGACAGGCTGGCGAATAAAATTGCTCGCATCAACCGTGATGGCACGCAAGTAGTGTTTTCACCGGAAAATTTTGATTCCCCCACAAGTTTAGCGGTGAATTCATCGCAGGGGCATGTGTGGGTAGCAGACAAACAGCAGGTTTACCGTGTGAACAATGACGGGATTATTGAACTGCAATTGGCAGTGGCGGCATCGAAAATTGCGATCAATGAAAACACAAACGATATCTGGATAATCAATCTTACAAAAACCAATGTTAGCAAATGGGATGAAACCGGTACAAAAATGTTTGAGGTGAATGAATTTACCTCAGCCGAGGCTTTGTCCATCAATTCGTTTAATAACAGTTGCCTGGTAGCAGATTCGAAAAATAACCGCCTGGTGCGAATATCTGAAGATGGCAAAATTCTGAATCGTTTTGAACAAATTAGCGCACCTACTGCGGTGGCGGTTCAAAATCCTTTCGATTAATCTGTGAATAAAATGGTTTTCGAACGCGATCGAGTATGACGCATTAAAACAGTTTGTTTTTGGAATCCCCATTTTTTCAATATTTACCCAAATTTAATTGTAAACGACTTTTTGTAATCGCCACTAAATTGAATTCATGCATTCACGTAAACAGACAAGCATTCAACTGATTGCCGCATTTGTTTTACTGGGAATCCTGATTTTTTTTGATTTCCTTTTTTATTTAAACGGTAAATTTCCTGCAGGCGTCAAATATTTACGGGAAATATTTATCCTGATGACGATGACGGCCTTCTATCCTGTCATTAAAAGGAACCGTTTCATTGAAAACAAAGACGTCTTGACGAAATTGAAAGGTCTCTACATTGCGATTGCAGGGATTTATACCAGCTACGTGCTTTTAAAAATCGGTTTAGGACCCATTTCTCGAATCATCAAAATCAAAAGTCGCTCCCCCGACATTTTATTTGGCTCGTTTGGGTCTTTTTTTTACAGCATGATTTTTTCACTTTTTACTGCGGTGATTTTGATCAACGCATTTTTGCTCCTGAAGGATCTTATTTTTATTAAAAGAAAACGTTCATCCTCGCGAAATTTTATCCTGCTGGTGAGTTTTTTGTGTCTGCACATTGTCATTGTAAATTTAAAAGAATTGACGCTGCCCTCTAATTTTCATTTGTTTCGTAATGAAATGGTCGGCGAGACGATTTTTTATATTTTAATCGTGTTGATGGTGGTGAACTCCTTCCGCAATTCGTGGGTGAATTATTTAAACAAAAGTCAAAAGATAAACTGTCTGTGGCTTGGCATTCCTTTGTTTGTGGGTGCGATTATCCTGGAATCGTATATTATTCGCGATCCGGCTTTGCAAGCGTACAGCGTTTCCCTGGCCGGTTTAACCGAAAACATGGGTCTTTTCTTGAATATTTATATAGGAATGAGCTTTATTAGCTTGTTGCTGCACCTGCCAACCGCAGGCATTTTTGATCGCAAAATACGCGAGATTGAATCATTACACGATTTAAGCCGTACACTACCCTTTGTATTTGATTCAAACAAAATTATACAAATAATCACAAAAAATGCTGCCGCCGCCATGAACTCTGATGCATTGTGGTTGCAGATGACGGAAACCCCTTCCAGGTCGTCGCAAGTACTGACCTCCTCGAGGATAAAAGGGCACAATACTCTTGCTTTGCAGCAAAAGCCGGCTGATGAATTGGATGATTGGATCGTGCAAAACAAGCAATCGGTATTGATAAATGAAACGGCGAAAGATCCCCGATGTGAGTCCCTGAAAAAATGGCATCATAGTATAAATTCCATTGTGGGTGTCCCGCTGGTTTCGAAAAATGGCGTTACTTGTATTTTATATTCCGGTAAAATCGAAACTTTTGCTTATGATGAAGAAGATCGAATTTTGCTGCAGGCGTTTGCCAATCAGGCCTCCATTGCGCTGGAAAATGCGCGATTGATGGAGGAATTGGTGGCAAAAGAGCGATTTGAACAGGAGCTGAAAATCGCCCAGGATGCACAAAAAAAGTTGCTGCCCAAAAGCATGCCGCGCATTCGCGGGTTGGACGTGGACGCCATAAGCATCACGGCCAATGAGGTAGGAGGGGATTACTATGATTTCTACAAACTGGAAGAGAAATTGGCCGTCGCAGTGGGCGATGTCTCCGGCAAAGGTGCGAAAGCCGCCTTCTACATGGCGGAATTGAAGGGAATCATCGAATCGTTGAGCAACATTTACACTTCACCAAAAGAGCTGATGGTCCATATAAACCAATCCCTGTGCCGAAATTTAGATCGAACCTCTTTCATCAGTCTAATTTATTCGATCATCGATCCGATAAAAAAAGAGCTGATATTTGCCCGGGCCGGTCATTGCCCGCTGTTGATTTGCTCTGGAAAGAATGGGGAAACGCAATTTTTAGAGCCGCCAGGGTTGGGGCTGGGGCTGGAATACAGTGTCCTATTTGCTGAAACTCTCGTGGAGGAAAAACTCAAACTAAATACAGGGGATGTTTTGATTTTTTACACCGATGGGGTGATCGAAGCCAGAAATGTGGAAAAAAAGGAATTTGAGCAGAACCGTCTTAGAAAACTGGTCGCTGAAAATTATCGCTCGAGCGCTTCGCAGATCAAAGAGTTGTTGGTCAAAGAAATACAAGATTTTGTAGGAAAAGCAAAATCTCACGACGATTTAACTTTTATTGTGGCAAAAGTCAATTGATTTTCTTATATTTACTAAATTTTAAAAAATGTTTGTTGCAGGGTGGATTGATTTATTCAATAGAATTCTGCAAAATTGGGTGTGCAACAGTTGGGTTGCAGCAGGCTGAAACCTGAGCACCCCTCCGTAATTTCATTTTACAGAAGCCTATTATTCATTGTAAAGGAGGATTAAATGGAAGGGTTTGAAGTTACTAAGAGTGAAAATGATGGAATCTCGATATTATACATTAAGGGATACTTAGATGCCCATACTGCACAGGATTTGGAAAACGCCTTTCAGCAATTAGTTGACGCCAAAAAATATAATATTGTGGTAAATTTCAAAGATTTAAATTATATAAGTAGCGCGGGTCTGGGAGTGTTCATGGGTTTTATTGAAGACATTCGCAAGAATGGTGGAGACATTAAATTGACAAATATGAAACCGAAAATATACCGAGTCTTTGATCTTTTGGGATTTCCAACGCTATATGACATTTTGGAAGAAGAAGAGAAAGCTTTGTCGAAATTCAAGGTATTGTAAATCAGACAGGGTGTTGATTATGAAATTAGAAGACAAAAATAAGAATTCAATGGTGCCCAAAAAAGGTGGTGAATATCTTGCCTGAGAAGATTCAAAACAAATACCATTTAAAATTGCCCAGCCAATCCGAAAATCTGTCGATTGTTCGAGAATTGGTGGCAAAGGTGGCTAGTAAAGTCGGATTTAATAAAGATGATGTAAGCAAAATAGAATTAGCTGTGGATGAAGCTTGCGCAAATGTCATCAAACACGCTTATGGAAAAAATTCTAAAAATTTTATCGATGTCATCATCAAAATTGATAACAAGAAATTAATGGTGACCGTCACCGACAGCGGAAAAGGTTTCAACCCGAAAGACATTAAAATTCCGGACATGAAAGACTATTTGTCTGAAATGCGGGTGGGAGGACTCGGTCTTTATTTAATAGAAACATTGATGGATAAAGTCGACTTCAATGTCAAACCCGGAATTAAAAATCAAGTTAAAATGATCAAATATCTGAATAAAGGTCAGTCTGGAAAGCAGGCCGTTTCAAGTTAAATTAATCTAATAACTATTACGCACCCTTACGCTTGTGCCTGGTCGAACAAAAAACAAATCAAGTTTTTCACAATTAGACGAAAAACTCTACGAATTACAAGCGCTTTTTGATCTGAGTAAAGCGTTAAATTCCTCCTTAAATTTACAAACCATTCTCGACACCATTCTATTAACTCCCATGGGGAAAATGTTGATTTCAAAGGGAGTGGTGTTGATTGCTAACGGTAGCAAAGGATACGTTATCCAATCCTTTAAAGGACTTTCTAAAGCGCTGCTGGGTACGAAAATCTACGTGGATGGCTGCCCCAGCGGACCGACATTTACGGCGCAGCTAAATCCTTCGCCCTGGCAGGCGTTTTTCCAGAAGAATGAAATCGAGCTGATTATTCCAATTTTACACGATGGGAAGAGTCTGGGTATAATCGGATATGGCAGGAAAATTTTAGGATCCGAATTTACCGATTCCGAGCTGGAATATTTACACTCCCTTTCAAACATTGCCGCAACCGCCGTGCAAAATGGACTCATCTTCCAGGAGTTAAATGACGTCAACCGGCAGTTGGACAAAAAAGTCCAGGAGCTCAACACCTTGTTTGAGATTGGCAAAGAACTCAATTCCACACTGGAAACGAATACGGTGGTCAATCTTTTAGCCTATTCCATCATGGGCGAGATGATGGTTAACCGCTGCCTGGTTTTTTTGTGTGACGACGACGTCATGAGTTTAAAATTAAAAAAAGGTTTTCAGAGTGAAGAAGAATTAGATTTTAACAGCAAAGCGGAATTTTTAAATGCATTAAACCAGGTTGAACAACCCTTGCTTTTGAATGAAGTCGAAGACGAACAAAATGAGCACTTTTCGAATTTAAGCCATATCGCCATTTCGGTGCTGATTCCCATGCGGATTCAGAATGAAACCAAAGGCGTCATCGCTCTCGGAGAAAAAATCACCAAGCTCCCTTTTACCAAAGAAGAGCTGGACTTTCTGACGACTCTGGGCAATTTGTCCATGATTTCCATCGAAAATGCCAGACTGTTTGAAGAGACTTTAGAGAAACAACGCCTTGAAGAAGAGTTGCAAATTGCCAGCGATATTCAACGAAAATTGTTGCCCAGCCAGTGCCCAGAAATCGAAAACTATGAAGTGGCAGCGGTAAACATTCCTTCCCGCCAGGTGGGCGGCGATTATTATGATTGTATTAAAATCGATGATCAAAAATACGCATTTTGCATTGCCGACGTTTCTGGAAAAGGTGCTCCAGCCGCTTTATTGATGTCAAATCTACAAGCCAGTTTGCATGTACTATTGAACACCAAGTTAAACATCGATGAAATCACCTCACGCATCAACAATCTCATCTATCAAAACACTTCCTATGATAAATTTATCACCTATTTCATCGGAATTTTGGATTTAAAAAACCGAACATTTACTTCGGTGAATGCTGGACATAACCCGCCATATTTGTTCCATAAAGACCGTTCTTTTCAAACCTTTAACGAGGGCGGGCTCATCCTGGGCATGATGCCTAATATTCCCTATGATACCGAAACGACCCAACTTAAGAGCGGAGACTGCCTGGTCATGTTTACAGATGGAGTTTCGGAAGCCATGAATGCAAAAGAAGAAGAGTTTGAGGAAAAAAGAATCGAAGAGTGTGTTATTCAGAATTATCAATCGTCAGCGGAAAATATTTTAAACAGTTTGATAGAGTCAGTAAAAGAATTCTCTAAAGGACAGCCACAGGCAGATGATATAACGATTTTGGTAATTAAACTACTGTAATAGGTGAAAGTCAGGATTGATAATTTGCAACTGACATCAGGGACTGATTGAAATGCCCTGCTGTTCTGCTATTCTAAACGAAAATTTATGGGTAACTCCCGCCCAATAATCCGCTCCTTCAACCCAAAGAGATCACATTCTTTTATGCGAAGAGGCTCTCAACGGCGTCTTTATTTTCCAGAAGCGTGTCGCTTACTTTGTAAAGGGTATTCAGCGAAAGACGGTAAAATCGCACCCCAACAGCTCATCGAGACCGCTGATGGCCTGGCGCTCGTCCCCCGGCCTGACCAGCAGACCGATGAGTAACAGAGACGCCACCTCCACCTCACGGTCGCTGAAGTCACAGTCGTGTAATCACTGCTTGAACTCAAGTCTTTTAAAATAAGCTAACGACCCATATTCTGTGCCAACGCTTCTGAGTCTTGAATGGCTGAGTGAAACTAAATCGATCGATTCATAGGGCTTTTCATCGCCCTCCCGGTACTCGGCTTTATATTTTCTGAGCAGCTTTTGGGCATATTGGGTGGCGAGGCGTTCGGTCTCAGGATTTCCAGCAAAAAGTTTTTCCTGACCCCGCAGGACTTCCTCAATCCGTTTGGCAAAAGCAGCCATTCAGATTCAACCAGGCTAAGTTTACCCAGATTGAGCAAGAATTTTTGTCTTAGGCCGTTCTCGGTTCTGAACGACTCCACCAGGTATTGGTAAATACATTGACAAATATTAAACATAGATATTGATGTTAAGTACTTTTTCACTAGTTATTAGCCACTTTTTAACGGTTTTCACAGCCCCTGTGGTAAACATGGGATAAGACCCTTCGCTTTGAAACCCTTGATAGCTAAACCCGCCAAACTGTCGAAAAATAGGTCTTCCTTTGTAAATTTCTAACCCATCAAATATTCGCTCTCCATGAGCAATAAACATCCCGGCGTCTGTATCGATCACGACTTTAGCAAATGCTAATAAGTACGATTTTTTCAATTTCCTGTGATTTTATTTTGCTCTTAAGAAAAGAAACTATTATATTAGATAGTGCCTGACCGAAATGTACATGAACCTTCACTCTGAGTCCTTCGACAAGCTCAGGATTGATTCGTCGAAGGATGATAAGCTCTTGTTTTTACATCATGCTTGCCCGAATTTACTTCGGGACTCAGCATGAAGGCTTCCGTTTTCGGTCAGACATTAAATGGATTATAATATATTAAAATGAACAATCGTACTGGGAACCAATAAGGATTATGGCTACTATTTTAGTTGTTGACGACGAAAAATCAATTACCTTCTTGCTGTCTGAAGTATTGAAAAAGGACGGTCATTTTGTTAAAGAGCTCTCCGACGGGAAATTAGTGAGCGATGAGCTGCACCATAGAAATTATGATCTGGTGGTTTCTGATTTGCACATGCGGGAGAAAGGCGGAATAGAGGTGCTGAAAATAGTGAAGGATCACGATGAAAGTACCGAGGTGTTGATTTTGACCGGTCACGGTACTGTAGCCACAGCAGTTGAAGCCATGAAGCTGGGCGCTTTTGAATATTTAACCAAGCCCATCGACATGGAAGAATTCCGTCTGAAAGTTCAGAAAGCGCTGGAAAGAAGAAATTTCAAGATCCAAATTGAAAAACAGCAGAAGGAATTGATCGCCTACCAGGAAATGATCAAAAAGGATTTGAGTCTGGCAGAGCACGTGCAAACAAGTTTGGTACCGGCGCCGATAAGCCTGCCTAACATCGATGTACATGTAAAATACATGCCCATGATCGGAGTGGGCGGTGATTTCGCCGATATCTATTTTGATGGCGAGGAAAACGTGTATTTAACTCTGGTGGACGTAACTGGGCATGGCATTACCGCGGCGCTGCTGGTGAACAGAATTTGCAGCGAGATTCGAAACCTGGTGCGGGAGCAGAAAAATCCGCGCGCTATTTTGAACGACGTAAACAATTTGATTTTTGATGCCTTTGAAGGCACTGCCATGTTTTTAACCATGTTTTCCGCCGTGATAAATTTGAGAAAGGGCACCATAACCTATGCGGGCAGCGCCCATCCGGCGGTGATTTTATGGAAAAGCCGAGAAAATAAATTTGTGAAATTGGAATCGCAGAATGTCATCATCGGTTACGAAAAAAGAGACGAAAATAAATTCGATCAGGATATCGTCATGATGGGACCGGAAGACAAAATCATCATGTACACGGACGGAATCATTGAAGCAGAAGATACCAAAGGTAAGCAATTGGGTATTGATGGATTTATCAACTTCTTCAAGCCGAGTATTTATTTATCCGTTGATGAAATCATCGAAACCATTTTAAGTGGCATCCATGAATTTTCCCCTAAACCGCTAAAGGATGATGTGTATCTCATCGTCGCCGGTATGAAATAAATCTAAATGAATAATAGAATTCTTCTGATAAATCCCTGGATCACGGATTTTGCGGCGTACGACTTCTGGCTGCGTCCGTTGGGCCTTTTGTACGTGGCCGGCATGTTGCGCAAATACTCTTACGATGTTGCTTTAATTGATTGCATGGATCGGCACGATTCGGATTTATTGCGTTACCAGGGAATCTCTCAACCGTTAAACAAATACTACACTACGGGCAAGTTTTACCGGGAAGTTATCCCGAAACCGCAAGTTTACCAGAACGTTCCCAGAAATTACGCCCGCTATGGATTGCCGTTCAATTTATTTCGAAAGAAATTGATCGAAAGCCGCAAGCCGGCAGTCGTGCTAATGACCTCAGGCATGACCTACTGGTATCCGGGCGTGCAATTGGCGGTGCGGGAAATACGCAACGTGTATGCAGATGCGCCCATCGTGTTAGGGGGTATCTATCCCACATTGTGCAAAGAGCATGCGATTAATACGAGCGGTGTGGATTATGTGATTTCCGGGGAAGGCGAGCTGGCTGCGCTGAAGATGGTGGATTCGTTAACTCACCACAAACGGTCTTATGATGAATTTAGCAGCGATTTAGACGAATTGCCGTTTCCTGCCTATGATCTGTACGAAAATCTGAATTTTGCAGCCATTTTAACCTCTCGTGGCTGTCCCTTGAAATGCACTTTTTGCGCCTCCAATTTAGTCGCGGGTGCGTATCGCTGGCGTTCACCGACCTGTGTTGTCGATGAGCTGAGGTTTTTGCATTCACAATTGCAAATCGATGAATTCGCTTTTTACGATGATGCGCTTTTGACCAATTTTAAAAATCATCTTGCGCTCATTTTAGACTCGGTAATCGAGCAGAACTGGAGAATACATTTTCATACGCCAAATGGACTGCAATCCCGTTTGATTACCAGCGAAGTTGCTGAAAAGATGTTCAAATCGGGCTTCAAAACCCTTCGCTTGAGTTATGAATCCGGCAACCCGCACCGACAGATAGACATCTGCAACAAAGTGAATGACGAAACCTTTGTGCAGGCAGTTCAAAATTTGTATGACGCCGGCTACCGGCACGGTGAGCTGGATGCGTATGTAATTATGGCCTTGCCGGGGCAAAGCATTGAAGAAATATTGTGGAGCATGGCGTTTGTGCATAGGTATGGCGTTAAAATCAGGCTGGCAGCGTTTTCACCTATTCCGGGCACGGTAGAGTGGCAGAGGGCTGTTTCGATTTATGGTTTCCCGGCGGATGCCGATCCATTATTATCCAATAACTCCATTTTGCCCATTAAAGCGAGAGGCGCCACTTTCAGAACATTTGAGAAAATTTCACAAATGGCACAAAATTTAAATATTAATTTGGCAAAATGTATGATAGAAAAGGACACCAGAAGTTTGGTTAGAATGATGAAAAACCAATTCAGCCGTTTAGAATTGACTGGTGTGGAATCCCCGGTGGTGAAGGATGAGCTGAAACCCCAAGTGACACTCGAATAAATTGTAAAATAAAAAGTAGCATTAGGAGAATCATCCATTGCTGCCGAAAGAAATTTCCAGGTAAATTTAATAGATGAACGAACACACTCCATTTGATGAGGACTTTTATCGCCGGTATTATTCGAAGAGAAGATTTCGAATTTTCGAGAAATTAAACAGCGACAATCCAAAAATAAATCTTTACTTATTTATTGCCACGTGTTTTACTACGTTCATGACCGGCTGGCTGCAACATGGCTACTGGCAGGCGGGTTTGTGGTACGGCGGCTCGATAATTGCAATTCTGCTCGCCCATGAGATGGGGCACTATTGGATGTGCAAAAAGTACGGAATTCAGGCGACGCTGCCCTTTTTTATCCCATTTCCTCTGCCAAATTTGAACCCGTTTGGCACCATGGGCGCCGTAATAAAAATGGAGGCGCGCATTCCCAGCCGCAAAGCTTTGTTCGACGTAGCCATTGCTGGACCGCTGGCGGGTCTCGTCATCACCATTCCAGCAATCTATTTTGGTCTGCAGCTATCTGAGGTTATTGAAGTTCGACCCGACACGTCGGTGGGGACGATGCTGGGTGAGTCGATTTTATTTGCGCAAATTTCTAAGTGGGCCATCGGTTCGTTGCCGGAAGGGCAGGATGTCCTGCTCCATCCCATGGCGTTTGCTGGCTGGGCTGGCTTGTTCGTAACCGCCCTCAATTTGTTGCCCATCGGCCAATTGGATGGCGGGCATATCGTGTATGCCATTCTGGGGAAAAACCACAAATACGTGGCCACGGCAGCGTTGGTGGGCTTTGCCTATATTTGCATTCGCATTTACCCGGGCTGGGTCTTATTGCTGGCGCTCATCATCTGGTTTGGGTACCGGCATCCTCCGACGTTAGATGAAACCCCCGTTGATGGCAACCGATTTATGCTCGGCATTTTTACAATGATTCTGTTTGTGCTGTCGTTTACTCCTCGGCCTTTCATTTTTTAGCCAGAATTATTC
>JBHHXN010000044.1:0-34240 GCA_046757025.1 bacterium
GAGTTGAAGCATGATGAAAAAACAACAAATTACGGCCTTTCCCGAATGCACTTCGGCACTCAGACTGAACGTTCCTTCGACTTAATCAACAGAATCATAAATGACAGATAAAAAACAAACAAGGTCCCTATTGGATTATAAAACAGGCTGCACCGTTACATAAAAAAGCGAGTATCTTTAAGATTACGAAGAATACCCGCTTCCAAAACAATTACGGATCGGCTATCGGCTGCAATTTCAGGTTACACAGCTATCGCAGTGAAATTTGATGCTCTCGTTGGCATTCATCCAGTAAGCCAGACAATAAGCGCAAACTCTTTTCTCACGATGCTCGCACTCAAAACAGTACTCGTTATCCCCCATAGATTCCTCGCCAAAATAATCTTGCGGATCGATTTTTTTACCGCAGGAAACGCAAGTGAGCCAAATGGGTTCATCCACTTTGGCACCGGTTTTTTTGAAGGGATATCCACCAACAGTTAAGTGGCCGTTAGCGTTTTTTTTTCGTTTTTCCATTTTTTGCGCAAAATCCAGAATCGCTTCTAACTGGCCTTCTGCGTGAATGCCGGCTTCCTGCAGTACTTTATGCGCCTTACCGCTACCCAGATAGTGATGTCCTCGAAAAGAGTGCAGCGTTCTTTCAATTCCTTCATTTGAACGTACCCAACGATACATGGTGGGCAGGGTGAAATCGGTGATGCCCATGGCTTCGCGGCTCAACGCCTCGGGGAAAATCGCTTCTTGCTCCTGCAGGGGCAAGCGATTGAACAGCTCTGCGCTGGCCACGTAAAACACGTTCAAATTCAGTCCCTTTTCATCTAATTTCGGCAGCACTTCCTGTACAAAAATGGTCGCAACACCGTTGCCTTGCAGAACCAGGGTTCCGCTTTGCTGCCTGGCAGAAGGGTCGGCGGTGCGCATGGCGTAAATGCCTTTGACAGCGGTGTGCGCGGGCGGTAGTCCGTATTCTTGCCGGTTTACAATCGTATCTGCGGGACGGGTGACAAACGGACACAGTACCGCCGGACGCTCCTTCAAGCCAGCAACCATAAGCGGCCAGATTTCCTGGGCATCCCAGGGGGTGAGCGTAATGAGAACGCCTTTAGGGAAATTCTCCTGAAGCAATTGCAGCACTTGGGGATCCGCGTGTGTGGGCCCATCCTCGCCGGTTTTCACACCGGCGTGGGCGTTGATCATGATCCAGGTGTTGTAAGCCGGATCCTGGATTTCACCCTTGGTCTGCTGCCCGATTCCGTGCAGGCGCGCTGCTACGTGCTCCAACGCCCCGATAAACGCGCCGTAGGAAGAGGTCACACCGATGTGGTTGCCAAAACTCGACAGGCCCGCCATAAAGGCGCCCATGGCGTCCTCACAAATTCCGCCCACCGCTACCAATCGCGATTTGGGATTTTCCACTGCGTTAAACAAACCTTCATCAAATCCTTTGTTGATATTGACGACGCTGGTGGAGCCTAACAAATCCGCAGCGGAACCGATGATCGCGCCCTCGGTTTTCTTGTTGAGCACGTTGAGCACGTTGCCGAGCATGGCGCGCAACGTCACCGACTCTCCCGGCTTTAGCGCTAATTCATCTGGCGGCCTTTCAGCATCCAAGCCGGAATCCGAAGCGTACAGTTTATTTAAGTTGGGCGCATCGCTGCGTTTTTTGCGCTGCAATTTCTTCAGTCGCTGTTGCGATTCGATGGTTTGTTTGGCCGCAAAAAACGCCAACTCTTTTTGACTCTCCAGGCAATGCCGGATAACCATCAAAGTATCATAAAAGGATTTTTCAACATTTTCTGGATTGACTTCCCCGTCAAAGCGCGGTATGTGCACATTGAAGTAATTTTCCAATTCTGCGCAAGCTTCGTAGTACCCTTCGGAACAGAATTTATGCCCGGCGCCGTGGGACACCCGGCCTTCGATACCATATTTCCAGCCCTTGATGGTTCGATACACAATGGCGGTTGGCTGTTTTGTATCGAGAGACAAGGCCAAACTTTGCGCCGCCAGCACCTGCTGAAAATCCTTGCCATTGGGCACAAAAATCACGTTCCAGTCATGACAGTAGCACAGTTCGGCCGGATTCCACTGCACATATTCACCAGGCTCCTCGCCTTCCCGGCAAACGTGGTTCGAGTCGATGGAAGCCTGATTCCAATCCACGTGCATGATGGCGTTGTGCAGTCGCGCGGAGGCCGCGGCAGCCAGAGATTCGTGTACCCGTCCGGGCGTCATGCCCCCTTCTCCTTCGAGGATGTGCACTTTGGGGGCACTCTCACCGTAGGCATCCAGGGCGCCCATAGTCAAACCCAGTGCAGCCGGCACACCAACCCCGCTGGCTCCGGTGGCAATTCGCACAAATGGCGTAGCCGGAGTTGGGTGTCCGTCCAGGGTTTTTGAGTGAAATTCTTTAAATAGCGGCGTGTCGTTGGTTGGATTTCTGCGGAAACCCAGCAGGTCCTCCAACCGCAGTTGCAATTTTTCTTCTGGCAGCAATTCCGGCCGGCCAATGCGAATGAGCTCGTTGCGCAACGACCACATGGCGTACAATCCCATGGCTTTATGACCCGCCGCATAAACCAGAAAATCCGCATCCTCGGCATTGGGATTGGAAAAATCATAATCCAAATGCGAGAAGAGCAATCCTTCTACGATTCTGCCCGATGAAATGCTGCCACCGGGATGCCCTGAAAGCGGTACAAAATTGTATAAAATCGCACACAATGTGCGATACACCAGGTCGATTCCTTCTAAATAATTTTTCTCGCCGACTGGAATTTGAAATTTAGTATTTTTTATCACATCAGAGATGTCAAAATATACCGCGCGCCGGGCTCCAATATTTAGTTTGCTTGCTTTTAAAGAAGTCCACAGACTTTTATCTTTCATAACCTTTCTCCATAACTAAAATTGAATGTAAACAGGTAAGTATGCCAAGCACAAGTGATGTTGGTTTTTCCGATTTGTGCAATCATCGGGCCAGATGCTCGATCTCACATAATTTCAGATAAACCTTTTATTTTCAGAACACTCTCGCGATTTATTTGAATCCCGTCACGCCGGCATTCCCATCTTTAGGAAAATACCAGCGGGACATTCTCAGTTTTAGGAATGAAGTGCCCCCCCGATTTTGCGTACCCATCATTCAGCGTCAAAATGAAAATACGGTGGTAAAATATTTAGTAATTTATTACATTAGGATCAACCAAAATCTTACATAATTGGATTTAATATGAAACTAAAAATTCGACAGTACGGTAACGGCGGGCAAACTCTGGTGATTTTGCACGGTTTGTTAGGTTCCTCGAAAAACTGGCACGGAACCGGTGCCGCGCTGGGAACGCACTTTAACGTGATCGTGCCCGACCTTCGTAATCACGGCGAATCCCCGCACGCTGAGCACAGCATTGAAGCCATGCGCGAAGACCTTGAAGAGTTTTTCGATGAACTGCAACTCGACAAACCATTTTTGCTGGGACATTCCATGGGCGGTCTGTCTGCGATGTCGTTTGCTGTTACGAATGAAACCCGCATCCGCGGATTGATCGTGGTAGATATTTCTCCACAGGTGGACCTGACGCGTATGGCATGGATATTCGAAGCTCTACAAAGGGTCGATCTAAATAAAATAACAAATCGGCAAGAGGCCAACCGACAATTATCTGCCGCCATTACGGCGGATTCGGTGCGGCAATTTCTCTTGCAAAACCTGCAGCGACAGGAAAACGGCGCCCACCGCTGGCGGTGTAATTTACCCGCCCTTTTTGAATTCATCACTGCAAACGAGCCGTTCAAACTGCCACCTCTCAGTCGATATTCGGGACCGACTCTCTTCATCGGTGGTGAGCAGTCTGAACATAAAATTGCCAACAAAGTTGAAGTGATCGCGCAGCACTTTCCCAATTACCAGTTGGTCATGTTCCCCAATACCGGACACTGGGTGCACTACGAAGCCATGAACGCCTTTGTGAAACGAGTAGTCTGTTTTATACGGGAAAATAGTTGACGCCCTAAATAACTGATTTGAAAAAACTCCAACATTCCACGATATCTTGAAAAAAGTGATAATATATAAAAAGTTCTTCCTTGTTGAAGCGCTGTCAGGAAGATAAAAAAGGGCAATGAGAACGACCGTTTTATATCGGTTCGAAGGCCTCGGTTGCATTTTTTCAGTTTGCAATTTGAAATTTGTATTCATTCGTCCAAAGCCAAAGTATTGAAAAAATAAAAATTAATGCTTGCTTTTTAGATAAATTAACCCTACCTTAATTCGCCATAAAAAATGTACATGGTTTTTTGCACTTAATTTGTTTTAGCTGGTTGAGTTTTTTGTAACACTGCAAAAACTGCGAACAACTAAAATTGCAGAGGATGGTAAAATTGGCACTTCCGTTCTGTGTGATTTAAAGGAAACATTAAGGCTGGAAACACAGTTGTACGCAACAAGTTATTTTAATGTAAGGATTTTTTCTTATGGAAAATGGAATTGTAAAATGGTTCAATAGCTCTAAGGGCTACGGCTTTATCAGCAGAGAAGAAGGCGAAGACGTATTCGTCCATTTCAACGCGATCGAAGGCGATGGTTACAAATCATTAGACGAAGGCGACAAGGTTGAGTTTGATGTAGAGCAAGGACCAAAAGGTTTACAAGCCAAAAACGTCACAAAGATGTAATTCCTAAAACGCTTTGTCCACCCCTGGCCCATTTGGGTACAGGGGTTTTTTGTTTTTAGGCCAGTTAAAATTGAATTCCGCCCTGTTTACAGCACCCGGCCAAAGGTTGTGAATTCCCACACATAATTATCCTTCTAAGAAAATGAGGCAGCACCGAACCTGGTTTACTCAGGAGATTCTGCTGCTGACTAATTACCCCTGAGCTTAAAACTCAACGATATGGCCGTTCACCCTATCTCTCGCTACTGATTTTCAACCATTTCAATCTGTCTGCTTTGAACCGATTGAATCAAATGCTCAACCGAAGGCGCCATCTTCTTCAAAAAGGCATTTGGGTAAAAGCCGATCAAAATAATCAAAACAACGATGGGAACCAACACCGAAATTTCTCTTGCGGAAAGATCGAGCAGACGCCTATTTTTTTCGTTGTCTAATTTGCCAAACATCACACGGTGAAACATTCTGAGCATATATACCGCAGCTAAAATCACACCGCTGGCTGCTAGAACCGCGTAGGTTTTGCTGCTTAAAAACGTTCCCAGCAGAATTAAAAACTCCCCCACAAATCCATTTAAACCGGGTAAACCGATGGAGGAGAGCGTGACGATCATAAAAAAGGTAGCAAAGATAGGCAGGCGTTTAGCCAGTCCACCAAAATCGGCGATCAAGCGCGTGTGCCTGCGCTCATAGAGCATGCCCACGATCAAAAACAACGCACCCGTGGACAATCCGTGATTGACCATTTGCAGCAGCCCGCCCTGAATGCCCTGCACATTCAAAGCAAAGATGCCCAGCATGACAAACCCCAGATGGCTGACACTGGAATATGCCACCAGCTTTTTCAAATCTGGCTGCACCATTGCCACCAGAGCACCGTAAATAACTCCGATAACGCCCAGTACAAAAATCCAGGGAGTAAATTGGCTGACAGCGTGTGGGAAAAAGGGCAAACAAAACCGCAGGAAGCCGTACGTTCCCATCTTCAAAAGCACGCCGGCTAAAATCACACTGCCGCCGGTCGGAGCCTCCACATGAGCATCCGGCAGCCAGGTGTGAAACGGAAACATGGGCACTTTGATGGCGAAACTCAAACCGAAAGCTAAAAAGAGCCAGGTCTGAAAATCAAGCGGTAAATTCGTTTGCTGCCACGCTAATATATCAAAAGTATAACGGCCCGTGAGTCCGCCGTGGTAAAAATACATCACCAGGATGGCTACCAGCATCAGCAAACTGCCCACCATGGTATAAATAAAAAATTTCACCGCTGCATAAATTCGGTTTTCACCACCCCAGATGCCGATGACAAAATACATGGGAATGAGCATCACTTCCCAGAAGATATAAAACAAAAACAGATCGAGCGCCACAAAGACGCCGAGGATGCCGGCTTCCAATACAAGCAGGGAAATCAGGTAACCCTTGACATTTTTGGTGACGCTGTTCCAGGAGGATAAGATCACGATAGGCGTCAGGAAAGTCGTCAGCAAAACCATAAACAGGCTGATTCCGTCGATTCCCAGATGATAACCCACACCCCAGGCCGGAATCCAGTCAACGCGCTCGGTGAACTGCATGGCGGCCGTAGCATCAAACTGAAAATACAGCGGTACAGATAAACAAAAAATCAGTAACGTAATGGCAAAAGCCGTAATTTTGATGGCAGACTGATTTTGCTTCTTGATCAGGGAGATGATCAGCGCACCAGGAAGAGGTAAAAACGTGATAATGGTTAATATTGGAATCGACATGACGTTTATTCAGGAATTAGTTTTCGAACGAACCGTCCTTTTTTCATTACCCTGAGCCGAACCGAAGGGTACGACTTGATGCAAGGGTGAGCGGATTTTTTGTTCTATTTAGTGTCCATCCGTAATCGTCATTCCCGAATGCTCCCTGCTTAAAACATGCAGGGACAAGCTCATCGGGAATCTCATGCCTAACGGACCAATGGATTCCCGCTTAAAGATTGCAGAAATAACAAAAAAGGTCTCATTACGGATGGACACTATTTAAATAGAAAATAACTGATCAAGAGTACGACACCCACTAAAATTGACAGGGCGTAATTTTGCACCAAACCGGTTTGCAGCTTTCGCACAATATTGCTGCTTTTTCCAATTATTATAGCTAATTTGTTTACCAACCCATCGATGAGCAGGACATCAAACCAGCGCCATAAAATTACCTCTGAAAGAAAGTTGAACGGCCGCACGATTAAAATGTCGTAGATTTCATCCACATACCACTTTTTACGCAGAAAATGGTACAGCCCTTTGAATTTATCAGCTATCTCCTCGGGCAAGTTGGTTTTCTGCACATACAATTGAAAAGCAAATCCGATACCCATGAGCACGATCACCGTTGAAATGCCCATTAAACTGAGCTCGAAGTTGAGCAGTGCCGGCTTGAGCTCCGTAACATTCTGCGCGACGTACCGAGAAAAAACCGGCTGCAGGAAATGATCGAATCGATTGAAAACGTGCGGAATGCCCACCAGCCCCCCGACGACGGACAAGCCGGCTAAAATGTACATGGGAACGGTCATCACCCGCGGCGATTCATGAATCTGCAGCGCAATTTTCTCCGAGGCGCGTAACTTGCCATAAAATGTCAAATAGAAGAGCCGGAAAATGTAGAACGCGGTGAGTCCGGCCACCACTGCGCCGGCTAACCAGAAAGAAAATCCGCCCACAGGGCTGCTCAGTGTCCGCCACAAAATTTCATCTTTCGAAAAAAAGCCAGACAGAAACGGCACTCCAGCCAGTGCCAGGGCGCCCACTAAAAACAATTTAAACGTCACCGGCAATCGGCTTTTCAAACCGCCCATTCTAGTCATGTCGGTTTCGTTGGCAAGGGCGTGCATGACGCTACCGGCGCTGAGAAAAAGCAGCGCTTTAAAATAAGCATGGGTGCTCAAATGAAAGATCCCCGCACTGAACGCACCCACACCGCAGGCCAAAAACATGTACCCCAATTGGCTGATGGTGGAGTAGGCCAAAACGCGCTTGATGTCGTTATTGACCAGGGCAATGGTGGCGGCCAGCAAGGCCGTAGCCACACCAATTAACGCGACCACACTTAACGCGGTAGTGGAAAACATAAAGATTACATGACTTCGGGCGACCATGTAAACCCCGGCAGTCACCATGGTCGCAGCATGAATCAAAGCCGAGACCGGCGTAGGACCGGCCATGGCGTCCGGCAGCCAGACGTACAAAGGAATCTGTGCCGATTTACCAACCGCTCCCACAAACAGCAGCAAGGCGATGGCCGTGGCGGTTTTTTGATCAATATTGAGCGCCGCTTGACTGAAAACCGTTTCAAAATTAAAAGAGCCAAAATGCAGAAAAATCAAAAAGAGCCCGATCAAAAAACCAAAGTCGCCGATTCGGTTAACCACAAAAGCTTTGCGGCCGGCAGCGGCGTTGGCATCCTCTTCAAACCAGAAGCCGATCAAAAAATAAGAACAGAGCCCCACGCCTTCCCAGCCCACAAACATGAGTAAAAAATTATCGGCCAGGACCAGGAGCAACATGGAAAAGGTAAATAAGTTTAAAAATGCAAAATATCGGGCAAAGCCCTGGTCGCCGGACATGTAACCGATGGAATAAACGTGAATGAGCAAACCCACACCGGTCACCACCAGCAGCATCACCATCGTCAGCGGATCCACTAAAAAGCTGATTTTGACCTGCATGCTGCCAGCGGTTATCCAAGTATAAATAGATTTTGTGAATACCCGTTCTGTTTCCGGCAACTTCAGAAGGTCGAAAAAAACCACGCTCGAAATTAGAAATGATAAGCCAATGGCGGTGGATGCAATGATGCCTATGTGCTTTTCTTTTAAACGGTAACCCACTAATCCGTTGATCAGAAAACCAACTAAAGGCAAAACGGGCGCCAGCCAGATATATTCAAGCATCATATTTTCTTTAAAATAAATCTCTTGAAGAATGTTTGGTAATCAGGTAAAATTCAAATTAAATGGGAAAAAGTTAGAGGGTATTTGGTATAGGGTATAAGGGAAACAGGTAACTTTTTTATACCTTATACCCCATACCCTTTACCTTATACCTATTCCTTATACCCTATACACCTCATTCCTTGAACTCGCTTTCAAATGGGTTACAAATCTCTTGTTACTTACCATTTCATAATATTGATTTCATCGGCATATACGGTTTCTTTTATCCTGAAAATCGCCACCAGCAAAGCCAGTCCCACGGCCACTTCTGCGGCAGCTACCACCATCACAAAAAATACAAATATTTGTCCGTCCAAATTGTTAAGTTGTTTTGAAAAGGCAATGAAAGATAAATTCACGGCATTGAGCATGAGCTCAATGGACATAAAAATGATGATGGCGTTTCGGCGGGTTAAAACGCCGATCACTCCGATGCAGAACAAAATCCCACTCAAAATTAAATAATAAATCGTAGGCACGACCATCTATTGTTTCAACTTTTTTTTAGATAAAATCACCGTTCCGATGATGGCGGATAACAGCAAAATTGAAGCGATTTCAAATGGAAAAAGATAGCGCGTAAATAACAATTTGCCAACCGACCGGGTACTGCCGGTTTGCAGCAGTGAATGTGCACCGGCGTTGAAATCCGTTAAATAGGATTTACTCGAGTAAAATACCGCACCCAATTGAATCAACAGTAATACCGCCAGCAGCAGGCCCACAAACTGCGAAAACCGAAAAGATTTTTCTTTCAGGATATTGCTTTTCACGTCCAACAGCATAATCACAAATAAAAACAACACCATAATTGCACCGGCGTAAACGATTATGTGAACAGCGGCGATAAAAGGCGCACTGAGTAAGACAAAAAGCCCGGCCAGCGCCGTCAAGGTAATTATCAAGAACAGGGCTGAATAGATGGGATTTCGGTGTGCGATCATCATGACCGCAGAAGCGATGGCTAAAATCGCAAACAAGAAAAAGAGAAAAGGTATCAAAATCGGCTTACCCTGTTAAAAGAAAATTAAAGTAACCAGGAAAAATATGGGTACTAAAATTAATACGGAGTAAAGCATGTAGCCGAAAAAGCTGGGCATTTTAACACCGTTTTCTTCAGCAATGGACTTGACCATGAAATTTGGCGCGTTGCCAATGTAGGTGTTGGCACCGAAAAACACGGCCCCACATGATATCGCCAGTAAAAAAGGCGTGAAGGATTCCATTTTTTGCACAAGAAGCTCGGTGAAACCATGCTGCAGCAAGACATCGTGTGAAAAGCGCAGGGCTTCGGCAATTTGCGCTTCGGTTAATCCTAAACTGCCAAGAGCGGTATTGAAAAACGTCAAATAGGTCGGCGCGTTATCCAGAAAACTCGAAAGAATTCCTGTTATCCAAAAATACTGGGCAGAATCTTTGACATAATCCACAATGAAAGCCAAATGCCCGGCGGAACCGGCTTGCAACATTTTCAAAGCCGGGATGATGGTCATAAATATGCCGGCAAATAAAATCGCCACTTCTTTGATGGGAAACCAGGTAAATTCATTTCCTGTACGCGTTTCCTTATCGGTAAATTTTAAAGAAAGAAATCCCATGAAAATGAGAAAAAAATCGCGAACGATAAACTCGATCGGTACGTGAATGCCAAATATATTCATTTCTCCCAATTTCACATAACCGCTGAACAGTACCCCTGCTACGACGCCGCCCAGAAACAACAGATTCACCAGGCCTTCCACAGCGAGTTTTTCTTTTTTGACTACATGATCAACATGCTTCACTGATTTCGGTTCGTCAACGACTTCTTCCAAGACAACGGTACCGCCGTGTTCTTCGTCCACGTGAATATCCAGATGCGTCACACCGTATCCCTTGCCTGCCAAGCCTTCCCGGCGATACATTATCATATCAAAGATAAAAAACATGAGTAAGAGAAGAGACGATACCAGCAACATCGGAGGAAACAAATGAAGGGTCCAGAAAAATGGCACCCCGTGTAAAAATCCCAGAAACAGTGGCGGGTCGCCCAACGGGGTCAAAGAGCCGCCGATATTGCTGACCAGAAAAATGAAAAACACCACGATGTGTACTTTATTTTTCCGCTGGCTGTTCATGCGCAAGACCGGCCGAATGAGCAGCATGGAGGCGCCGGTGGTTCCAACCCAGGAAGCAATCACGGTACCGATTAACAATACGATGGTATTTGAAAGCGGCGAGCCCCACAGAGAACCCTTTAAATAGATGCCTCCGGCCACCGTGTACAAAGCCCAGAGCAAGATGATAAACGGGATATAATCGGTTAAATAAATATGCAAAATTTCATGCATGGCTTCGCCTTTGTACGCAAACAAAAATGGCAGGGCAAAAATGACCGCCCAGGTTGCAGACACCTTGCCAAAATGGTGATGCCAGAAATCACCCGCAACCAGCGGAAAAATGGCAATGGATAACAATATGCCAACGAAGGGAATCACACTCCAGATGGGCAGCTCTGATCCCAAAGCGGCGCCCGCTGAGTGCTCTGCTTCTTCAATTCGACCCGTTTCCTGTCCGAACAACGAGTTAATGGACAAAACTAACAACAGAAACATGACAACAACGATCAGTTTTCGCATTTCATCTCTTTCATTAAATGATATTTGTTAAGAACAAAATTGCCTGAATTATTGATAACTATGAAGGTTGATTTGAATCGCTGGATTGGGCCAAAAAACTGAAAATCAAGTTTAACAATATTAAAATAAAAGTCAAGTAAAATATCCGAATACACAAGGGGTTGCAGGCTATTTATTGGCTGAACGAAAACTACCCTTTTGTGTCATTCCCGAGAAATCAGGAATCTATAAGCAACTGTTTTAATGGATTTCTGCCCCCCCGCATTCGCGAGGACGAACTTCACTGGAATGACATGAACTGACTTTTCGTTCAAACATAAGTATTCCATTTCAAAATTGATTGTCGGATACCTATCTTCATGCTGACTCCCTAATATACTTCAGGACTCAGCATGAAGATTGATGGTAAAATGGATTTAATCAACAGAATCATTAATGAGCCATGGCCAAAAGCAACAGTAAAAAACCAATAGCTGATAGCTTATCCCAGACTGGGGAAAAGATCCAAATAAATTGATTTGCATTTAATAATATAAGAATTAAATTAGATAATTAGCCATCCGTACTTGTCATTCCCGAAGGTTCCCTGCTTACGGCATGCAGGGTAAAGCTCATCGGGAATCTCGTGCCTAACTGCCGAATGAATTTCAGCTTGGAATGACAACAAAAGGCTCTTTACGGACGGATACTCATGAAGTTAAGTTTGAATCGTAAGTTAACAAAATGTTTCTGGTAATTGAAAACGAACAACTTACACATTTCAAATCCTTTAGATTCCTGTGATAAAATAGAGCGAATTCAGAAGGAACGCCAACTTTGGGAGCGGTTAAAAAAAGGCGATGCCCAGGCTTTAGAGTTTTTGTTTCGAGCCTATTATTCTCATCTATTCGACTATGGCGTGAAACTAGCCAGAGAACAGGAATTGGTAAAAGACGCTATCCAGGAAATATTTTCGTATATTTGGGAAAAACGAAGAAATCTTTCAGCGGTGGATTCTATTAAAGCCTATTTGCTTGTTTCATTACGACGCCTTCTATTGAATACCCTTAGCAAGCAACGACGGCAAAAAACTGCTCATCACGAGTTTACAATGGAACAAATTGCCGACGTGTTTTCGCTGGAAGATTTGATAATATTTGCAGAGCAGGAAGCCTCCGAGCAAAAAAGGCTTCAAGGTGCATTTAAAGAAATTCCTGCACGGATGAGGGAGGCACTTTATCTTAAGATGTATGACAATCTGACCTATAAAGAGATTGCCGTGATCATGAACGTAAGACCCCAAGTCGTACGTAATTATTTATCGGAGGCATATCACCGTCTTAAAGCATTGCTGGAGTCTCCGACATAACCTCAAGCCCTCCCACCTTCTCATTACACCTTACACCTTTTTCAAAATATCAAAAAAAAGCATTACATTTTCTCATTTTGTCCCTCTTTAATATCAAAGGCGGCAATCCTATTATTTTAACAAACCTTTAAGAAATAAATCTATGACTCAAGTATGAAAGACATTGTCTCTTTACTCCTGAACGAATCATTTCATAACTGGCTTTTGGGAAAGGCATCCCCGTCGGAAAAAAAGAAATGGGATGCCTGGCGAAATGGTTCAACGGAGAATAGAGAACTTTATTTGAAAGCGCTGGAATTCCTACAATCCATAAAATTCAATGTTGCTGAAAGCCCGGTAATTGATACTGAGTGGAACAAATTGAAAGCAAGATTACAACTGGATAAAAGTTTGGAAGAAGCGACTCAAGCCTTTGCTGCTCGCACCAGACCCTACCTCCACCGTCGAAAATATGACAGCTGGGTACGATTTGCAGCCGTGGCATTTGCTGCGACCATCCTGATAGCTCTCATAACGTGGTTTGATTTTTTCCAAAGAGAAACAAAAATTGCAGAGCGAGAAACTTATCAACTCATTTCGACGGAATATGGTCAGCGGGCGACGATCAAGCTTCCCGAAGGAACGAAAATCGTTTTGAATGCCAATTCGACCTTACGCTATCCGGCGGTGTGGGTGCCATCTTCAACGCATCGTTTTGAATTGCAGGGAGAAGCTTATTTTGCCGTCACCAAGAGTTTGGATGAGCCTCGGGGTAAGTTCTTCGTGCATACCACGGATGGCACGATTGCTGTTACCGGCACGCGCTTTGTAGTTTATGAACGCGGCAACGGCACACGTGTGGTTGTTGAAGAAGGCGGTGTGGAAGTTTCTTCGGTTGACACCAGGCTTGTGGATTTAGATTCCCTTACAAAAGCGCAGCTAACGTCAGGACACTTACTGCAATTTACAAAAGGAAAACAAACGCTGAACCCCATTTCGGTGAACATCAAACCGTTTGTTACCTGGTGGAAAAAAGCCATGATTTTGGAACAAACCCCATTCAAAGAGATCGTACAGCGTTTGGAAGAGACGTATGGCGTCCGGGTAAAAATTTTGGATAAACGTCTGCTGAAGAGAACGCTCTCCGGGTCTATCGAAAATCAGAATTTGGTGGTGGTTACGGATGCGCTTGCAAACGCCCTGAAGGTTCCGGTACACCGAGAAGGTTCTCTCATTATTTTTGGAGAGGGCGAGGTTTCTTTTTAATGAATTGTATGAATGACCAGTTGAAAATCTGTTTTGATTGATTGTCAAAAAGTCCTCATGGTTTCCCGATTTTTTTGTGGGACTCAGCATGAAAGAATACGCTTCCGCCTGAGTGGAGTCTAAGGCTTTTTTTCAACTGGTCATTTTAATAATTAAAAAAGTAGAGTTGAAAATTTATTAATTTGAACCTATTACCGTAATGACGGAAGGAGGTTTTATGCGACGTCTAATTACTGTGTGCATGATGGTAGTGGTTGGAATACTTGCGACGAACAGTCTTGCGCAACATTTGGCATCCAAGACTGTTGAGCGGCAGTTATTAAACCAGCCATCCCGGCAATTTGTGACTTTGGGGGAAGCCCTGTCTAAGCTCGAACAAGCCTATGGTGTCAATATCGTTTATGATGATGCCGTTGTCAACGGGCGAACCGCGCCACAACTGGTTTCTTCTTCCCAAAAATTTCAAGAAGCCTTGGAAACGGCTCTTGGCAACTATCCGATTTACTACAAAAAAGTTGGCGCCAGGACTGTAGTTCTTCAACATATGGAGCCGCCTCCCGTACACCCTGAGCCGGCAGGATTAATTGCACAGGGACATCGAGTCAGCGGGCGCATAATTGACGGAGAGGACAGAACTCCGCTGCCAGGACTAAATATTGTCGTAAAGAATACAGACCGGGGAACCACGACCAACAACGATGGGCTGTATGTGCTGGAAAATGTCTCACCTGAGGATACATTGATTTTCTCATATATTGGATATCAGAGGGAGGAAGTGCCCATCGCTGGCCGTCAGGTGATCGATATATTCATGATACGCCAGGTCATCCCTGGGGAAGAGGTGACGGTGGTTGGGTATGGCACCCAGCAACGGAGGGAGATCACGGGTTCGGTTGCCCGAATCTCTGCAGTGACTTTTCAGGATATCCCTGTTCTTAGTTTTGAACAAGCGATCCAGGGCCAACTCTCGGGAGTGGATATCCAGGAAAATACCGGCGAACCCGGCGGCGAACCCAATGTTCGAATAAGAGGAACCGGCTCGATTAGTGCGGGAAATGACCCGTTGTATGTCATCGACGGCCTGCCGATTTCTAAAAATTTGAGTCTCCAGGGTACGCTGTTCCGGCGTCGTGCAGCCTTTAAACCCCCACCCACAAATCCACTCGCGTCTTTAAATCCACAGGATATTGAATCGATTGAGATTTTGAAAGATGCCTCGGCCGCAGCCATTTATGGCTCAAGAGGATCAAATGGCGTGATTCTTATCACCACTAAAAAAGGTAAGGCCGGCTCTAAACCAGCTATCAGGTTTGATTCCTATACGGGTGTTCAATCACTTGCTAACAAACCGGATATGATGAACGCTAAGGAATTAATAGAGTACACAAAAGACGCCAGGAACAACAACTACCTTGACAAATATGATCCATTAAATCCGAACAGTCCAAATTACAACCCCAACTATAATCCAGATAATAATAATGGGCGCCCGAATGATGGCAATGTTCGTTTGCCGGATAAATATATCAATTGGGATGGCACGGATACAGATTGGCTGGATCTCATCTTCAGCTCTGCGCCAATTACGAATACGAATGTTTCCGTTTCAGGCGGCAGCCAAAATATTTCATATTATCTCTCTGGCGGTTTCCTACAGCAAGACGGAATTATAGAAAATTCGCAATTTAAGCGATACAGTTTTAGTGTGCGTTTTGTCGGCGATTTAACAGAATCGATTCAATTTGGCGCCAACATCAATACCGCTTTCACCAACAATAGCAGAGTACCGGCAAATGCGCCTTACTTTGGAAGACCTCCTGGTATCGTCTATTCGGCAATGGTACACTCGCCGGTCCTCAAGCCTTTTAATGTGGACGGGACGCCTAACCAGTTGGATGCCCAGTCTTATCTGGGGGGCGGTACCACATCTGCCAGCAATCCGTTGGCGATCATGGAAGCCATTGATGAAAATCTGGATAATCATCGAACATTTGGTAATGTCTATACAGATATTATGCTCACCAAGGGTCTATCGTTTAGATCTTCATTTGGCATTGATTTAAATAACTATCAAAACTCTTTTTTCAGGGGCAACAGTTTGTTATACCGAACCGCGCAATCAGGCGACCCCTATGCTCAAAACAGTGCCGCCACGGGTACGAACTGGGTTTGGGAAAACACACTTCATTATGATAAAACTTTTAAGGACATCCATAATTTTACAGCCCTGCTAGGTTATTCCGCCCAAAAAGAAGTGAGTGAGCAAAATTCCGTCATCGCGGTAAACTTCCCCGACGATCAGGTACAGACCATCAGCGGCGGTCTGGTTACCGATGGCAGCAGCATTAAGGAAGAGTGGTCTTTGGTTTCCATGTTAGCGCGGATCAACTATAATTTCAACTACAAATATCTTTTGACCGCCACCATTCGTTCAGACCGCTCATCCCGATTCGGTGCAGGGAATCAAACTGGTATCTTCCCTTCTCTTTCGGTGGCCTGGCGTATGACCGAAGAGAAGTTTATGCAGCGCCTTGGCTTTCTAAGTGAACTCAAATTACGAGCAAGTTATGGAGAGACCGGTAACTTCCTCATTCCCAACTATGGCTCCATTGGCCTGTTGGGTCAAGGTCTTTACGTCGAAGATGATCAGCCTGTCAGTGCGGTCTTTCCAGCAACAATCAGTAATGAAGATTTGGGCTGGGAGACAACTAAACAGGTTGACCTTGGAATTGACTTTGCCCTATTCGAAGACCGAATTTATGGCACCTTCGATTGGTACAATAGCAAAACGGAAGATTTACTGCTCCAGGTAGGCGTACAATCGGCAAGTGGTTTTACCAATGCTTTGACGAACATCGGTAAAGTTCGGAATAAGGGCGTGGAACTCTCACTTACTTCACGCAACCTGGTAGGTGACTTCCAATGGACCACCGACTTTAATTTCGCAGCTAACGACAACGAGGTGCTTTCGTTAGGTCCGGGCGATGAACCGATATTGGTTGCCGGCGCGGCCGGCATCCGGCACATCACCCAGGTCGGATCTCCCATGGGAAGTTACTATGGTTGGGTCGTGGATGGTATTTATCAGTCCGAGGCGGACATTGCGAATTCTCCTGTCGATGAAATGGCCCCGGCTCCCAAGCCTGGTGACTTCAAATTCAAGGACGTCAACGGCGACGGCGTGATAAATACCGATGACAGAACCATTACCGGCAGTTATCATCCTGATTTTATTTATGGGTTTACCAACCGGTTTTACTACAAAAATTTTGACTTGAGCATCTTTTTCCAGGGCGTCGAAGGTAGAGAAATATTGAATCTGACCGCCCGGCACATGAAAAATGGTGAAGCCAATTTTAACAGTTATGCCATTGAAAATGAGCGCTGGCGCTCTCCCGAACAGCCCGGCAATGGCAAAATTCCCCGAGCAGACCGGCAAAGCGCACTGCAGGGCAATAATAACAGGCCGTCTTCATTCCAGGTTGAGGATGGCTCATACCTCCGGTTAAGGAATCTTACAATTGGATACAGACTTCCGCATACCTGGAGCAGCAAGTTTGCTGAAAGCGTAAGAATTTACATTTCTGGAAGAAATCTGTTTACGATTACAGATTACATCGGGTTCAACCCGGAGGTCAGTCTTCAGTCACAGAATATGCTCGTACAGGGGGAAGATTATGGAGCCTACCCACTGGCAAGAACCTGGATTATCGGGACCAATGTTTCTTTCTAATGAGAAGGAAACGGGTAAGAATTTACAGGAGGATACAATGAAGAAGATAATGTTGGCAGTATCAGTATTGATATCATCGGTATGGATGCTGTCTTGTTCCGAAGACTTTACACTGTTAGCGCCGCAATCGGATAGAAATGTGGAAAACTTTTATAAGAACGCCAAAGATTTTGAGGTGGCGGTAAACGGAATCTATGATGCGTTGCAAAGCGGGGGTACTTACGGAAATACCGTGGCCATTGCCACAGGCGGCACCGGGGGCTATTGGATGTTGACAGAAATGAGATCCGACAATACGGATCAAGGAGGCGATGTGACCGGCCTCGCCGCTCAGGTAGCCGTAATCAACCAGTTCGCCGAAGACGCCCTGAATGAATTTGTTCTGGGCGCATGGGTGGGGTCATACGCGGGCATTGCCAGGGCGAACATAGTGCTGACTCGCATCGTGGATGTGGACATGGATCAAAGTTTAAAAGATCGCTATACCGGAGAAGCACTTTTTCTGAGATCCCTGTTTTATTATAACTTAGCCTTACTTTTCGGCAATATTCCCATGCCGCTCACGGAAACCGTCTCCATCTCAGATCAGCTTGAGCAAGTTCCGGCCGCCACTGTTTTTAATCAACTGATCGCAGATTTAAAAGAAGCACAGGCCAAGCTTCCAGACGTCCATACGTCAGCAGTAGGCGGCAAAGCGACCAGAGGCGCAGCCCAAACTCTGTTAGCCAGGGTCTATCTTACAGTCGGCGATAAAGCCAGCGCTGAAACCGTTTTGCGGGATATTATCAGCAGCGGCCTATATCAACTGGTACCGAATTATGAAGACCTCTGGGGGCCTGAAAATGAAAATAATATTGAATCCATCTTTGAAGTGCAATTCAAAGCAGGTGGATTTGGTGAGGGCAGCGGATACGCCAATTCATTTTCTCCAAGCTCCGATCTCGTGGGCGGCGGGCCTACAGGAGGCCGTAACCGGCCCACACTCGATATGATTGCGGCTTATGAAACCAACGATTTGCGTTTTTTGGCTTCCATGGATACCTCATACGTGGATTTATCCGGCACAACCAACAGCGCCAGGTACGTCAAGAAATATTTGAGCGTGCCATTTGGCGATAATGACGCCGATAACAATTTTATCGTTTTTCGCTACGCGGATGTATTGCTCATGCTCGCTGAAGCTATTGGCGAGGGCGCCGAGGCTTACGGTTTGATCAATCAATTGAGGAGTCGCGCCGGTTTGGCTGATATAGACGCCAGTACACCTGGAACGTTTGAAGATAAATTACTCCATGAACGGCGGGTGGAACTGGCCTTTGAAAATCACCGCTGGTATGACCTGCTGCGATTTGGGAAAGCTCTGGAGGTGATGCAGGCGCACATGGCGGCTGAAGGATTTCCGCAGCCTGGTGTAAATGATCTATTATTTCCCATTCCTCAACGAGAGGTGGATTTAGGTCTGCAACAAAATCCAGGCTATTAGAAGAACTGGTACAAAGCTCTTCAGGGATTGGCTGCATCAGGTGTGATGTTGCGAGATTGTTGAAACCTGGTCTTATTTGTAGCTTGATGAACACCAAACAAATGTTGCAAATAAAGCACAGCCAGAACAGAAGAGATACTATGTTTCGTGCAGCGCTTGTCACCGTCAGGCATACGATGGCAAAAGATCGAGAGCGGTAATATCCTATCAAGTGTAGGATGCTGCTCGTGTGGACGTGTGGCGCCGGCTTTTTCCGGAACAGAGCATCCATGACCAGGATCCCAGAATAAGCCAAAAGAGGTTGTACTCTAGATTGGAAATAGATACCAACAACTGGAGGGTTACATATCAAAAAATCCTTCTCCGACGGAAACGAATGAAGGCAACGGCAGTAGTGTTTTGAACTATTTGTCGTTTCCTAAACTCAGGAGTTGCCTATTATGAAAAAAATACTAGCTCTTGTTACCCTGACGCTTTGCAGCGCCATGTTAGCATTCGCACAAAGTTCCCAGAACTCGGCCGATGAAAAGATTCGGGTCATCGCTATTGGTGCACACCCGGACGACTGCGATTCTAAGTTCGGTGGCACTGCCGCACTTTTTGCGGAAATGGGACACGCAGTCAAATTTGTAGCGGTCACCAATGGTGACGCGGGACACCAGAATGAAGGTGGAGGAGCGCTCGCCAGGCGCCGACGGGCTGAAGCCCAGGAAGCTGGACGCCGTCTGGGAATAGACGAATATGTCACGCTGGACAACCACGATGCTGAGCTGGTACCAAGCCTGGACGTACGGCACCAGCTCATTCGGCAGATCCGTGCCTGGAATGCAGATATCGTGCTGTCACATCGTCCAAATGACTATCATCCGGATCACCGCTACACGGGCGAGCTGGTTCAAGACGCGGCATATTTGGTCATCGTGCCGAATGTAACGCCAGATACGCCGCCATTGAAGAAAAACCCTGTTTTTCTCTACCTTAGCGATCATTTCCAGAGGCCGAACCCCTTTCGACCCGACATCGCAGTTGCCATTGACAAGACCATCGAAAAGAAAATCGAAGCCCTGGACGCCCATGTTTCGCAGATGTACGAATGGATACCCTGGACCTGGGGAGGGCTGGATGAAGTGCCGGAAGGTAGCTCTGATCGCAAGTTATGGTTAAAGGAACGCTGGGGCAAAAGGTCCTCTGTAACGCCGGCAGTGCGCAAGTCGCTTGCAAAATGGTATGGCGCTGAAAAAGCTCAGGATGTAAAATATGTAGAACTATTCGAAATTTGCGAGTATGGACAGCAGCCAAATGATGAGGAAATCAGGCGGCTTTTTCCCATGCTCGGTAAATAAAATTAAAATCAAAAGTGAAACGGGTACTATTTAGTGATTGAACGAAAACTCACCATTTTTTCATTCTGAGGAGTCCTGCGACGGTGCTCAGAGCCTGCCCTGAGCTTTGCGAAGGGATAAATTCCACGACGGAGAATCTCATGCAACCTCATTTGCGAAAATGCAAAAGGAGTGAATTTTTGCACAGGGTTCGTTCTCTGAACAAATAGAAATCTGTAGGAAAAGATTCTTCGGTCTCCCCCGCCAAGCGGGATTCCTCAGAATGACACTTTTCGTTCAAACGCTATTGATACAAAAGTTGCACGTCTGACAACTCACTTCACACCATGAATTTTTCAATTTGAAACTAATAATATTAAATCGGAGGAACAGCCAATTAGAAGAAGCTATTTTGTTGTCGGTCTCATTTTTCTAACCTTTTTTGTTATCTCATTTCTAACGAATATCATTGGCCCACTGGTGCCGGAGATTATCGATGATTTTGAGTTAAGTTTAACGCTTGTCGCGGTTCTGCCTTTTGCGTTTTTTATCGCTTATGGAGTCATGTCGATTCCTTCGGGATTGCTCATTGAGAAATTTCAGGAAAAGCCTGTCATGCTGGCGGCCTTTGTTGTGGCATTTTTTGGCTCATTGCTCCTGGCTTTATTCCCTAATTATCTGACCGCTATTTTCTCTCTGTTTCTCATCGGTTCCGGAATGGCTATGCTGCAAGTTGCCATCAATCCTTTGTTAAGGGAGGCTGGCGGGGAGGAGCACTTCGCTTTCAATGCCACTTTGGCGCAATTGATTTTTGGCGCGGCTTCATTCATCAGTCCCCTGGTTTATTCATATCTCGTGCTTAACCTGCAAGAAGTCACCGCTGAATCGAATAGATTGATCACGACACTATCAAAGATTGTTCCTGAAAACATCCCATGGATATCTCTTTACTGGCTTTTTGCGGTCATTTCGGTTCTAATGGTCGCAGTCATATTTATTTCAAGAATTCCCGAAGTTGAGCGCAAAGCTGAAGAACAGGTAGGCGCCTTAAAAACCCACCTGGAATTACTCAAAAACCCAACGGTCATTTTGTTTTTCCTGGGAATATTCACTTATGTCGGACTTGAACAGGGCGTAGCAAACTGGATTTCTGAATTCCTGAACAAATACCACGGCTATGACCCGCAAACTACCGGCGCGAAAACCGTATCCTGGTTCTGGGGTCTCATGACAATTGGCGGTATAGCGGGTATCGTATTTTTGAAATTGCTGGATAGCAAAATAGTTCTTGCTGTTTTCACGATTGGAGCAATTATTAGTCTAACTGCGGCCCTCTATTTGTCCGGACCAGTCGCCTTAATCGCTTTTCCTTTGGTTGGTTTTTTTTCATCCGTCATGTACCCCGTCATATTTTCTCTGGCACTCAATTCAGTTAAAGAACACCACGGGAGTTTTTCAGGAATCCTGGTGACCGCCATTATTGGCGGCGCTATCGTGCCGTTAATTGTTGGAGGATTGGGAGATCGCTTTGGCCTCAGAAATGGATTGTTGTTCTTATTTTTGCCTTTGGGCTATATCCTGAGTATCGGTGTCTGGGCGAAACCTCTGATTAAAAATGTCACGATCGAATTTCGAAAAAAGCCATCTTCCTGAATCCATACTGGCTGTCTCAAGGGCGTGAACAGATGAAGTGGTTTAGTCCATCATTAAGAATACCTTCTGTGGATTTGAGATAAATGAAAGAGAAAAATATCGTGGGGGTAGATTTAGGTGGTACCAACGCCCGCGCAGGATTAGTGCGAAATCAGAAGCTGGCAGAGGTTTCATCAACAAAAATAGACCCACGTGCATCCGTTGATGAAATCTTGGATCAGCTCTGTGGATTAATCGATGAGACAAAGGTGAAAAATCTTGATGGCATCGGGATAGGCGTTCCAAGCGTCGTGAATATTGAGAAAGGCATCGTTTATGATGTTCAAAATATACCGTCCTGGAAAGAAGTGCCCCTTAAGTCCATAATGGAAAAGAGGTATTCAACTCCTGTTTTTGTAAATAACGACGCCAACTGCTTTGCGCTGGGTGAAAATTATTTCGGCAAGGGAGTTGAATATAAATCACTAATCGGACTTATATTGGGAACAGGTTTCGCCGGAGGAATCATTATCGACAACAAATTGTATGCTGGCTCGAATTGCGGCGCCGGAGAATTCGGCATGATCCCGTATCTGGACAGTATTTATGAGCACTACAGTTGCGGACAATTCTTTACCAGGAAAACCGGGCAAACCGGCGAACAGGTTTTTCAGCGAGCGGTAAATGGTGATGAGGAAGCGCTGAACATTTTTGAAGAGTTCGGTAGCCATTTGGGGAACAGCATCAAGACCATTCTTTATGCCTACGACCCCGAGATCATAATATTGGGTGGGTCCGTTCGAAAAGCCTTTCGGTTTTTTGAAAAATCTATGTGGGAGTGTATGCAATCATTCGCATATTCGAATTCGATCAACAATCTAAAGATCGACGTGTCAGAACTGGAGCACATAGCCATATTAGGAGCAGCCGCCCTTTATTACGACGCAGGCATGGCTTAGAAGATTCGCCATTTTGTAAGTAAATGAAAATGATCGTTAAAACCGATTAGAAAAAACATAGACGGATAAAATGAAAATAGACATCTAAAATAGGCTACTTCCCCACCATGAGAAAATTGATACTGATAGTCACGATGATCCTGTTGTTTGCCGTTTTCGGCTCTATATCGGGCCAGTCACGAATACCACTTAAAGTAGAGCAACCCATTCCAGGAGCGCCTTTGACTCTGGGAATCCCCTTTCCCATCGGAGTACTGCATTCGCCTGATCACGTTCGTTTGTTAAATGAAGAGCGCAAGGAGATCCCTTCCCAAATAACCGAGGTGACGACCTGGATGCCAGTTGATAACAGCATTAAATGGATTTGGGTGTTCTTCTTCTGTGAGGTTTCAGACCGGTATTTCCTGGAGTATGGGGCGCACGTTTCAAGGGGCGCCATGACAAGTGACAGGATTATGGTGGTCAACAATCAACGATCACGTGGTTTTATCAGGCTATCAACCGGCCCTTTGCGTTTTGTAATCAACAAGGACGGGAATGGTTTTTTAGACAAGGTTGAACTGGATAGAGCCGGAGACGGATTTGATGAAAATGACATCATAGCCGAAGGACCCGATGCCCGTGGTTCATTCCTTGATATACTTGACGACATCGGGCTTGATAAATCAAAGGCGGTAATCAAAAGGAATTGGATTGAAAAGGGTTCAGGCCCCTTGCATTTAATAATCAGAACGGAAGGCGAATATCAATACTCTCGTGACGATAACAATCCTTCTCCATTTGTTATGAGGATTCATGCCTATGCTGGAAAATCTTATATTCGCGTTCTGCACACGCTGACCTATACCGGCAATCCCGACAAACACAAGCCGTTTAAGGGTGAGCATGCCCTCATTGCCACCGGGTCTGAAAATATCGTTGATGAACAGAGTCTGGTTGGAGATCCAGGGTGGACTCAACCTGATGACAGAATCGCAGCAGCAGGTCTCTCACTCAACTATAAGTTATCAGGTGAATTGAACGCTGTTACCGCTTATCGGGATGGAAAATGGTGGCAGCCGGGTAGGAGAAAATTTTTCGAAACCTCGGCAACACCGCAAAAGGAGCTGTCCATATTCCAGTCCGGCCCAAAAACGACCCGAATGCCACCGGTACCCAATTCTACCGCTGAAGAAAGAATAGATGGTTTTTTTGCCCGGATGGCCTCTGATTCTGAAACCCTATGGGAATCCTCCAAAGCGGATGGCTGGCTCGATATCTCTGACCAACGATGGGGAATCGGCGTGGGTATTCGTCACTTTTTCGAAGAATATCCCAAGGAAATCAGGCAGGATGTTGCAACAAAAGAACTAACCGCTTTTTTCTGGTCTCCGACTGCTGAACCCATGAGTTTTGCCCGGTTTTCCAGTGAGAAGGATGGCGGCATGGTCGGCAATTTTGCCCAGGGCTTAACAAAAACAACAGAACTGGTATATTACTTTCACGAAGCTGGGAATAGCCGTACTGATATCGAGAACAAAATGCGCTACTTTCTCGATCCGCCAATCGCCCATGCGCAGCCCGATTGGTATGCGAAAAGTGAAGTGTATGGTTCGTTGGCGCCACATTCGGAGAAATTTGCTGAATATGAACGAGGGCTGGATTACAAGTTTAAATGGATGCTTTTCAACCAGAAATGGGAACCCTGGTACGGTATGTTTGACTACGGGGACAGGAAAACATACTATTTCCGCATGAATTGGTTTCTGTGGAATAATAACGAACCTGGTCAGGACTACATGCGCTGGCTGCACTTTATACGAACCGGCGACAGGGAAATCTATCTCTCGGCCGAAGCCGCGAGTCGCCATAGTATGGATGTAGATAATATTCACTGGCCCGCAGAGCCTAAATATATTGGTGATTCCAATTACGCTCTCGATTACTGGAAGGTAAAGCAGCAACCGCAGGGTACCCCATACCTCGGCATGGGAGCCCGTGAGGGTAGGCAGCACTGGGGAACACTGTATAGCGCCCATGTCTGGAATATGGGTTGGGTCGCCTCATATTATCTGAGTGGTTATCACCGTGGATTGGAAGTCGCGAAGTTAACCGCCGAAACCTATCTGAAACATATTTGGGGGGAACACGATTTAAGGGGAAGGCGCCTGTATCTGTCTGTCTGGAATCTTGCGGAGGTTTATGATGCCACGAAGGACGAGCGATATTTGGACGAGTTAAAACAACGGGTGAACACGATGCTGCGCTTGCAGGCGTCTCAGGGTGGCAGCCTCGTGCTTGATCGCTATGGCTATGCGCAGGTCTATGTCTCACACGGGTTACGAAAATATCTACAGTTGACCGGTGAACAGAATGTTCGAGCAGCTCTTGTACGTCATGCACGATGGCTTCGCGATGTTCCGCCTCGCAACCATGGAATGGAATCGTATCTATCGACTATTCACAGTTTACTGCTTGGATATAAATTGTCCGGTGAACCAAGCCTGTACCGAGAGGCGGTTAAAAGAGCAGAAGTCTTGAAAACGGACAAATTGCCTGAGCTTTCGCTGTTTGATGGGACACATACTCAACTTGAGCTGTTTGAGGCTCTTGAAAGTGTTGACCACATGCCTGGTGATGAGCTGAGACCAAGCCGGCGTCCCAACTGGACTCTGAATCAAGGCTCAAGGGTGTTCGGCTGGACCCATGCCTATAATGTTCCCTATTTAATTTATTGGCTTGAAAAAGAAGGAAACCAATGAGCTGTCTTTTGCTGTGCTCGTTTGAACAAATACAATGCCGAATTTTACCAGATTGTTACGATTCATTTGAATGTTTATTAAGTAAATTTTACAAAATTTTCAGCTAAGTAGAGCGCGCAAACGAATAATATCTCTTAGATAGGGACAATTTGGCTTGAACCGGATGCTTCTGAGGGATTAGCCAACCAACCCTATTTAAGGTACCCCAGCGATTTCAACTGTTCCTCGACGTTTTGATCTATCTTCGTTTCCTTGTAAATGGTTTGATTTGTATTATAGCTGCGGATATTTTTGGTGGGATTGTTTTCAACGAATTCATCCAAAAAGACTTCCTTTAAAACATCTCCGTCAAAATCATCTGCCACTGGCAAACCCATGCCGTACAAAATGGTCGGTAGAATTTCATACATTGAAATGTTTGCGATAAATTGGCCGGATTTTTTTATCCCCGGCCCTGCAATGATAAATATGCCTTTGTCGCGATGATCTCCCAGATCCAGAGATTCCTCGGTTGCCGGTTTGGCGCGAAATCCGTGGTCGGACGTAATCACTACAATCGTTGAATCGTCGCAACGGCTGAGCAAACGACCCAAGCGCATATCGATGGCAATGAGGGTTGAGTCGACCAAATCACCGTGTTTTACCCGAGCAACATTATATGCCGGTGCATTCGCATACTGTTCCGGCTCATGCAGCGGCCAGAAGATGTGCTGGGCGCGGTCAAAGATGGTGTAAATGGATACAAAAAATTCCCACGGTTTGCTTTTTATCAGCTTCTCCGCCACGGCATGGTGATTCTTTAAAATGGACATGTTGTGTTGTTGAAGCTGTTGATAACGAAATGGATAAATAGCCGAAGTGTTAAAACCGATACCTTCCACCAAATACGGATCCGGCAAACTATTCTCTTTCAACTGTAAAGGATACACCGCTTCCAATTGATCAATGTGTTTAAAAATCGGAGAAACATAAAACTCAATCTCGCCAGAATTAGCCTGAGCCAGAAATATGGCAAAATAGCCTGTGTTTTTTCCTAATCGAATCGGAAGAAACGCCGACCAGTTGTTTTCGTATAAAACCAAAGTTTTAAGCTGGTTAAATAAATCAATTTTAAACTCAACGGCATTCTGCGAATTCTGAGTGTTTTGATTTAAACGAAAAGTGATTTCTAAATCATTATAAAACCACCTGAAAATATTTTTTAATACTTTTTCAAAAAAGTAGTTTGGCAGATTGAATCTAGTTGCAAAGGTCGCAGACGAAAATGCATTAAGATATTCATCATCAAACTGCAAAGGGATGGCAACGGTACGAACCCCCCCCCTCGCAGTTTCCTCGGCAGCCGGTATGGGAATAATTGGGGCGGTCTTTTTCGAAGCTCGATGGAGCAAGGCATCATAGATTGTCTTTGTCGCTTCACGGTTGGTCACCACCCAGCCGCTGACATTGCCAAGCGTGGTGGGAAGCGGAAAACCCGAGACGCCGCCATGTTCGACTTGCTCCATTGGATATGTTCCGGGAATATTGCTAATCCACCCTTTCAAACCGTAGCCGTTCAGGATATTCCACAATGAGCGGGCTTTGCGGTTATAGGAAAATGAATGGCGCCAATCCGTGATACCGTGTCGCCGGGGCGTTAAACCGGTAAAAATCGAAGTCCAAAGCATGGGCGATTCATACTGCAAATCGGTGACACAATTTGCAGAAATGCCCTTTTTCATCAAGCTTGCAATATTTGGCAGCAGGCCCTTTTCAATTAGTGGCAAAATCACGTTCCAATCGGCCCCATCAATGCCAATAACAGCGATTTTATGGCCGTTCCATTCTACCTCTGAGTACTCTTCGACTCTATTAAATGGCTGGTTCAAATTGCCATGATCATAAACAAACGAATTAGATAAAAAGTAATTGACCGGAAAGCACAATCCAAAAACAGCTAAAATTAGCAGACGCGTTTTTTTTGAATGAAAAATTTTCTCTTGCAATCGCGCTAGAAAAAATCCCAGGAAGACAAATATTATCCATAAACCGAAGATTAGGAACAAATCTGTGGACATTGTTTTCAGAGGGATTTTGTAATCGATGTGATTTAATAAAATGGGATAAAGCAACCAGCCCGAAATCAAAATGCTAACCAGGTAGAATTTATTTAAATTGAAATATCGTTGAATTAACCAGGTAACAATCAAAGCGCTGAAAAACTGGCTGGCGGTCCAAATAATCATCACCAAGACAGCCAATTTCGTAAGTGATGGTGGAAAATAAAAAGCGGACCAAAATATCCCAACAAGCAAACACATGGCCACAAGAAAATACGTATCATTTTTTTTCACAGATGCGTCTCCAGGTTGCTAAGATACGATGATGAATTGAAAAGCCAACAAAGTCTGAAAAATCCGTCAGATACTAACAGACGAATAGAAAATCCTACGGAATTGAATGTATCAATTTTTTATTAAGGTATTTAATCGAATGGCCGCCTCATTTTATCAGGGTCATCATCTTGGTTTTTTTTAGTTTACCGGCTTGCAGGCGATAGACGTAAACTCCGGAGGCCGCGATCAATCCGCGGTCATCCCGGCCATCCCAGGTGATTTTATGCTGCCCGGCTGGTTTTTCCTGTTTCAACAGGGTTCGCACCTTTTGACCTTTTAGATTGAAGATTTGTAAAAGCACCTTGCTTTTGGCCGGCAACGTAAAATCGATACGGGTGCTGAGATTGAAGGGATTGGGATAATTTTGCTGCAGTTGAAATTCCAAAGGAATCGGACTCGCCTGTGCCGATTCTTCTACTCCCCGCACCGGCAACGGTTGATTATCCTTCGATGCAAATCGGGCTTCCGAAATCTGAACGGCCTCAGCAAGTAATTCTTCGTTTAAAATACGTAATGGAAGTTCAAATAAAGCCCCTTTTATTTCGACAGCGCTGTGCTCTTTTTTCAAATATCCCAGCAGCTCTACGGTATTCTCTTTGACATGCGTATTCATCAACATATTATGCACAGATTCAATCTGCAGCGGCTCCATGAGCTCAACCCGTTGACGGTCAAATTTTATTTGTAGTTGAAATCCTCTGATAGGCTCTTCGCTATTGATGCTCACTGGCAGGGAAACCAACTTGATTTCCGCAGGTTTGTGTAGCGGCCAGTCGAGTTTAACATGCACCGTGCTTGCCGAAATTGGCTCCGAGCCTTTGGCTAACCGCTCCTTTGTCATGGGTTCGCTGCTGTGATCGATGACATGGATGATGTCGAAAATATCCACATCGCCATCCTGGTCGCGATCGCCGCGCTTAAGAATGTGGGAATCGTGGTCCACCAGATCGAATGCCGCCCGTTTTAAGTCGGCCAGATTCGGTAAGCTGCTTTGAATTTCCTCCTTTCCTAAATAGAAGACGGGTGATTTGTCAGGCATTCCAGCCAATCCATCCGCATCTGCGATTCGAACCTGGCATTGGCCAGTTAATTTTTCCGGCAGATTCCAAATAAATTTACCGTCGTTGGCGGTTTTTGCTGCGATGGGCAGCCAGCTCTTTCCTTCGTCCGGGGAAAAATCCAATCGGACATGTTCAATAGAAACCGTTGATTGCCAGGCAATGGTGTGGGTACTGCCGCCCTGCCACTTTTCCCCGCCGGCTGGCAGCGTAAGCTTTAGCGTTGGCGCAGATAGGATGGTAAAATCGGTTTGACTCAACCCCGTGCCAAAATCAGTGGTGACGCTAATTTTGCCCGAGCTGGCACCGGCCGGCACCACGGCTCTAATATGGGTTGATGAATCGACGAAAACCGTGCTGGCATTTTGACCGTTGAATGCCACGGTGACGCCGCCAGAGCCACTTAAAACATTCATTATTTCATCGAACCAGATTCCAGCCATTACCGCATAGCCTGTGTCGTTAGGATGCACCCGGTCATCCATGTAAGCCGTCTCCCAATTGGCCTGATCGCGAAAGGCTTCGTTCATGGCAACGTAGCGCAGTTTATGGCCGGTAGATTGTTTGTCTGAAACGAGATTCCGAATCAAATTATTGAGCGTGGTGGTTTTAGCATCTTTCGAGTCGGTGCGCGGAATGACGCTGGCGAGCAGGGTGACGATTTCGGCATCAAACAATTTGATGGTATCTAACACTTGACCGATTTCATCTACCGTGCTTTCTGGAGTTTGCAGCTCAGAAATGTCGTTGGTGCCGATATGCAAAAGAATCATCTGCGGCGAATTTTGTGTGAGGTAGTTTTGCAACTGAGCCAACAGCTCGTCCGCCCGGAAGCCGCTGTGCCCTTCGTGGTGGCGGTCAAATCCAGCGCCGTCTCTTTTTGTGCCGACAAAATCGTAAGCCACGCCGCGGGAGCCGAGCAGCTCAGCTAAATCGTTGCGATAGCCTGCGTTGTCCGTGGAACCGTGCACGCCCTGGGTGATGGAATTGCCCAGGGGCATGATGCGAATGGTGCCCGTAAAATGGCTGCCACCCGATTGGTCGCTGAGAAAATGGCTGCCGGTAATTGTGACTTCGGTACCCACATTGCCAGAGGGCGGGAAAAATCCAGAAATGGTGGGCGTTTTTGAGGAAGCCACGGCGGTGCTTAGAAACAATTCCGGTGCCTGCACGCCTTCTTTTGAGCTGTAATTTGCCAGATCGCTGTTGGAGCTGCTCACGGCAAAACTATACACGCCGTTGCCGTTTACCGCCGCAGTCACATCAAACTCCACGACTTCGCCCGCCGCCACCGCGGCCACCGCACTCAGAGGATTCCCCGTAAGAGGCGGGGCATTTTCATAGTTTAGATTATCTTCATCCCAGGGAGTGCTGGTGCCGGAGTAATGATTCGATACCGAGTACACTTCTCCCCCATCGAAGCTGGCATCGAGGACAAACAGACGCAAAACCGCGCGCCGAACAACGCCGCTAAAACCAGCAACGTTGAATTTTAGGTAGGTGTTAAAATCTGCCGATGACGAACGCCGCACCCGCAGCTCATAAGTACCGCCGTAAATTCGCGTAGGTCGATTTGAACGTACAAAGGTATCCTGCACCGGCGTCAAAGTGAGTGATTCCGAAGAAGCGGTAACTTTGAAGCTATCGGTACTGGCGGCACTCCCCGCTAAATTGCGCACCGTTACCAGCCCGCTGGTGGCATCTGCCGGCACTTGTGCCCGGATCTGATTTTCCGAATCTGTGACAAACGCAGCAGCCGGGCGGCCTCCGAATTCCACTTGCAAATCCGAAACAAAATGACGGCCGGTAATGGTGACTTCGGTGCCGGGTGCGCCGGCAGTGGGAGTGAATGAGGAGATGGATGGCAACTTTATCACCACAAAATCTTTCTCGCTGACCACCGTGGCCTCCGCAGCAACCACACTTATTTTGCCGGTCACAGCGCCCTCGGGCACGCGGGTGCGCAGCTGCGTGGAAGAGTCCACTGCAAATTCGTTGGATGAAATGCCGCCGAACGACACTTCGGTTACTTGACTAAACTGACTGCCGATAATCGTTACTCTGGTACCAGCCACGCCTTCAACCGGACTGAAGGATAGGATAGTTGGAACGGGATCGCTTCCACCTGAGGATTCGATCACCAACTGCGGCGCTTGTGCGCCTTCTTTTGAGCTGTAACCCACCAAATCGTTGGCGTTATTTTGAATCGCAAAACTATAAACCCCCGCACCGGCGACGGCAGCCGTCACATCAAATTCCACGGTTTCGTTCACAGCAACCGCATCCAGGGTACTCAGCGGCGGACCAGCGATGCTCGGGGCGTTAGCATAAAGCAGGTTTTCTTCGTTCCAGGGCAAATCACCGGCGTTGAACTCGTTGGAGACCGCATAGATCGCGCCGCCATCCACTCCGCCCTCGACGGCCAGCAGCCGAATGGTGGCTTTGAGAACCGTGCCGGAAAGTCCGCTCAAATCAAACTTTAAATAGGAATTTACAAAATCGGAATGCGGTTGACGAACGCGCAAATCGGTGTGGGAGCTGTAGTTATTATTCGGTCGGGCTGAGCGCACAAATGCGTCGTCAATCGGCGTAAATGTGTGAGCGCCGGCCGTCGCATTCACTGTAAAAACAGCGCTGCTGTTGGCGCTGCCCGCAGGATTCCTCAGTTCAATGGCACCGCTGGAGGCCAAACCCGGCACAATCGCGCGCAATTGTGAATCCGAGTCGATATCAAAGTTTGAAGATGGCACACCGTTGAAAGTGACCGCTGAAATGTAACTGAAATTCGACCCCACAATCGTCACCTCCGTACCGGGGGATCCGCGTTCGGGCTGAAAAGAGGCGACGGTCGGTGGATAAATGACCGTGAAAATATCGGCACTTTCGTCGCTGCCAATGGGATTTGCAACTTTGAATATACCAGATGACGCACCACCTGGAATCCGCAAGCGTAATTGTGAGGAGGAATCCAACGTGAATTCATCAACCAATAGACCGTTGAGCCAAACAGATGAAACATCTACAAAGTTACGTCCCGCGATGGTTACTTCGGTCCCGACCGGACCGTTTAGGGGAGTGAAAGAGGATACATTCGGAATCGCCGGCGCCGGGCTGCCGGTTTCCACCACCAGCTCAGGCGCGTGAGCGCTTTCTTTGGAATAATAATTAGCCAAATCGCTCGATGCATTGGCCAGCGCAAAACTGTAAACGCCGTCGCCATTAATGGCAGCAGTCACGTCGAATTCTACCACCTCGTTCAAATTCACGGCCGCGACTCGATTTAAAGGGGAACCTCCGATGGCAGGTGCATTTTCAAAAACCAGACCGGTCTCAAGCCAGGGCTGTGAGGAATCGATGTAATTATTTGAAACGGAATAAACCGCACCACCATCCTCGCTGGCGTTGCTCACAAATAACCGCAGCATGGCCCGCTGCGGTGGACCCGCTAATCCTGAAACTTGAAACTTCAAATAACTGTGCTGCACAGCCGATGCCTGACGCACGCGCAGCTCCAGCGCGCTGGCGTGATTTCGGGTAGGATAACGGGAGTGCACATAGGCATCGTCTGTGGGCGGAAAAATGAGATTACCAAGCGGCGCAGTCACTTCGAAGTCGGTCACGGAGGTCGTGGTACCCGCCGGGTTGATCACACTAATGCGGCCGGTAGTCGCTCCCACCGGCACCGTCGCCCGCAGTTGGGTGGGAGAATCCACTACAAACTGAGCAGCCGGCGTGCCGTTAAAGCGCACTTGTGTGACGCCCACAAACTGGCTGCCGGTGACCGTGACCTCACTCCCGATAAGGCCGCTTTTGGGAGAAAAATCGGTGATGTTCGGAATCGGATTTACACCGCTGTCAAATTCGATCAACAGCGCTGGCGGCTGCACGCCTTCCTTGGAGCTGAAATTGGCTAAATCGCTGGTGGAGTTGCTCAGAGCGAAACTCACCACGCCGTCGCTACTCACCGCAGTAGTGACATCGAATTCGACGACTTCACCTGTGTTCACCGTTGACAGGGCGCTCAAAGGATTGCCTGCAAGCGCTGGAGCGTTGTCATAGATCAAATTCACTTCGTCCCAGGGGATGTTCGTACCCAGATAGCTGTTGGACACAGAATACACTTCCCCACCCTCAATGCTGGCATCGATCACAAAAAGTTTTAGCACCGCCCGTTGCACGGTACCGATTATGCCGGTCACATTAAACTTTAAATAGGCGTTATAATCTGCCGAAGACGATCGCCGCACCCGCAATTCGTCCGAGTGGCCGTAAATTCGCGTTGGGCGATTTGATCTCACAAATGAATCATCGGAGGGAATAAAAATGGCCGTGTTCAGTGACAAATTACTTGAGCGAGAGAGGTTTGAACCGGCAGCGGTTTCTTTTTCATTCTGCGCAACGACAACTCCGGCGAGCAAAATCAGGCAAAATACGACAGATGTGTAAATACGAATCATTCAAATAACGACCTTTTTGACTGGTTGCAGAATTTTGGGGTAGTGAAAAGAATCGGAATTCCTGATGCAACAGTGTCTGACTGAAAACGATCCCCCTCTTACCCGAAGGCCTCCTGGCCGAGGGTGGAGCCGCGCTTAGTTCGGCGGAATGCCTGCGCATAAGAAAGTTTTTCTCGAGTATTTTCGAATTTTCGTTAGAACACTGATTGATAAACTCGGTACGACTAATTCCATTTCCTCTTTAAATATTATATTTACAAGAGGTTAATTTTGCAGAGTTATTTTTCAAACAGAACCTAAATTGAGCGATTCCTGAGCGGGGGGAGCGGGACACAAGCTTCAGAGCCTGTATGAAAACGCGCAAACTATGCGTCTGTCATCCCGCAACCGCTGGATCTTTTTTATTTAGACGTAAAGTGCTGTTTATTTAAAAGTTCCAGCGGTTACTGGATGACAATTGCAAAGTGTTTGATTGTTCGTGGATGTTTCGACTTTTCACTCAGTCTGTGCAGTTAGAGCCAGATACAGATCAAACACGGTCTGTGACCGTGTTTGACCCCCGTTTAGTCGAATTAACTTGTACCGGCAAAGACACCGTTAAAAACGGTGTCGGATCATTGCAATGCAG
>JBHHXN010000045.1:0-34197 GCA_046757025.1 bacterium
CTTCCACGCTGCGGCACATGGGCCCGATCTTGTCCATGCTCCAGCTCAGGGCCATAGCGCCAAATCGGCTCACGCGGCCATAAGTCGGTCGCAGGCCCGTAACGCCGCAGCGCGTGGACGGCGACACGATAGAGCCCCAGGTTTCGGTGCCGATGGCAAATCCCACCAACCCGGCCGCGGTGGCCGAGCCCGGCCCCGCAGACGAACCGCTGGAACCCTGTTCCAGATTCCAGGGATTTTTGGTTTTGCCACCGAACCAGACATCGCCCCAGGCCAGAGCGCCCAGGGTTAATTTGGCCACCAGCACCGCGCCCGCCTCTTCCAACCTTTTCACTACAGTGGCATTGAGGTCGATGGTCTGATCCTTGTAAGGCATGGCGCCCCAGGTGGTTTTGTAGCCTTTAACCGCTAACAAATCTTTGGCGCCCCAGGGAATGCCGTGCAGGGGACCGCGGTATTTGCCCGCGGCGATTTCTTTATCCGCCTGCTCAGCCTGTTTCAGGGCCAGCTCCTCGGTCAACGTCACCACGCACAGCAGCTGGGGATCGTACTTTTTCAACCGCTGCAAATACATTTTGGTTAATTCGGTAGAAGTAACCTGCCTAGATTTGATGAGCTGCGATAGCTGCGTCACCGGCCAGAAAGCCGCTTCTTCCAGGTTCTGCGGCCTTTTTACCGATTTAGGCTGGCTCATTTTAAGGGGCTGCTTTGTTTTTTGAAACGACATGCCCGGTAAAATGGGATTGAATTGCAGCGCCGGGGCAACGCTGTTATCCAAAGTAATTGTGCGTAAATCCTCGTATTTTTCCAGATACTCATTTAAGCCGTCTAACATGAGGTCGCGTTCAGTATCCGTAAACTCCAACCCCGCTAATTTCTCGGCCTCATCTAACAAATCTTTGGTGATCTTTTTAGGCTTCTCCTCCTGTATTTTCGACCAGATAATTCCAGGCAAAAGAGTCGAAGATAAGCCGAGGCTGGAAAAGCAGGCTAAAAACCGCCGGCGGTTCATTTGGGATCTATCGAAATTGTTGTTTCTATCTGACATACCAAATTCCTTTCAAATTTAATCAACATGTAAATTTTAAAAATTAATATATTCGTTATTTATCATTCGTAATTCTTAATTTGTAATTCTTAATTTGTAATTCTTAATCCAGTTCCGCCTGATCAATTTTAAGAATTGTCTGCAACAGCACGTTGGCTCCATTGGCCATATCCTCTGGTCGTGTGTATTCTTTAGGCGAATGACTGACGCCGCCCACGCTGGGCACGAAAATCATGCCGGTTGGCGCTATGCGAGCCATATCCTGAGCGTCGTGACCGGCGCCGCTGGGCATGAATTGATAGCGCAGCCCCAGCTCTTTTGCGGACTCAGCAATGAAATTACGAATGCGCACATCTGTGGGAGCGGGAACCGCCGTGACATCGATAGCTGAAAAGGTGATTTTTGTTTTGAATTGTTCTTCGATTTTCTTTGCTTCTTCTTGAATCTTCTGGAATAGAGTCTGTATTTTTTTTGCCGACAAATCGCGCAGCTCCAGACTCATCACCACTTTACCGGGGATGACGTTGGGCGCGCCGGGTTCGGCGTTTATCCGACCCACCGTGCCGACCTGCCGTCCGGGTTCGCCGGTGACGATTTTATTCACTGCGATGATCAGGTTGGCCGCCGTCAGCAGCGCATCGTGACGTTGGTGCATGGGCGTGGTGCCCGCGTGATTGGCGAAACCCTCGATGGTCACATTCCACCAGTTGATGCCGACAATGCCTTCTACCACGCCGATGTCTAAACTTTCCGACTCCAGAATACTTCCCTGTTCAATATGCAGCTCGAGAAAAGCCGCAAAGTCGCCTTTTGTACGCCGCGCCGATTTAAGCTCATCCGGATCGCCGCCGAGGGCTCGGATACCCTCGCGAATGGTCTTGCCGCTGTGGCTTACTACCTCCAGGGCTTCTTCGGAAAGTTCGCCGATCATGGCGCGGCTGCCCACCAAACCGCCCTCTTCGTCGGTAAAAACCACCACCTCTAATGGGTGCTGTGTGACAACTTCGTTTTCGTGCAGCACCTGCACACACTCGATGGCGGCCATCACGCCGAGGTCGCCGTCGTAATTTCCACCCTCTGGCACCGAGTCGATGTGGGAGCCGAAAAGAATGGGCGGCAACCTGGAGTTCTTCCCCTCTCGCCGGCCGATGATGTTGCCGGCCGCATCGATGCGAACCGACAATCCCGCCTGCTTCAAGAGAGAAATAACATACTCACGGCCCGCGATGTCCGCTTCACTGAACGCCACCCGGCTCACGCCTCCCTGGGGATTGCGACCGAACTCAGACAGTTTCAAAATGCGCTGTTCCAGGCGCCGCATGTCCACGCTCAATTTTCTTGAATCACTTCTTTCCTCTGCTTGAAAACCGTGAGCGTTGGCGTCCGGGTAGAATAATAAAAATGAGAAAATGCCTAACAACAAACTGGAACAAATCATCGTTTCAGCTCCTCTAAATGATTTTGCATACCGTGATCATAAAAAGTAATTGGGCCCGAATGAAAACGACCCTATTGTATTAAACCCGACAAGTCAAGAATCTTTAAGCCGCTATTTTTGCTGGATTCCTGCTTTCGCAGGAATAACACTAATTGATTTTTAAGACAGACCTTAATTAATTACCTCTATTCATGCCCGGCTACCGGACGCGGATGGTATGGTTCTTCCAGAAAGCGGCACTCTTCCGCGGTCAGTGCGATGTCCAACGCCGCCACCATTTGTTCTAAATGCACGATTTTGTGCGTGCCCACAATGGGCGCGCTGACGCCTTGCTGGTGCAAAAGCCAGGCTAGCGACACCTGGGCAGGATACATTTGTTTTCGGCGGGCCAATTCCACCACGCGCTCGGCAATGGTAAAATCCTGATCATCGTAGTGGTAAATTTTCTTTGAATACGTGTCCGATTGCGACCGCGCAGTTTCTTCGCCGCCCGAGCGCAGCCGCTTGCAGGACAGGAAACCGCGTGCCAGTGGACTCCATGGAATTACGCCGACGCCCTGATCCCGGCACAAGGGCAGCATTTCGCGCTCCTCCTCGCGGTAGATGAGATTGTAATGATTCTGCATGCTGATGAATCGCGTCCACCCGTTCAAGTCGGCAGTAAACAGCATTTTGGCAAACTGCCAGGCAAACATACTGGAAGCGCCGAGGTAGCGTACCTTGCCGGCTTGCACCAAATCGTGCAGCGCCTCCAGAGTCTCCTCGATAGGGGTAGCGTAATCGAAGCGGTGAATCTGGTAGAGGTCGATGTGATCCGTGCGCAATCTTTTCAGGGAAGCGTCACATTCAGCCAGCAGGTGCTTGCGCGACAGCCCACCCTGGTTGGGTTGGTCGTTCATGGGAAAATACACTTTTGTGGCCAGCACCACTTCATCGCGCTTAGCGAAATCTTTCAACGCCCGCCCGACAATTTCTTCGCTCACTCCCAGCGAATACATGTTTGCGGTATCGAAAAAGTTGATGCCCAAATCTAGGGCTTTTTGAATGATGGGACGCGCGTCTTTTTCTTCGACTACCCACGGCCGCCATTTTTGGGAGCCGAAAGTCATGCAGCCCAGACCTAAGCGCGACACCTGCAAACCCGTGCTACCTAAATTTACGTATTGCATGCACCTTTCCTTTTTATATAAAATTCCCCATCTAAACCTCTAAAAGCGTATTGATTTTTCTTAGAGCCTTGCGGCCATTGAGCGGAATCGCAAAACTGCGCCACACTTCCTGGCCGTGCTGATCAAAAAGGACATACGCTGAATTCAATGGGATGTGGTATTTTTCCATCACCTCTTTGGCGGCAGGTGTGGCGATATCCAACCGCAAAAAGTTCACCCGCACGCCAACTTTTCTCCGAACCCATTTCACGATGGGATTGCTCTCAATGCAGCCCACTCAGTAATTGGAATAGATATTTAAAAACGTCGGGCGGCCGTTGCCAACCGCTTTAAACACCGCTTCCGCATTCTGAATTTCAGACGCCCCCGGTCGCAGGTGGAACCAGATGAGCACCAGACCGCCAGCAGCGGCCAGCACCATCAGCAAATGAAGATGACTGTAATTTTTAATGAGAAGGAAATATCCTGATACGACCACGATCAAAACCGAGGTGAGTGGATAAGAAATTTTTCGAATGGATTTGTAAATATCAAGAACTGACAAATTTTCATCCCTCCGTCGTGAAGAATGTTTATCAAATTTTTGAAAGTTAAATTTTCAAAATACCGTGACATCGCCGATCATTTGCGATATCGAAATGTACAATTTATTGCTTGCGGATTCGTAGCCGGGCGACTGATAGTTGCGGTTCACAAACACGCCATCGCTTTTGTTGTCCAGCAGTTTCAGATCACCGATAACCACATGGGCGCGGATGGCATATTCGACATTTTTCGGCAGCGCCACATCGATATCCCCGATCACACCGTTGATGGTGAGCACTGTCTCGCCGGATTGAATTCCGATTTCAGTGAGATCCAGACGGGTGTCGCCAATGACAGTGGAGATGCTGCCGCCGGCAAAGTCTTCCGCAGTGATTTTCGTTTTGAAATCGCCAATTACTTTTTGCGACCGAACTTTTTGGGATGCGTCGCCCATGTCCAGCGTATTCCCAAAATTGTCGTGTAAATCGCCATGGCGCTCCCGTTTTAGAATCAGTCGCAACCCGACAATGATCAAGATCACGGGCCAGAATCGACTGGCCACCTCGCCAAAATCAAGATACTCCAATTGGTCCAGCAAAAACAGCAAGCCTAGAAGTATCAATATACTTCCTGTAAATAAACCAGATGAATCAAATCGTCTCATTGCATTTTCACTCAAGTTAATCCACATTGTGATTACCGATCAGGTGGCGGCAACCCACGCGTATTAATTTGTGTCTGACCGAAAACTACCCATTTGTGTCATTCCCGAGAAATCGGGAATCTATAAGCTACTGTTTTTACTGGATTCCTGCTTTCGCAGGAATGACATTCTTTAACTTTTCGTTCAGGCACTAATTACCAGGTAATTCCGCCCAAAGCCCGGAGGGATTACCATCGTTTTTTCTTTTGTTTAAAAAAGTCTTCGATTTCATCCAGAGTCATGGCGTTGAGGATATCGCTTTTTCCCAACCAGCCTTTGCGGGCGATGCCCACGCCGTAGTTTACTTCCGACAGTCCTTCCACACTGTGCGAGTCGGGATTGATGCTGATGAGTACGCCCTTCTCTTTTGCCAGCCGGCAGTAGCGCCAGTCGATATCAAACCGATGCGGGCTGGCGTTCAATTCGATCACGACATCATGTTCCGCCGCCGCATCGATTATGGCGGGCATATCCAAAGGGTAGCCTTCCCGGCCTAACAATAACCGTCCAGTAGGATGGCCAAGAATGGTCACGAACGGATTTTGCAGCGCTTTTAAAACCCGCGCTGTGGCCTCCTCCTGCGACATGGTCAATTTGCTGTGAATGGACGCCACCACAAAATCAAAGCCAGCCAGAATTTCATCGGGATAGTCTAAACTGCCGTCGATCAAAATATCGCATTCGGTGCCTTTGAATATTTTAAAGCCCGAGAGCTTTTCATTCAGCTCATCCACCACCGCCTGCTGCTCACGTACCCGCTCCGGAGTCAAACCGCGCGCATAAAACACCGACTGGCTGTGATCACAGAGTCCGAAATATTGATAGCCCAGATCCCGCGTGGCCAGTGCCATCTCTTCGATGGTGTTGGCGCCGTCGCTGAAATTGGAATGACAGTGCAGGATACCCTGGATATTTTTTGGCTTCACCAGATCCGGAATTTGATCAGCGGCTGCGGCTTCGATTTCGCCGGTGTCTTCCCGCAGCTCCGGTGGCACATAAGCCAGTCCCAACGCTGCGAAAATGTCCGCTTCGTTCTTGCACGGAATGAGCTCATTTTCATTTTTGAACAGACCGTGCTCGCTCACTTTCATCCCCCGTTTTTTAGCCAAACTGCGCATGGCGGTGTTGTGCTCGGCCGAGCCGGTGAAATGATGCAGGATGTACGGAAATTTATTGTCCGGCATCAGGCGCAGATCCGCGTTGATGCCGCTGCTTAACACCACGCTGGATTTGGTGGTACCCTGGCCGGTGACCGCCTCCACCTGCGGCAGCGAACAGAAAAAAGCCATCATTTCGTCGTGGTCTGCTTCATCGGCGCTGGCCACGATATCGATATCTTTGACGGTTTCTTTTTTTCGGCGTAAGCTGCCGGCTAACTCAGCGCGCCTTACTTTGGGGTGATTCGCCACCGCTTCGAATAACGGCCGGGCTGCTGCCTCGGCGTGGTGGAAAAGATGACGATCCTTGTACTTTTTGATAAACTCAATTCCCTGCAGAATCTTCTCCTGACTCTTCACGCCAAATCCTTCCAAATCCACCAGACGATTTTCTTTGCAGGCGTATTCCAGCTCAGAAACGCTGGCGATGCCCAGTTCGTCGTACACTTTTTTTATCTTTTTGGGCCCAAAGCCCGGAATGGCGGTCATCTCCAGCAATCCCGCCGGCATGGACGATCGCAGCTTCTCGTAGTATTCTAATTTTCCTGTGGTTACCAGTTCGGTGAGCTTGTCCGCCAGGGCCGAACCGATGCCTTTGACGTTGCGGATTTCTCCCGATGCCACCAATTCCTCAACGCTCTGATTTAGCCCCAAAAGCGTGCGTGCGGCATTGACATAAGCCCGGCTCTTAAAGGGATTTTCGCCTTTTATTTCTAACAAAACACCGATCTCCTCTAAAATTTTGGCGATGTCTTTTTTATTCATGCAGAGATTTCCAAATCGTTACAAACGGCGCAACAAAAAATAAGTTAAATTTAGTGGCAGGTTGTCTCGCTAAAATAATAATTATCCGTAAACACAATTGCAAGTGAAAAGATTTCAATTCAATATTTGCGGCCGCCATTTATTTTGGCCATGGGCAAAGCAAAATTCAGGACTGCGATTGCCCGGATTGCACCATTTTAACAGTCTCCAGGAACCAATTAATGGTCTGAATTTTCTTATTGTAAAAAGCGGGTGAGTTTTTTGAGGGGCTGGACGAGCAAGTAATTCTAAATGATTCCTGGATTGTTGATCTTGAAAATAGGAAGGCAAACATTCAAGCTCTCCCGCCTTGTGCGTCGGGAAGAGGCGGGAAAGATCAGGAGCGCGGCAACGCTTTTTTAGCCGCCTGACTTATCTTCTTCCATAACTTCATGGACTTGCCAATTTTTATCAACCCACAATCCAATTATTTCTATATTTTCATACTCTTGACGAAGTAACTGTATGGCCTTTTGTATCTGCATAAATTGATCGCCTGGTGGCGCAGGATTTTTGGCGCAACCGTGATGGCCAGCAATAGCAATTCCGACGGAATTATGGTTTTCAATGGAATTTTTCAGCTTTTCAAAAATCGACTGAATTAAAACGTTATTTTTCTGATGTGATAAAATCAAATTTGGCCCAGCTTCAGTAATGGAATCTACAAATTCAACATTGAATCGTTTTAGCAAATATCTGATTACAGGTAATTGAACTCGTCCATCCATACAATTGATAACTGTACAGAATCGCACACCGTTTTCTTTTGGTGATTGTCCAAAATTTTTACTTTCAAATTGTGAGTAAGCATTGTCGAAGTTAACCAAGATAAAGGGTTCCGTCAAACTTCAAATTCGGATCGATCTTCGACAGGAATTCCGCTTCATCCAGCGCAAAAAGCGGGCTGATTTCGATGTCGCCAACGACGTTGTTTTGCGCATCTCTCGGCACCGTGAGTCCAGCTATCTCCAGCCAGCCGCCAAACACGTTGATTTGATCACGGCGGGCGGTGGCCGGTGAATCGATGCCGCGGGCATTTTTCACCGGACTGAACTCAAACTCCCTCGGTACTTCTAAAATTGCGGTTTTCTCTGCATATTGCAGGGCATCGAACACAAAGGTTTCAAATTTGTAGCCGTTGGGTTCTTCAGGAATGACCCGGACACCGTGCTCATTCAGATAGGCAATTTTCTTGTGGGCAACGTGCCAGGGCAGTTTTAAGCCGCCGCGATTCAAATTTTCCACAAACGCCACGTCAAAAACATGAATCGCCAGATTGCCGGCCCGGAATTTCAAGCTGCCGTCGGCGTTGCGAGCGGCGCTATCCTCTTCGGAAAGGTCGCTGTACTCGATCACGCCCAGTTTGCCGTTTATTTTGCCCAGCACGCCCATTTTTTCTTCGGGCTCGCGTTTGCTGACGATTTTAGTGGACATCTGCGCTTGCGTGTGTAAATGCAGCCCCAGAAAGTACGGATCGCAGATGTTGACCAGCACATTGTCCACCTGGAAATAGAAAATCAGATCGATTCCGCGCCGGCGCATATCGGCCAGGGCGCCGCTTTTAAACAAAGCCGAGAGCGAACCGCCGTGTCCGTTGGGATTGGTAAAAATGCGGTCTTTTTCTTCCAGAAACAGCTTGCCCTCAGGACTCAGCGCCGGTATCATTTCCTGGCGGAAGAATTGCACATCCTCAGCTTGCAAGCCAAAATATGCGTGCACCTCAAAAGCCTGTGTGGTTTGTTCATGGTTGGTTTCGCTGGTCATGATGTACCAAGGAATGACCACTCCGTAGCGTTGAGACAGCGCCAGAATTTTCTCCGCGTAAAGTTGAAAAAGCGTTTTGTGTTTGATGGGTGAAAAAGGAAACAAACCTTTTGGACCGTCAAATCCCAGCCGGCTGCCCTGTCCGCCGGCCACCAGAAACGCTGCCACGCGTCCCGATTTCAAAGCCCGCTCCCCCAACTCCCGAAAATGTTGAAATTGCTCCAGCTCCTCCGGAGTTTCGGGAATCGGTGTAAATTCCGCCGGTTCCAGTTTTCCTTGAACGATATTTCCCTGCGCATTCTGAATAAAATGTTCATTCAAAGTTTGCAGCAATTGAAAATCGATTTTTGCGATTTGCGCAAGCAGTTGCTGCCGGGAGTCGTCTGACAATTGCGGCCAAAAGTGCAAAACGTGTTCCTGGCCGGCATCCATCACCCGCTGGATGATCTTTTGTTGTTCGGGATTGTTCACGGAAATCATTTTTTCATGCAGGCTCACGTTGTCAAAGTGGATTCTTGGAATTTAGCCCAAATTGAAACAAATAACTCTGGGCCTGAAAACGGATTCAGAGCGTCGGGCTGATCAAGCTTCTGTGCCATCGACGGTATTTTCCACCGCTACTGCAGTCGACTCCGCCGCTGCGGTCTGCTTTCGCAATTTTTTGTTGGCTTTTTTAGTTTGAAAGCTAACGTGACTGAACCAGCCGACCAGCCATCCCAAAAAAACCGAGGCCATGATCAACGCCAGCTTGGGCATGGTGATGGACCAGAACAATAAATTTAGTTGAACCGTCACCATGTTTTGCAGCAAGATAAATAAAAACAATGCGAGAACAATTAGAAATGCAATGGTTTTGGGTTTCATCTTTATTTTCCTTCCGTGAAAATAATACAATTAATTGAATCGATTCAAAAAAAAATTCTCACACTTCGGCGATTTTGATGACTCCAAATTTATGAATTTGAAATTCAATTGCAATAATTAATTTGCGATTTCTCGACTTTATGTCCACTCAATGGATTTGATTTCAGAAAAATTGTTGCCCACCTGGAGCTGAAAATAGTAATGATCCTTCGCCACCGGCAAGCCCTGGTCATTTTTTCCATCCCATTCAACCGTATATTCTCCCGCTGCTTCGTATTCCTTTTCGAATTGACGAACGATTTGATCAAGCTGATCATAAATTTTTATGATCACTTTTTCAGGTTTCTTGAGCGTAAAATAAATACGGACTTTCGAGTTGGTTGGCGATTTGATCACCGTGAACGAATCCCGAGGATCGAGCACAACCTTGACGGGTTTATCATTCATCGTATGATTTCGCGCTTCCTGCACAGACAACCGCACGGATTCGCCATCGACTTCATGATGAAGCTTTTTTTCAATCAAAGAACTGGATTCGATTTTACCGTTTTCAAAAAACACCAGCAAGGAACCTGAAAAATCTTCATCGTTCCAGCCCGATTGCATTTCAGCGGGAACAGCCATTTTGATAAATTTTGAAATGAGTTCCGTGCGGCTTACCGGTGCCGGCTCAAAAGTGTTGTGCAAATGGACACCGGATTGAGATTCTCGCCACAGCGCCACGAATTCCTGGAAATCCACCTCGAGCTCTTTCAGGGCTTTGATCAACTGTGCGCGCTGATTAGTTAACACCTCGGCATTCAACGAGTTTTCGCCATCTACATAGAAATTCGCCAACGCCAAAATTAACTTTAGCTTCTCGGTTATTTTTTTTGCCAATATCTGGCCTTCCTCTGAGAAATCTTGAAACTCAATCATGAGGGATCCTCCTTTGTTGTAAAATTAAGATTGCATGCATCCACCCATTATTTGGAATTCCCTCTTCCTTGAAGCATAAAATCTTCAAATTCAACGCCGAGCGCATCCGCCAGGCGGTTGATATAATTAAAAAACCCTGTTATGTGCGTGATCTCCAAAATGTCCGCATCTGAGAAGCCCGTTCTTTTCAACGTTTCCACATCCTCCCTTCGAGTCGCGCTGGCGTTTAACGTAGTTTTTTCCACAAACTGCAGCATCCGCAAAGTGGGCTGGTCGATCTCTGCTTGGCGATAGTCGTTCTTAATTTGCTGAGCTAATCGGGCATTGCCGCTCACCTGACGCAGATCCTCTGCGTGTGCCTCAATTCAGTAGTGGCATTTATTCAACACCGAAACCACCACCGCTATCATCTCCTTCTGCGGACGGCTCAACCCAGACGGCGTCTGCATCAATTTCAGATAGAGCTGCATGAACGTGCGTAAGATTTCCGGCCGCAGACTGGAAATCTTCACGATGTTAAAAACCCGCCCCGTACGTTTCACCGCAGCATCGTATTGCTGTTTTAGGCTGCCCCGGGCGTCGTCCTCGGAAATGGTTTCGATCCAGGCCATCTTTTTAAATCACCTTCACATTTTGATCTTCGGGCAATATTTGAATGGTGTTGGCGTATTTACGAATGCGCTCGATATCTTCCTCTGTAAACAGCCGCCAACCCCTTAAATCTTTGTGTCTGACATCCCTAATTTTTTTCTCCTTTAACCACCGAAACCAGGTGGCTTTACTGATTCCGATGATACTCATCGCCTCGTTGGTGCGATAAAATTGCTTCCCTTCAATATTCACTGGCATAGTGGTCTCCACTTGTTTTAATTAGTATCAAGACGTCTTAAATATAGTACAATTTCCGAGAATGTCAATGATTTTTCAGGAGAGTTTGTCTGCGGTTGTGGCTACATGGTGTCTGAACGGAAATTCGAGAAATGCGCGCTTTAAGAACCTTTTCGCGAAGGTGTCTCTTCGACAAAAGCTCCGGACAGGCCCCGCCGAGGCAAGCAGGAATTCGCCCTCGGCCAGGAGGCCTTCGGGAAGATCGGGTCGTTTTCGTTCAGACACTATATAGTCGTTAACAATTTTTTAACAAATCATTTCCCGTGCAGCCGTGTGCCCGGAGAGATTTGCCAAATCAAAATTGCTTTACAGCCGGTATCCAGCCCGTTATTTTTCTTCCTGCGTATAATCTTGTTCAGTGAAGGCGGTAGGCAATATATTGAACGGCAAAAACTTGATCAAGATGGGCAGCAGAATACTGCCGAAGGGCGCTAAAAAAATGGCCAGCGCGGGAATGGTTTTGCAAATATCCCAGAGCTGAGCTTTGACCGCTCTCTTTTCGGTCGCGGTCAACGATTTTCCGTTGCTCCATTTTAACATGAGTTGGTAAAGCTCACGAGTTTCACGAATTTCTCGCATGACTTTTCCACTGTTATCCAAAACGGCTTTTTTCATTCTCTGTGCAACGGTTTTGGAAAGCAATCTTTTTTGTTTGACACGGCGATACATCTGTCCTCAAGTGGTTTAGATGCAATTATCAGAAAAATTGAACGTACTGAAAACACGCAATCTCAAGGTTTTGCAATGTTGATGGTAACCACGTTCACTCCCGGATTGTTTTTGTCCACTCTAAAAACCAGATCCTCAAAACTACAGGACTGAACCTGGAGATTAGAGTCTTTCACCGTGGAATTTGCAGACCACACCAGGGAGTGCTCACCCTCTTTGAGTGCTTTGGCTTTGATCGATAACATGTGTCCATCTCCGCTTTTTTCCGGCGCGCCGCCTTCCTGGGAATAACCGATTAAGAGCGTGCCGACATTGTTTGTGGTGTTGATTGAAAGATTCGGGAAGACTTGTGCCCGCTCCCCCAGAAAATCCCCCATGATGATATCCGGTACCCCGTTGCTTTGAATAATTTCGATGGCATCCAGCGGAAAATTGAGCGACATGGCAAATCCGAAAACCTTTTGCGCCCGGGCGATGTTGATCTGTATCAGAAATTCCTCGTTCACTTTGATCAAATCCATGACTGCCTCCAGTTTAGTTATCCAACCTGATTTTAACCTGGCATGATTGATTACTCCTAAAATACGGACTTCATCGCAAGTGTAAGCCGCGACACGATTTCCTTCAAGAAGCGAAATTACTAAACTAATCGTTAAATAATATCGCTCCACACATGGCGGTGAAACGAATTGCGGAACAGGAAAAAACGACCGCGCATATTGTTGTTGAATTATCTATGTTTTACGTGCAAAGACAGTGAAAAGAAGACGCTTTATTTTCTCAACTTGCAATATAATGTTGCAGAAGCCCTGATTCAGAGATCTAAAATGAAAAGCCGCTTTCCGAATCGCAACAATTATCGACAAGAGATGGGGGCGCAAGCGAACACGGCTGTGCTGCTCCGTCAAATCAACAATTAATTGGAGCTGGAACCCCACTGGCCACCGCACGATGCACTTGCCTGCGCTTGATCCTGGTCATCGATTTTTCCGTCGCCGTTAAAATCGGCTTTTTGATTGAACCGGGGCTCGCCGCTAACCGAGTTCAAACTGGCACGAAACGCCAGCCAATCAGAAAGATCGATCACGCCGTTGCCATCGATATCACAATCGATGCTTCTTTCTGTGTACCCCGTGGATAGTGAATTTGATTTCTGCAGTTTAATCGTCACTTCATCCGAATATTCGCTCTCATTTCGATTAGAAGGCCCGTAAGCGCTCACGGTAAAATAGTAAGTCCAGCCAGTGGGCAGTGTAAGGATTTTTTCGGTGGTCATGCCCACGTCCTGGTGATGTGTATAATTGCGGGGCTGCACGCCATAATGAATGCGGTAGCCCTTCACAAAATCTTCGTTGTTCTCATCCCAGCTTATACGCACTGATTGCGAATCCTGCGTGACCGCATGAAAAACGACGTTTCGGATTCTTAAATTCAAATCCTGTTGTTTGCGGCGATTTATGTAATCGTTGGTGAACACTAAATACACTACGGAATCGTTTACGGTTGGAGAGAATTGCCCCAAAGAGAGCTCGTACCAATCGGTTGAGGTCACGGTTTCCTCCACAAACAGGCGGCTGGAATCGTTGAATGCCACGCCAATTTTGGGCCAGCGATTGGCAGCCGTGTCTGCGCTCACTTCCACATCGATACGAAAGGAGGCAAAGTTTAATTTTGACAGCGGATAGGCCACCCAGGCATAACGCTGCGGCCCCATCCCCCAGAGCACCACATGATCGTCCACTACGGTGACGTTTCTTGAAAATCGCATTTTTGAGGCGTGGACCACGGTTTCCTGAAAAGCTGCAACGGGGGTTTGGACCATCCCACAATAAATGATCCCAAACACAATCAGTGAAAAATTTTTTACTCGCATGAGTATTCTCCCACAATTACCTGAATTTATTCTGTGCCTTAAAAAGTAAGATCTACCTACCACGTTAGTGTCTGAGTTTACGCATTTTCTCTCAGGCGATCTTTTTTGTTTGGTCGAAGACCTCTCTGTAAAACCATCATCGGTGGGAATGCTGCATTGTAACAAGGGTTATTTTCACAAATGTAGGTTGAAGATTACCGAAAATCAAAGTGGGCGGCCCAAACGGGTGTGTCTTAAAAGAGACCTGCCTGGCCAACATTTTTTAAAGCCAGAATCGTTTTGATTTAAGTCATGTAGAAACCCTCGTCATGAATATCTGATTTAGTAACAGACTGTACGGTAAGCAAAATACCAGATAGCCATAAATAAGTTGTAAAGTTTCCTGAGCTGGCTCGACGGTGGTCGTCTTAGTAAGCTCTCACTCAGTTATCTAATAGCAGCTCACAATGCGATGGGTTCTTCGAAAATCAAATTATTTTCACAACGTGACCGGGATTACTCGGTGAAATCGTCCACATTTAATAGGTCGATGAAATTTTTCTCGGGTTAGTTCAGATTCTTTCCGTGCCAATCGTCAAAATCGTTGCAAGGTAGTCAGGGAATGTTATTTAATAAAGTTAATAATTTGATGAAATGCAATAAAAATCTGTACCTGTTGATTTGAGGGGGTCTTTTCTAAAAAAAATAAGCCACGGATGGAGCCAGCGCAGCCAGGGGCCGTAATCATAATGTAAAACGAAGAGAACACCGAAGGCACAGAGGACCGCAAAGAAAAAAATAGTTAAAATAGTAACCATCAGTTTGGTCGTTTGGGTTGGTCATCATGTTTTTCGCTTTTTGAAACTAAAATCTCTGCGAACCTCTGCGCCCTTCGCGCATCATCGTCAATTGCATTCACACTGTACAGATATTTTGCAGCCAGAATCCGCTCAAAAACTCAAGAAAAATGCCATTTCTCAAAAATACAATTCTCAAATAAACGCAAATGACAATTCAATAATTCCAAAGAGACAGTTCCGCCTTGATTGTTCGTAAGAATTACCTTCACCGCAATGTTCGATTTTGTGATTTGATCCTTGATATTTATTTGGAATTTGACCATTTGTAATTTGTGATTTATGGCTTTGCGGTGCTGTGTCAGTCCGTGGCTAACAAATCCACTTCAGCCACATTTATCGACATGGAGCAAAAAAATCTCACTGTACCAGCAGCATTTTTCGTATTTGCACAAAATCACTTGCCTGCAATTTGTAGAAATATATGCCGCTGGCCACAGACTGTCCGTCATCGTTTTTACCGAACCAGGAGACCGTAAAATCTCCGGCGGCATGGGGTTTGTCATTTAAAAGCGTGCGCACTCTTTGACCCCGTAAATTGAACACTTCCATCCTGACCGTGTAAGATTGCGGCAGCGAATAAGCAATCCGCGTGTTCAGATTAAATGGATTGGGGTAATTTTGCGCCACAGAAAATTCCGGTTGCTCCGTCTGCAAAACAGCGCGTTCGGTTTTTTTCGAATAGCCGACGGCTTTTTTTGCACTCTTGATCGAAGAAGCCGGGCTTTCAAGATTCAACACAATTTCAGCGGAAGGCAGGCTTTCGGCTTTGTACCGGGATTCGTAGGCCGTGACCACAAAATAATATCGGCTATTCACCGGCAGCTTGATGCGCAGCTCGGTTTTTAATCCGACATCGATGTGACGGGTGTAGTGGCCGCTGCGGGTGCCAAAATGTACCATGTATCCGCCCAAAAAAGACTCGGTGTTGGGATTCCAGCTTACACGAACAAGTTTGGAATCCACCTGCACGGCTCTAAAAACCACTTTTTTGATGTACAAATTGATGTCGTGATTTTTCTCCGGGTTGAAATAATCGTTGAGCAGAAGAAAATAGATCAGCGAATTCCCCTGAGATTTTGAATACTGGCCTAAATGCAACTGGTGCCATTGGTTTGAACGCACCGCAATTTGCTTTTGCACTTGACTGGAATCGTGCAGCGCCACACCCAGAATCGGCCAGCGTCCATCTGCAGAATCCCCATGGACTTCGGCTTCGATTTCAAAGTGGTCAAACGGCACCTCCGCAAGCGGGTAGCCGGCCCAGGCGAATTTATTTTTGCCCATGCCCCAAATAGCGAGATGGTCGTCTTCCAGAGTCACCTTGTTTGAAAAACGCAGCTCTGAAAAGGCCACCTCTTTAACCTGATCATTGATTGTGTCCTCCTCTTTTGAAATAAATTTAATTCGCCGAATCTTCAGATTTAAATCCTGGTTCTTCTTCTTTCGATGGAAGTCGTTGGTAAATACGAAGTAGAGCAGCGAATCCTGACCGCCGGTTCGGTAGGTTCCCAGCTCAAGCCACTGCCAATCAAGCGAGTTCACGGTTTTTTCAATTTGCAGATTGCTGGAATCATTTAAGGCTATTGCCACATTGGGCCATCGATTTGCCGCCGTATCTGCAGCGACCTCCACCGATACGGCGAATTTTGTAAACGCAATTGCCGAGAACGGATGAGAAATATGCGCGTAGCGATGCTTACCCAATCCCCAGATGACGACATGATCTTCAACCGCGGTGACGTTTCGGGAGAATTTCATTTTTGATGCCGGCACGATGATTTCGTCTTCTTGAAAAGCGCCTCCCTGCGCAAATGAACCTGCCAAATAAAAGAGCACGGGTAGTACAAGCTTTTTACACCACATTTAAATCACCTCACATTTGCGCCTGAACAAACAGGCATAATAAATCCCTTTACCTTTATTTAATAGACACGAGAGCCTTTCGTAAACTCTCAATATTTTTTTCAAGAGAAAATGGAGTGCTAAAAATTCAGCAATTGATGGAGCAAAAAACGCGCATTCAGAAGTGACATAAACCGATTCGAAGGAGGACAGCTCAACTGCGGTTTTTCAGTTTTCAGGAACCGCTGGTTCCTGACAGACATCATGAAGAGTGGAAAGATCAATATGGCAGGTAAATGTGTTTTCAGAAATAGAAAGACCGGTAATAGTCAGAATCTATTGTTTTTAGTGAAAGAAAATTCCTCCTGCAATTAAAGTACAAAGAACGAAACGAATTGTTGGATTATTCCCATTTAAACAGTTTAACTGAAATAGAAAAACATAAAATCATCCAGACGGTTAGAATGGCCATTTGCGGCAGAACGTCCAAAAACGTCAGGCCGTTGGTGAAAATGGAGCGAATGGCGCGTACCAGGTGCGTTAGCGGCAAAAACTCCACCAGCGGTTTCAGGAATTTCGGCATGCCGTCCACCGAAAAATAGACGCCGCTTAAAAAAATCATCGGCAGGAAAAGCGTGTTGGCGATACCCGATGCGGTTTCCGTGGTTTTAGCAATGCTGGCGATAAAAAAACCCAGTGCGATGAAAGCAAACATGCCCACGGTCAGAGCCAGCAGAAAATCAACCGATTTTCCCACCATGTGTACTTTGAAAAGCAAAACACCGATGGCAATCAGCAGCGCCGCCTGCACCAACACGATGAAATAACGATTCAAAATTTGGCCTGCGATAAAAATGGACTTCGGCAGGGGCGTGACCGACAATCTCCTGAGCTTACCTTTTTCGCGGTATGCCACCACCACCATACCGATGGAAAACAAACAGGTGGAAACCACGCTCATGCCGATGACGCCCGGCAGCAAAAAATTGATGTAGCGCGTATCTTTCTGCTCGGCTTGCACCGCGCGCTGCACGATTTGAATCGGCGGCCGCGTTTGCAAAATCGACCAGTTGATTTCATCCACCAGCTGCTTTAAAATGGAAACCACCACCTGCAGAATTTGCCCTTGGGATTGATCGTAGAGAATTTCGATTGTGGCGCTGCCGCTTTTGAGCGAATCTTCGTAGCCGCGCCCAATCACAATGGCTAAATTTTTATTGTTTTCCTGAAGTTTTTGCAGCATGCTGGCTTTGTCGCCCTTTTCAATTTTCAAGACGCCGATCTTTTCCAGCGCGGCCACCAGTTGCTGCGACTGCCGGGACTGATCTTCATCCACCAGACCGACACTAAATTTGATAGAATCGGGTTTGCTGAAAATATAGCCAAACAAAAGCACCAGAAAAACCGGAAAAAAGAAGGTCCAGAAAACCGCCTGCCGGTCGCGCAAAAACAGTTTCATCTCGAGGTTGAGCTGGCCTAACAGCATTTTGAATTTCATTCCCGCAAACTCCTGCCGGTTAATTCAAGAAACAGATCTTCCAGAGTGGGACGACGCACATGCAGGTCTTTTATTTCAAATTTTTTCGCCTTAGACATTTCGACGAGGCTGACCAGTGACGTGTGCGCATTTTTTGAAAACAGCTCCACTTTATCGCCTTTGGTCAACATTTTGGTCACCGCAGGCAGCCGCTGTAATTCATCTATCTGAAACACGCCGTTGGCGCTGAATTCCAGACAACTCTCCACTTTTAACAAAGCGATCAATTCGGTAGGGGTCCCTTCTGCGATTTTACGGCCGTGGTCCATGATGGCGATGCGATCGCACAGGCGTTCCGCTTCCTCCATGTAATGGGTGGTTAAAATCACGGTCTTTTCATCTGTTTTCATTTTGGTGATGATGTCCCAGAGATTTCGACGGGCCTGTGGATCCAGGCCGGTGGTGGGTTCATCCAGAAAGACCACTTTGGGGTCGTTCACCAGCGCCAGCGCCAGAGCAAAGCGTTGCTGTTGACCGCCAGAAAGGTTCTGGTGGTAGCTGTTTTTTTTGTCTTCCAGCGCCACCAGCTCTAACAGCTCCTGTGAAGAACGCCGTTTTTTGTAATAGCCGCCAAACAGCTTCAGCGCTTCGATGATTTTTATTTTGTTGTAAATGGACGTGGACTGCAACTGCACGCCGATGACTTCGGTGACTTTTTTGAGCTCGGTTTGCACATTGAAACCGTCGATGTAAAGCTCACCCGCATCGGGTTTACGCAGGCCCTCAATCATTTCCAGCGTGGTGGTTTTACCCGCGCCGTTGGGACCCAGCAGTCCAAATATTTCGCCTTTGCAAGCAGTAAAACTCAGATTATCCACGGCCTTTAAATCGCCGTAGGATTTGTTGACGTTTTTGACTTCAACTGTAATTTTATTGGAATTTTCCATTGGACAATCTGTCGTTTCCAATTGATTTTTGTTCCACACCTTTCGTGCAGCTAAACGATTTTCACCACCACCAGCGTCATATCGTCGTCCTGGGTCGATTTACCCGAAAACTGTCTGACGGAGGATAGAATTTTATCCCGCAACGCCAAGGCGTTTTCGCAGCCGTTTTCCACCACCAACTTTTCTATGGAGCGGCTGGCGAATTCATCCCCTTTGGCATTGCGTGCTTCGTCGATGCCATCCGAATAAAACAGAAAAACATCGCCGCGCTGAAATTTAAACTCTACCTCTTCCAATTCCTGATCAAAAATTTGCCCGCGATCCAACCCCACGCCGATGCCTTTCGGTATGATTTGCTGACAGGCTTTGTTTTTTACTGAATAATAGATCAAGGGCAAATGGCCGGCCCGCACCATTTGAAATTTTCTTGACTTCGGGTCGAAAGCGCCACAGGTGAGGGTAATGAACGACTGCTCGCCGATGTTATGAAAGGTGATGGCGTTGACTTCCTTCATTAAATCTTTTAGTGATTTGTAAAACTTGGACGCGGTTTTGATGATGCCTTTCAACTGCGACATGTACAGTGCGGCCGAAGTCCCTTTGCCAGAGACATCGCCCACCACCACCCCAAATCGGCCATCTTGCAATTGAAAATAATCATAGTAATCGCCGCCCACCTCCAGGGCCGGAATGGACACGCCGCTGATATCCAGACCGTCCACTTCGGGATCCTTTTGCGGAAGAGAGCTCAGCTGAATTTGACGCGCCACTTCCAACTCTTTCTTTAATCGCTCCTGCTCACGTAGTTCTTCCGTCAACAAAGCGTTTTCCAGCGAAATGTTGAGCTGGTCGCCCAGGGTTTCCAGCAGCTCGATATCTTCTTTATAAAACGGTTCCAGGTTTTCTTTCTCTCCCAGACTGATCAGGCCCACGAGCTGACCCTTGGAGATCAAGGGTTGGATGATCTCGGTTTTCAACTGGCGCCAGCGATTTTGCTCGTCCGCTGACAAATCGAGCTCTTCTTGCAGCGGCGAAAGATCCACAAGCTGTTTTTTGCGGGCGAGATATTTTATGACCGCATCTTTACCTGAAAACGTGGTAGAATTTGGCGAAACCTGCGCCGCTAAAAGTTGTGGTTTAAACATCCCGCTGATTTCCTCTTTCCATAAAAAATCAATGGTGTGAATTTGCATGGTTTGAGTCAGAAATTGGTACAATTGCTTCTGCAGTTTTTGCAAGTCCACCACGTTCACCAATTGATGCCGAAATCTCCTCACAGCTTCCCGATAACTAAAACGTGCGGGAAAGAAGCGCTTTTCGATGAAATGCTGGATTCTATTTTTGACGGGATTGAACAAAGCAGCAATCAAAAGGGTGGCCACAATCGTCACGATCTGACTGCGCGAGCCGGTCAGAAACAACACCAGTTTACCGGCGCCCACCACGAACAGAAAATAAGCCGCCACTAAAAAACCAGATAGCAATGCGTAAGCCAGGCCGCGCTTGATGATAAAATTGATATCCATAAAGCGATGCTTGATGATGGCATACGCTAAAATCATCGGCCAGAATACCACCAGCAACAACACGTATTCTGAATATGGCAGGGATGTATTGAAAAGAGTTTGCGGTAAGAAATAAATGCCGATGGGTATCACCAGCGTCAGCATAGTGCCGCGGTAAATGATGCGGGTCTGATTTGCCAGGCGCGGATTTAGCGCCAGTTTACAGTATCTGCCCAGCATGGTGAGCGCCACTGAAAAATTCACCGTGAACCACATGCCCCAGCTGAATTTGACGGCCGCTTCGGGCAAGTAAATGCTGGAAGTTTCATATAACATGATGGGAATGATCAAGATCAACGAACCGTAGCAAAGGAAAAAAAACTTTTTTCGATGTTTGATAAACGCCTCTTTTTCCACCGGAAAAATCAAAGCAAAATGCAGTAGCAGTCCAACTGCCAGTGGCCAGAAAGTCAAACTTATCCAGCGCAGCCACAACGGCACCTTGTTTATTAACGTTTGTGACCCAAAGGGGTACGCCCCCCACATGGCCAGCGCCCAGAGCAAAACCATGATGTAAAACAAACGGGCGGTTTTATCTTCCATTTTTTTCAACAATACAAACAGGCCGATCAAACACAGGCTGTAACAGAAAACCATACCCGGCAGCAGACCCATGAAAATGGAGCTGGTATAAACTTTTATTTTTCTTTCGGCACGAAAGGTTAGTCTGCGCTCCGCCGCATCCCGCTGAATGAATAATTCAACCAGATCACCGATTTGGATATCTTTGTAGGCTTTTTCCTGATCTTCGTAATTGCGAATATCGTAGTCGTTGATTTTCAGTAGAATATCGCCCTTTCGCAGACCGGCAAAATCGGCCGGACTTTTCGGAATCACACTCTGGATCTCCATTTGTCCGGTTTTTGGATAATGCACTAAAGTCATTCCGGCGACGGGTTCCGAAATAAGGTAATACACATCGACCACTGTGGAAGAAACGATGTAGAGGAGGGTAAACAGCCCCAGCAGCAGCAACCATGAAATCTTCCACATTTTGATCGATTCGTTCATCTTTTTTTTACCTGGACTAAGTATAAGCGGATTGAAGTGAGTAATTTAACACATTTATTCGACTTTTCCAACCACAACAGTTATGTCGTCGGTTTGATGGGAATGGCTGGTGAACTCCTGAATGTTGGAAAAAATCTGGCAGTGCAGCGCGCTGGTGTTTTCAAGATGGTTTTGCTGTACGATCTCTGTCAAAAATTCTAATTCGATTTCCCGTTTCCAGCCCCACACCGAACCCTCCGGAGATGAGAAGCTGGTCATTCGAACCGTTTTGGATTTCATAGATGAAGGGCGGTTCACCAACAGGCATTTTACGCAACCTGAACGTGTTCTTGGGTGGATATCTTAATTTCTCTGGCATATTGACCGAACAGATGTGCCTGAATCAACATGCCCCAGAAATTGGTGATCGGGGCAAAAATAACCAATCCCGCACAAAGCAGAATGCCGTTTAGAATAATGGAAAAAATAATGATCGCGATGAAGTCTCCAAAATGGCTTCTTAAAATATTGATCAAGCCGGCGAGGCTGAAAGCGGAGGCGAAATTTTCAGTGGCGGCATACTGAGTGAGTCCAAAATTGATGAAAAACGTCAGGGCAATAAACGTGGCGACGGAAATAAACACGATCAAGCTAACTTGTTCAACCTCCGCCATGTAGTGGTTGGAAGCGACGTGAATGATGAACAAGGCACAGAGGCCGCCGATGACGATAAAATAAATCAGGAAAATCACACTACCCATGACGCCATCCACAAATATCTTGCTCATGTCGCTCCATTCGGGTAAACTCGTTTCCTCCTCATTCATGACATTTCTCAGGACGCCCACATAATATCCTACCAGAAAAAATCCAAAAATAAAAAGCAGGCCCGCATACATGCTCATAAACCCAAAGAGGCCGCCGATAGCCATTTTTTTCAACCAGGATTCATCCTTAAAAGTAAAAGACAGCGCTTCAGAATAATTCATATAAAGCTCCTGAAAAATAGAAATTTTCGAAAATTGAAATCGTGTAGTTTACTTATACGAATAATCCAGGAAATGTTTTATCTGCTCAAAGAAATTACAGTGGTTCAAAGCACCTGTGCCGCTCAAGTGGAATCCAGCATCCTCTGGAAATTCGCCCGGGAAACATTTCCTCCGCTCAACAGCGCGACGACTTTTTTCTTGCGCACCGTCACCGTCTCCGATAAAAGCGCGGCGATTCCAACGGCCCCAGAGGGCTCCACCACCAGTTTCGCGCTTTCGAACAGCAGAGCAACCGCCTGACGCACACTGTCATCGGAAACTAATACCACCTCGTCCACATATTTTTGCACATGTTTAAAAGGCAAAGCGCCGGGGGTGGTGGCCACCAGGGCGTCGCAAATAGTGTCCACCGTCGCGATGGTTTGCAGTTCATTTTTTTGGAATGAAAGATACATGGCGTTGGAGCCCTGCGGCTGCACGCCAATCACTTTTACTTGAGGATTGATTTCTTTCACAGCCGTGGCCACTCCGGCCAACAAACCGCCGCTGCTGATGGGCACCAAAATGTATTCGGCGTGCCGGAGCGCCTCCATGATTTCCAGCCCGATGGTACCGTGCCCCGCCACCACTTGCGGTGCTTCAAAGGTGTTGATGGCCGCGATGCCTCTCTCCTCCTGCAATCGATCCAGGGTCTCCCAGCGCGCTTCAAAACGATTTTCACACAGGACGATCTCCGCCCCGTATCGTCGCGTTTTTTCCACTTTGAATGGCGCGGTTTTTTCCATCACCACCACCGAGGTGGGCACACCCAGCAACGTTCCCATAAAGGCAAACGCGCCCGCAAAATTCCCTGAAGATGAGATGGCCGCGCCTTTTTGTTTTTGTGAAGGACTCAAATGATTCAAAATCGTAAACGCAGCCCGGGCTTTATACGAACCGGTAACCTGTAAATTTTCAGCCTTCAGATAAATGGCGTTGCCGAGTTTTGACGACAGATCGTGAGAATACAACAGCGGCGTCCGTACAATTTCAGCGGGCAGCTCACTTTGAGCGGAACGTATTTCTGCTAATGTTACCATAAATTCCTGCTACTTAGTGATGAAAACTTTTGGGGATTTGGAATTGTTGATTAATTTAAAAAGAAATTATTAATAATCAATTTTAAAATTTCTGAAGTTTTTAAATCGGTTAGCATGGCGCCTGAAATCGCATTCACGGACAGAGTGGATGCCTAAATAGTGATTGACCGAAAACGAGCATCTTCATGCTGAGCGGAGTCGAAGCATGACGTAAAAACAACAGCTTATCACCCTTCGACGCAGTTTATCCTGAGCTTGTCGAAGGGCTCAGGGTGAAGAAATAGGGACTTTTCGGTCAATCACTCAATAAGCGGATTAACCACCCCACCCAAAAAAAAATCACGGCAATTGGCGTTTCATCAGTTGGATTTGGCTAACGAGACGGTCGAAAATGTTCTTTGGCTTCGTCCTGAGCGGAAAGAATGTTGCGATCGGTTTAAATGAAATTCAACAAACCACGCACTCGAATGGGAGCGGCAATCGTTTCTAATGATGATTATGCTTGTAACTCTTGAGCGCTTTCATGTACTGCGCGCGTTCAAAAGCACTCGGATCTTCACAATTGACCTGACTGATGCTGCCCTGCATCTGTTTCACCGATTCGTATTCGTGCTCCTCCATCCACGCTTGCAGTTCCTGCTCGATGACTTTGATTTGCTCCACGCCGTGTTTCAGCAGCACCGAACAAAGCATGGTGACGCTGGCGCCGGCCATGAGCATTTTCAAAACATCCTGCGCTTTGTGGATGCCGCTGGTGGCCGCGAGGTCGGCTTTTACATGGCCGTACAAAATGGCGATCCAGCGCATGGGAAGGCGCAGCGCCTGAGGTGTGCTCAAAAGTATATGCGGGGTCACTTCCAGATTGTCGAGGTCGATGTCCGGCTGATAAAACCGATTAAACAACACCAGCGCGTCGGCGCCGGCCTCATCGAAACGCCGGGCCATGTTGGCGAAGTTGCTGAAAAACGGACTCAATTTAACCGCAACCGGAATTTCCACCACCGATTTTACTGCCTTCAGAATATCGAGGTAGGTGTCTTCCACCTGCCGGCCGGTGAGATTCATGTCGGTGGGGATGTAATAGATATTCAGCTCCAGCGCATCGGCACCGGCGTCCTGGAGGTAGCGGGCATATTCCGACCAGCCGCCCTCGGTGTGCGCGTTCAGGCTCGCGATGACCGGAATTTTCACCGCTTCTTTGGCGCTGCGAAGGTGCTCCAGGTATTCTTCTGCACGCAAAACCACGGTATCCGGCTCCGGGAAATAACTCAGAGATTCTGCATGGCTGTGGGTGTCGTGGGTGAGGTGATGATGCAATTCATGGGTTTCCAGAATGATCTGCTCCTCAAAAAGAGACTGCAGGACCACTGCGGCCGCACCCGCGTCTTCCATCATTTTGATGTTATCGATTTCCTCAGAAAGCGGCGAAGCGGACGGCACCAACGGGGTGCGCAGATTCATGCCTAAATAATTGGTGGATAAATCCATTCGTTACCTCCCTTTCCAATGGTTATTTGATGTTGGAAATATGTATTTCCCGACACACTCCTCGATTTCAAGCCGTGTGAAGAAATCCAAACCGCTCCACAGCGCCATTAATCTTCCGCTTTGAAATCCCGCTGCGCCAGGTATTCATAAAATTTCCAGCGCATGTTCACATCCTCTTGCGCCTCCGCGAGCATCCTCTTTGCGTCCACCGGTTTGCTTTTTTTCAGCATCTTAAAGCGATTTTCCATGTACATATATTCTTCAACCGGAATTCGTGGTCGGCGGGAATCTAATTGCAGCGGATTTTCGCCCAATTTTTCCCGTTCGGGATGGTAGCGATAGAGCAGCCACTGGCCGGAATCCACCGCAGCTTTTTGATTCTGCATGGCCGTTTCCATGTTGATGCCGTGCGCTATGCAATGGCTATACGCAATGATGAGGGACGGTCCGTTGTAAGCTTCGGCCTCCAGGAACGCTTTCAACGTGTGTTCATCCTTGGCGCCCATGGCCACCCGCGCCACGTACACATTTCCATACGTCATGGCGATCAACCCCAGGTCTTTTTTAGGTGATGGTTTGCCGCCGGCAGAAAATTTCGCTACCGCCCCACGCGGCGTGGCTTTGGAAGTTTGACCGCCGGTGTTTGAATAAACTTCTGTGTCCAGAACCAGAATGTTGACATTGCGGCCGCTGGCCAGGACGTGATCCAGACCTCCGAAACCGATGTCATAGGCCCAGCCATCGCCGCCCATAATCCAGACACTCTTTTTGACCAGCATGTCAGATAAATTTAACAACGACTGCAGCTCCGATTTTTCGTCCCTGGCCTCGGCCAGCAGCGATTGAAGTTTCTCCTTTAAGGCTGCCACTCTTTGTCGCTGTTCATAAATATCCGCCTCGTCTTTTTGCTCTGCGTTCAGAATGGCGCCCGCAAGATCCTGGCCCACCTGGCCTGCAAATTTCTGCAGCAGCTCCGAGGCCTGATCAATTTGTTTGTCGATAGCCAACCGAAATCCCAGTCCAAATTCGGCGTTGTCTTCAAACAAAGAATTGGACCAGGCCGGCCCGCGGCCTTCGGCATTTTTGGTCCAGGGAGTGGTTGGCAGGTTGCCGCCGTAAATGGAAGAACACCCGGTGGCATTGGCCACCAGTGTGCGGTCGCCAAACAACTGCGTGACCAATTTGACGTAGGGGGTTTCGCCGCAGCCAGCGCAGGCGCCAGAAAATTCGAACAGCGGCTCCTGAAATTGTTGCTGCCGAATCTTGCCAACATTGATCTGGCGTCGATCCATTTCGGGGATGGTTAAAAAGAAATCCCAGTTTTCGCGTTCCAGTTCCAGAATCGGTTTTTGCGGACGCATGTTAATGGCTTTGAGCCGGGTTTCGGATTTATTTTTCGCCGGGCAAATATCCACACAAATTCCGCAGCCGGTGCAATCTTCCGGCGCCACCTGAATGGTGTACTTCAGGCCCTTTAAATCGCGATCTCGAATATCACACGCCTTGAAAGTCGGCGGGGCGTTTTCCAGGTATTTTTCATCGTACGCTTTGATGCGAATGACCGCATGCGGGCACACCATAGCGCACTTACCGCATTCAATACAAACCTCTTCGTCCCACACGGGAATTTCCATCGCCAAATTTCGTTTCTCCCATTTGGCAGTACCAGAAGGGTAGGTGCCATCCGCGGGCAGGGCGCTCACCGACAGATCGTCCCCGTGGCCGGCGATTATTTTACCGAGCACGTTCACCACAAATTCCGGCGCCTGGTCAGAAACCGGCGGCGGCATGTCCATTTTCCCGTTGATCTTATCGGGAAGTGCCACTTCAAACAAATTTGACAGGGTGTTGTCCACGGCTTTTAAATTCATCTGCACGATTTCATCGCCCTTTTTACCGTACGTTTCCTGAATGGAATTTTTGATGGCAGAAATGGCTTCGTCTCTAGGTAAAATGCCGGAGATGGCAAAAAAGCAGACTTGCATGATGGTGTTGATGCGGTTGCCCATACCGCTTTCTTTGGCGACTTTGTTGGCGTTGATGACATAAAACTTTAACTTTTTATCAAATAGCTCCTGTTGAAAAGCCCGGGGCAGATGCTCCCATATTTCATCGGCACTGTACGGTGTGTTCAACAGAAAAGTGCCGCCGGGCACGATGTTTTTCAGCATGTCGTAGCGTTCGAGAAAAATCGGCTGGTGGCAGCCGACAAAATTCGCCCGGCTGACTAAATAAGTTGAGCGAATGCACTGCGGGCCAAACCGCAGGTGAGACACGGTAATGGCGCCGGCTTTTTTGGAATCATAAACGAAATAACCCTGCGCGTAGTTGTCGGTTTTTTCACCGATGATCTTGATGGTGTTCTTGTTAGCGCCTACGGTGCCGTCGGAACCCAGACCGTAGAACATGGCGCGGATGACGTTGTCCGGCTCCACTGAGAATTCGGCATCGTAGTCCAGACTCGAGTGAGTGAGGTCGTCATGAATGCCGATGGTGAAATGATTTTTTAGCTCCCTTTCACTCAAATGATCATAAATACCCTTGATCATGGCAGGCGTAAATTCTTTGGACGACAGGCCGTAGCGGCCGCCGATGATTTTGGGCCAGCGGCTCAAATTGCCCCAACCGTTGTTCATCCCTTCCTGAATGGCGTTGATGCAATCAAGGTACAACGGTTCACCAGAGCTCCCCGGCTCTTTGGTGCGATCGAGCACAGCGATGGCATTGGTGGTGGCGGGCAGGGCTTCCAGGAAACGCTGGCAATCAAAAGGCCGATATAGGCGGACTTTCAACACGCCGACTTTTTCACCCTTTTCCACTAAATAATCCACTGTTTCATGGGCGGTTTCACATCCGGAGCCCATCAACACGATGATTTTTTCCGCGTCCGCTGCGCCATGATAATCAAACAAATGGTAAGCGCGACCGGTCAGTCCGGCGAATTTATCCATGACAATTTGGGTGATTTCCAGACATTTTTGATAGTAGGGATTCACGGTCTCCCGTGCCTGAAAATAGACGTCCGGATTTTGTGCGGTACCTCGAATCACGGGATGATCTGGAGAAAGCGCCCGGGCGCGATGCTCATGAATCCGCTGGAGGTCGATCATGGCTCGCATGTCATCTTCCGACAACATGGCGATTTTAGCTTCTTCGTGGGAGGTGCGGAAGCCGTCAAAGAAGTGCAAAAACGGAATGCGTGCTTCCAGGGTCACGGCCTGAGCGATGAGCGCAAAATCCATGGCTTCCTGCACCGATGCCGAGGCCAGCAGCGCAAAGCCGGTAGAACGGGTGGACATGACGTCGCTGTGGTCTCCGAAAATCGACAGCGCCTGCGCGGAAATGGAGCGGGCCGCCACATGAAACACCGTCGGGGTCAGCTCTCCAGCAATTTTGTACATATTTGGAATCATCAGCAAAAGCCCCTGCGAGGCGGTAAAAGTGGTGGTCAAAGAGCCGGCCTGGAGCGCGCCATGAACCGCACCGGCCGCGCCGCCTTCGCTTTGCATTTCCACCACCATGGGAACCGTCCCCCAAATGTTCGGCGTGCCTGCGGCCGACCAGGTGTCCGCCCACTCACCCATGGGAGAAGAAGGGGTGATGGGGTAAATGGCGATCACCTCATTCGTGCGATAGGCCACATGTGCAACGGCTTCGTTGCCGTCGATCATTTTGAAGTTTTTTTCATTTCTCATTTTAAGCTCCCGATCAAATTTATTTGTCGCACGAGCCAACGCCCGGCGTGTTTGTTGCAATAATGGTCAATAATGCGAACTGGTCGTCCATTAATTTCATTATTGGCCGGTAAACAAAAGTGCGTTTTCATTTTCTATTCTTCCAATTTTCAATTCACCAATATAGCAAACAAGAAACAAAAAGCAAGCTATTCCATGCGCCCACATGAAATAAAATGCCCCTGATCACTGCCGGCCTTTCCCAAGGCCCCTAACTCAGCCAAAACGCTTTTGACCACGCCATCAACCGAAATCTCGACTTCTTTTGAGAGACCGAGACCGGCGCCGAAGTCCTCACCCTCGATGCCGTAAACGATCAGTTGGCGCGGTAGCTGATTCAAAGTGCGACCCAATTCGATGGCCTCGGCCACACTGAATGCGTGCGTCGAGTAGCTGAAAAATCGCGCCGGCACCGTTTGCTTGGGCGCCTGGAAACGGAAAATGCTCCCCGGTCGGGCACCTGAACACACCGCATCAAACAGATACACGACCTCCCGCCCTTTCATCATTTCAAGCAGTTTCGCGCCTTCACCGGTCGCGTGCAGCGACCGGGTTTGGGGAAGCCTCCGGGCGGCAAGCCTTTCGACCATCTCCGGCCCCACACCATCGTCGCGGCGGTAGCGATTGCCCACGCCGATGAAGGAGACGTTCGCACGCTGGTTTGATGCGACGCGAGCGCTCGTTTCCCGGGAGAAGTCGCTCTCAGCATTCATTCGCGCTCCACCTCCAGCTTCAGGAAATGGGTCGAACACGAGATGCAGGGATCGTAATTGCGGATGGCCTGCTCGCACTGCCACTGCAGCTTGTCATCCGGCAGGTCGAGGTTTTGCGGAATGTAGCGCCACAGATCCTGCTCGATGGTTCTCTGGTTCACGGCCGTTGGGGACACGATTTTGGCGTCCTGGATGTTGCCGTCGTCATCGATGGTGTAACGGTGGTAGCATATTCCCCTCGGCGCTTCGGTGCAACCGTAACCCGTGCCCGCACGCGGCTGCACATCCACAGCCGGCTTTTCGGGCTGCTCGTAACTCTCAACAATGCGAATGGCCTGTTCAAACGCGTAAAGCGTTTCCACACTGCGGACAATGATGCTTTTGAACGGATTTTGGCAGGTGGGTTCCAGGCCGGCTTCCCGTGCCGCCTCCTGCGCCATGGGCGACAACTTGTCAAAGTTCAGACTGTAGCGGGCAAGCGGGCCAACGAAGCACGCATCGCGGCCATTTACTCTGGTGTGCAGAGCAGTCGAGTGCTGCACGTGCTCTTCTTTCAAATGATTGTCGTAGTCGCTGATGGGGACGTCCATGCCATTGTTCGAGACCAACCGCCCTTCGACGATAGCATATTCGTCTGGATGGCGCAGGGCCACAAACTCATAATCCTGCTCAAATTCAGGAAAGGGCAAAGCCGCCACCCACTTAACGGTTGCCAACGCTGCGTCCAGCCCCCACTTCAGCTCTTCAAGCAGGGTTTCGAGCTCAGACTTGATTGGTAATTTGTAAAACCCACCCACGCGTAGGTTGATGGGATGGATTTCCCTGCCGCCGAGCAAGGTCATGATCTGGTTACCGATTTTCTTCATCCTGAGTCCGCGCTGCACAATGTCTGGATGATCCTTTGCCATCCGAATGGCATCCTGATAGCCGAGAAAATCCGGGGCGTGCAGCATGTACACATGCAGGACCTGACTCTCGATCCATTCTCCACAATAGATGAGCCGGCGCAACGCGCGCAACGGGCCATTCACTTCGACTCCACACGCATCTTCCATAGCCTGTGAGGCCCCTAACTGATAGGCAATGGGACAGATTCCGCAGATGCGCGCGGTGATGTCCGGGGCCTCGCGAAAGTCTCGCCCGCGCAAGAAAGCCTCGAAAAACCGCGGCGGCTCGAAAATCTTCAATTTGACATCCGCGAGCTGGTTTTGTTTCAGCTTTATGTATAGAGCCCCCTCGCCTTCAACCCGCGCGAGGTAGTCAACTTTGATGGTTTTTGTGCTCATACATCAAACTCTCTTTGCGAAATTCATCCGCGTGTGCATTGAACGTCCGCAGGGCACGCATCACGTCAATTTCCCCAACACCCATTTCCGTCCACCGTTCGCCAAGTCTGAAGGTGTTCGGGGTTTCCATCGGGCCGAAACAGCCAAAACATCCACGAGCGTAGCGCGGGCACAGGGCGTCGCAACCGGTCTGGGTTATGGGACCGAGACACGGCGTGCCATGCGCCACCATCACGCAGGGCAACCCCTGGCGCTTACAGTCCAGGCAAACACTGTGTTTGAGAATGTTTGGCCTCCGCCCAAAGAGAAAAGCGCTGATGACTTCCACCAGTTGCTGCTTACTGATGGGACAACCGCGTAATTCGAAATCCACAAACACATGCTCATCGATAGGGGTGGAGTTCTTCAGTGTGGAGATGTATTTCGGTGTGGCGTACACCACCCTCACAAAATCGTTGACCTCTTGAAAGTTACGCAATGCCTGAATCCCGCCGGCTGTGGCACAGGCGCCGATCGTCACCAGAAACTTCGAGGCCTTTCGCACCTGGTGGATGCGTTCCGCATCGTGGGGCGTGGTGATGGAGCCTTCCACCAGCGACAGATCGTACGGCCCCTTGACCACGGCGCGCGAGGCCTCGGGAAAGTTGGCGATCTCCACCGCGCCGGCCACGGCCAGAAGCTCATCCTCGCAATCCAGAAGACTCAACTGACAACCATCGCACGAGGCGAATTTCCACACCGCCAGCTTCGGCCGCCAGTTATCGGTTTTGGACGTTCGCTTTCCACTTCGACTCATACTAAACCTCTCTGAACTCTAATAATTTCCTCACCCGGTCGTGACGAAAAACCGGGCCGTCTTTGCAGATAAACTCTGGACCGTACTGACAGTGCCCGCAAAATCCGACTCCACATTTCATGTTCCGCTCCATCGAGACGTAGATATTCTCATCAGGTACGCCTCGTTTGTTGAGCTCCATCACGGTGAAACGCATCATCACCTCGGGGCCGCAAATCATGGCGACGGTGTTGTACGGGTCAAATAGTGCTTTCGGTATCAGGTTGGTGACCACGCCTACCTTGCCGAGCCAATCACCTGTGGCGCGATCGACTGTGACGTGCACGTTGAGATCGAATTGTGCACGCCAGGTTTTAACATTCTTTCGGAAAAGAATGTCCTCTGGAGTACGGGCGCCGTAGAGCAGTACCACATTGCCAAATTTCTCTCGCTGCGAAAGGATTGTGAGCATAACCGGCCGCAAGGGGGCCAGGCCGATTCCCCCGGCAACCAGCACCACATCGTTGCCTGCCGTCGCTTCTACGGGCCAGGCTGAGCCAAACGGACCGCGCACGCCGATCTTCGCCCCCTGCTTCAGTTTCCCCATGGCTTTGGTGACCGTTCCCACCATGCGGGTAGTATGTTCGAGCAAAAGCGATTGCGTGGGATCGCCGCTGATGGAAATCGGAACCTCACCCACTCCGTAAACGTAGAGCATATTGAATTGACCAGCGGCAAAGGAAAAGCCATGGGAGCCGTTTGCAGGCAAAAGTTCCACTGTGAAGGTATCGTATGATTCCTTGCGAATTCGGTTTATTTCAAATAGCTCAGGCAGCATTGGGTCGGTTAATTGGGTGGTCATCGTCTACTTTCCCTTATGCGGTGGACACCATACATATCCAGAAGCTGCAATCTGGCCGCTTGCAGGCGTTGCTCCATGACGTGAGCGAAACGTTTCAACAGCTCAAATCCGAGGTCGTGATCCTCCTCGCATTTGTCGCGCAGGCACTTGCCGTCCAGGGCAATCACCCGGGTGAGCGATATAGCCCGGGCATCAAAATGCCAGTGATAGGGCGGAATCAACCAGGACCAGCCCAGTATCTCTCCTTCGCTGATCGTAAGCACGTTTATGGGACCGCGGTCAGGTGTGTAAATCTCCACGGCAACCTGCCCATGCCGGATTATATAAAACTCATTGGCTTCCTGCCCCTCCTTGAATATGAATTGCCCGGCTTCGAACCTCTGGTTAGAGGCGCATCCGGTGATGAGCTTCAGATGATGTGGTTCGAAGTCTTTCAAAAATGGATGTTCCGCCAGGATGGATTCTAACGTTTCCATATTCTTTCTCCTTCTAAAAGATTTATTCACTTCTGTGCTGCGCCAGTTTTTCCCATGGCTGCAACCTCTTTGGTAAGGTCGATGCCAACGGGACACCAGGTGATGCATCTTCCGCAACCCACACAGCCGAAGGTGCCGAATTGGTCGACCCAGGTTGCCAGTTTGTGCGTCATCCACTGACGGTATCGGGCCCTGGCACTCGTCCGTACACTGCCGCCGTGCACATAGGAGAAATCTTTGGTGAAGCATGAATCCCACATGCGCCAGCGTTCTGCATGCTCGCCTGTCAGATCGGTTACATCTTCCACCGTGGTACAGAAGCAGGTTGGGCAAACCATGGTGCAATTGGCGCAGGTAAGACAGCGACCGGCCACTTCGTCCCAATGTGGGTGTTCATAGTTGTCCACAAGCAGGTCTCTCAGACCTTCCGTCTCCAGAGTGCGTCCCATGTTTTCGGCAGCCCGGGCCACCACCCGCTCGGCAACCGATTTCTCTTCCTCGGTTGCCTCCTTCAGCGGCAGTTCCTGCACAACCTCTTCACCTTGTTCTGTGCCGGCTTCAATCAGGAACCAGTGTCGATCTTTCTCCACTACCTCGGTCAGAGCGAGGTCAAACCCGCAGGTCGCTTTTGGCCCGGTGTTCATGGAGGTACAAAAGCACGTTCCTGCCGGCTGTCCGCAATTTACCGCCACGATAAGGACATTCTTCCTGCGCTCGGTGTAGGACGGGTCTACATAGTCGCCGCCCATGAAGATTTTGTCCTGGATGGAGATGGCATGGAGTTCACACGCTCGCACCCCGAAGAAAGCCATCCTGGAATTCTGCTCCGGCCCCTTTTCAAGCTCGAAGCCAGAGCCATTCTTTGTAGCGCGCCAGAGCAGCAGCTTCGGCAGATGCAGGAACCTCTTCCAGGAGTGGGGGCCGACCGCGTAGCCAAACAATGCCGGGGCGTCTCGTTTTTCCAGCCGGTAGGTTCCGCCATCCTGTACGTCCGTCATCCCGATGGGCAGGTCCTTTTCGGAACGCAGCTCATCATAAACAATGGCGCCGTCTTGAATTCTCGGCCCTATTGTTTTATACCCTCTCTTTTGCAGGACACCTGGCAATTCCGAGAAGTGTTTTCTCTCCAGAACCAATTTCTTTCTATCGTTCAGGACTGATTTGCCCATGCTTTACTTACCTCGTTTCCGGTGCAGTCGAATCAAACTGACACAATTCCCTCTCCCATTCACAAAAATAATGCCATATTAGACTGTTATCGTACCGTGTTCATAAATTCTAAATTATCAACGTCGCTTTTCCCCGGCGCTGCCCG
>JBHHXN010000046.1:0-33473 GCA_046757025.1 bacterium
ATAGACAAGCCTACTCTGGAATTCCTTTTTGCGAATTTCGCTTTTCGGTTTGCGGTTTTTCGCTGCATTAGGATTTCTTCAATGTCAATTTTTAGGAGTCCTGATGGAGAGACCATCTCAATCATTTGAAATGCATCAGAACTCCTCAAAATTCAAAACCTTCCAGGTCTTGAAGATCTGGAAGGTTTCAGAGCTACTTCAACAGCAACATGCGCTTGGACATGATAAATTTGTCGCTGGCTTTCATCTGGAAAATATAGATACCTGAGGCGACCTGACGTCCAAACTGATCTTTCCCATCCCACTTTATCGAATAGATGCCCGCAGGCTGTTCTTTATCGACTAAGGTGATGATTTCCTGGCCCAGTACGTTGAATATTTTCAGCGTGACATTGGACAGTTCAGAAAGCTGATATTTAATTTGTGTTTCTGGATTGAATGGGTTAGGATAATTCTGGAACAGATCGAAGTTATCGGGCGCGGTGCTAAGACTTTGACCGTCTTCCACACTGGTGACGTTGTCCGTGGCCAGACTCATATTGACGCCGGAAGCATCCTGACCGTTGCCCACGCTTACGGCCGCTGCGTTGTCAGCATTGGAACCGCCGTGGTAAGCATCAGCGTATCCCACACCTGTGGCTTCAATTTTATAGGTGCCGGCAGGCAGTCCCGAAAGAATATATTTTCCATCCGCATCGGTGACGGCATTAAACTGTATTTCGTTATCCGCACGGGCTTGCACCAGAATGCCTTCAATGGGGGCGTTGGTTTCCTGCGACACTATTTGACCGCTGACGGCATAAATACCGTGTCCGCCTTTCGGAGCGAGACCAAAATCGATGCCATTGGTTACCACTCCAGCATGCACGAACACCGGATCGGCATTGCGGAACCGATGCGCATCTTTGTAGAATTCGCCAATAAATCCATCGGCCCAGGCAAACACAAAATACTTTCCGGGCGGCAAATCTGTTAATTCATAATGTCCATGCGGCCCGGTAAAGGTAATGTACGGGAAACGAGTTCTTGGCGACACGGCTACAATCACTGCGCCTTCCAGCGGCGCATGGTCTTCATCAGAGAAAACCACGCCTGCAATGGTTCCTCGTTTCGGTATGAACCTGTTCAGAAAGAAATCGATGCTATCGGTTTCAGCAGGGGCGGTCACTGGCACCGGCGTGGCATTTTTTCTGCGATGAACGTTGTTGTAATATTCCGGGAAATACCCCTTTGCGATAACCTGCACAATGTATTCCCCGGTTGGCAAGCCGCCAATTCGGTATTTGCCATCTTCGTGCGTGTAGGCGCGTCGATACAATCTCACATTCACACCCCAAACCTGCACCAGTGCTCGGGGGATTGGCATGCTGTCTCGTTCTGCCGCCACAAATCCTGAGATCGCCCCGCCAACTTCAAGTGTGAAGTTGATCTCTTCTACCACAGCGCCATCCTCAACGCCGACCATTTTTGCACCGTCTTTTGCGGGCGACTCCTCGAAAAATTCCGGCAGATATCCTTCTGCCACCGCACGCACCAAATATTTGCCCGAAGGCACGTTTTCGATCAAATATTTTCCCGAAGAATCGGTTTTTGCACGATAACCCACTAAACTGTTGGCCGCATCCAGTAACACGTTTTCCTTGAATGCTTCCACCAGAGCGCCGTAAATGGGTTCGCCGGTAACTTGATCCTTCACAACACCGGTGATCGCACCGCGCGGGGTAAGCTCAAAATCGATACCTACCGTGTGCGAATCCGGAAATACGTGCACCATGGTGGCTTCTCGAAGATTGCGGGCATCATCGTAAAATTCGCCGTTAAAACCTCGGGCAGAGGCGTAAACATAGTACGCACCCTGACGGATTTGTACGATGTATTCGCCGTTTTCATTGGTGCGGGTCTCGCGGTAAATTTTGTGATGGAATGCCAAAACCGGCCCGATAAATACGCGAATGCGCGCATTGGCGATAGGGGTGCCGTCCACGCTGTTTTTAACGACGCCCAGAATCGCACTGGAGGTGGCCAGCTCAAAATCCGTGCTGTCGCGTGTGGTACCTTCCACGATATTTAACAATTCAGCGTCTTCGAAGCGATGTGCATCATCGTAATATTCACCTTTGTACCCTACCGCGTTGGCTTTCACGATGTACGTACCCTGCGGCAGACCGTCGATGATGTACGAGCCATCTTCTCCGGTTAGCGTATTGTGTGTAATTCGATGATTCACTCTTAGAAAGGCCACCACATGGGCATGCGGTAAAGGTAGGCTGTCTTCATCTGCGACCACGGTGCCGACGATTTTACCGCCTTCATTGAGCCCAAAGTTTTTATCCGTCAGGGAATCGCCTTCAGCAATTCTTAAAACCGTAGCTTCGGTATATTTCCGGGTGTTATCAAAAAATTCACGGATATAACCTTCGGCTTTTGCGATCAAAACGTAGTCACCTGGAATCAACTCCTCAATGACATAATTGCCGTCGGCGTCGGTTTTGGCTTTACCCACCCAGTGAATCCGACCAAGCCGTATGGCTTTTATTTTAGCTCCTTCAAGTGGCAGACCACTGTCATCGTCCACTACGTTACCCGAGATGGCCCCCGAAGCCGGCGGACTGACAACGACTTTCGCTGCACCGCGAAAAGTCAGACCGTCGATTTGGACATACGCAACCACGCGCCCCTGACCCACTTCACTGCCAGCGGTAAACAATCCATCGTCCGTGATGGTGCCAAGATCATGTGGCCGCACTTCCCACCGGACACGCTCGGGCCGAACTTTTTTGTCACGGTAATTGTAAACGACGACTTTAAATTGTTTATTTGTGTTAACGGGAACTACAGCAAAATCAGGTACGACTTTTACTCTAAAATGTGGTTTTGGCAAACGGCCAATGATAATGGTGATGATTTTAACGAATTTACGATTTTTGATGAAAATGGTCGCCTCGATTTCGGCTTTTCCGATATATTTGCCAGCAACAAAATAACCGTCATCTGTAATGGTTCCAATTGAATCTGGTGCCATTCTCCATTTTACATCATCGATATCGATGGGCTTTTTAACCCCATCCATGGTAAAGGCAAATACTTCGAGCTGAATGCTGCCGCCGGGTTCGATTTCCACTTCATCCGGAGTTACGAGTACATCGATATCTTGCGCAAAGGCGGGTTGAAAGAATGCAGTGCATAAAATAAACACCATCAAGATGGTTTTAATTGATCTAAGTGTTATCATGTTCAAACCTCCATGAAAGCAATTCAAATTGTTGTTGATTTTCTGGTTAAATAAAATTACATTAATTAATCTGAAGTAACGTTACTTTCAACTGCCCAAATTTTACTACACAATATCATCTGACTCAGCCCCGTCTATTTCGAAACCATTCCATGGGCCTAAAAGGTTTCAATGCCAAGGGCGGGGCTTTTTGTTTAAGGTTATTTGTGGCAACTCACCTCCTTTCTTCATTTGTGATCAATTTTTGGGTAACCCTTTTAAGCTTTTTCTTACCAATTCGAAGGCAACTTGAATGCCTTCTTCGGCAGCGCTCAGGTTGCCTTTTTGCAGGGCTTGCACCACGAATTGCCGAATCTCTTTCGCCCCCTCTAACATGCGTTGATTCCATTCCTGTCCGGATGCACTGATTCGTTTTTCTGCCTCGGTAATAGCCTGATCCAACTGACTTAAGCGCTGTTGAATTTTTCTCAGGGACACCGCTGTCGTTTCATGAGCATTTAAAAGTCTTTCTGCTCTGGAAAGAAATTTTTGAGCAGCCAAAACCGATTCCAGCGCGAAACGAACGTGTCCGGTTCTTGAAGCCTGTTCCGCTCTGGCAATGGCAAATTCAGCCATATTCAGCAGTACCAGGATATCTTTGGATACGTCGGCTGCCATCTGGCTTTTCATTTCAGCCATATCGCTTTTTGCATTCTCGATTTCTTGAGCAATCCGTCTTGAAAGGCCGGGCCGGTCTTTATTTTCTGCCAATCTCCTCGCTTGTACAATCATATTTTCAGCCAATTCAATTTTCCACATGGCTTCGTGCGCGTGGCCGTTTTTAGCCGCTAATTCGGCTTCGCTGGCGAATCGCCGGGCTCTTTCAAATAATATTTTTGCTCTTTGATTGTCGGATTGTTGAATACCCTCTCGGGCACTATCAATATGTTCACGAAGCCGGAACAACGCCGCTTCCACGTGACTTACCGATGCCGGTGTATCTCCCTTTGCAATATCCATCGCTCTCAATAACAATAAAACACTTTGATTGTAGAATTTTTTGGCCAATTGAAAATTGCCATTTCTAACAGACTCTTCAGCCGAAATGGCCAATTTTATGGCTTGATCATAAATTTGTTTGGCACGAACATCCCGACTCTTTACGATGAGATCGTGTGCCCGATCCTTTAAAATCTCGAATTTTCGTTTTTCTTCTAAAATACGATCCAGGGTGGAAGAATTGGCCTTGTGTACCATGTCCAAAGCTTTATCTACCTGATTCAACGCAACACGAAAAAGCTCAATGGCTTTGCGCACGTGCTGATTCGCCAGGGCTCTTTCTGCGGCATCGCGATTGGCTTTGGCCTGCCGCAGAATCCGTTCAGCTTCTTTGTACTGCCGCCCCTGAATCTCATGTTCAGCTTTGCGCAGTTTTTCTTCCAGACGGCTTCGCCATCTTCGCACCGGTCCGTCCAGTGTGATTTTGACAGCTTGCTCGAGTATGGAAAAGGCCACTTTAATTTTATTGCTGGCTACCCCAAATTTTTTGTTTTGAATTGCCTGAACTGCTTCGTTTCTCAACGTTTCCGCTCTTAAAACCAGATCCCAGGCTTTGGTATTTTTGAAAGTATGCACGATTTCCCTAACCAATTTCAGATCACGATCAAGCTTTTCAATGGCACGAACAACTTCGTTGGGGGTTTGACTCCAGGAAAGGTCGGGAATGAGGAAGCTGCAAGCTATCAAAACAATGACAAATTTTGCTGACAATCTGAACATAACTCAATCCTATTTTAAAACGCGTTTTATTCAAACCGATTTTGGCAATCCCTGTGCCACACTTTTATTCATTGTTGCTTATTAAGTATTAGTTTCTGATATTTAATCAGTTAGGAATGTTTTATTTGATTCCAGAAAGGCAATTCAAGAAGCCGGCCTGATAATTTTGTACCGTAGAGTACAATTACAAATGTACACAACGGTACACTATATCAAACATCGATTCGATTTTATTAATACTTGAATAAATAGAATGAAACTTGCATTTTCTCCTGAACGTGTTGGGGAGGGTAAGACACTGGGTGTTCAGGCTTTAGAGCCTGTGTGAAAAAGTGTTCTCGCCCCTCACTCCCACAAACTAAAGCTTGAACACCGCCATTGCCACCATTGTGAATCGCACAATTTAAGCGAAAGTAAAATTAAAACGCCCCCAATCTCTCCATCATAGAATAGAGTTTTCGGCGGGTGATCCCCAGCATTTTGGCGGCCTTGCTTTTGTTGCCGCCGGCTTTGGTCAAAGCGTTCTTTATCATGTTGATTTCCATCTGTTCCAGGGAGAGCCCTTCGTTGGGCAGTTCCATGGTGTCGCTGCTGGCGAAAGTGGGTGTTTGCCGGATGTGCGGCGGCAGATCTGCTTCTCGAATTACGTTGTCACTGGACATGATCAGCGCTCGTTCGATGATGTTTTCCAACTCGCGCACGTTGCCAGCCCAGTCGTATTTTATGATTCGTTCCAGAGCATTGCGTTCGATGGCTTCTTCGGTTTGACCAAATTTTTTAAGAAAATGTGTCACCAGCTCCGGGATGTCCTCTTTTCGCTCCCGCAGCGGCGGCAAAGTGATGGGAAATACGTTGATGCGGTAGTAAAGGTCTTCTCGAAATTGTCCGTTTTTCAGCGCCTCTTCTAAATTGCGATTGGTGGCAGCAATGGTGCGGGCTTTTATCTGGATGGTTTTGGTTCCGCCCAGCCGCTCAATTTGCCGGTTTTGCAGCACACGCAAAAGTTTGATTTGAGTCGATGGGGAAACCTCGCCTATTTCATCAAGAAAAATGGTGCCACCGCCGGCCAATTCAAACCGACCGGGTTTCATTTTATCGGCGCCGGTGAACGCGCCTTTTTCGTGGCCAAATAGCTCGCTTTCCAGCAGGTTATCCGGCAAAGCGCCACAGTTTACTGCGATAAACGGTTCGGCAGCCCGGGGACTCAAATTGTGAATGGCCAGCGCCACCAGCTCTTTTCCCGTGCCGCTCTCACCGCGTATCAAAACCGTGGCATCGGTTGGCGCCACTTTTTCGACCATTTTATAAACTTCCTGCATAAGGCCGCTATTACCCACCATGTTTTCAAGCGAGTACTTGCTTTTGAGCTGCTTTTTAAGCAGCACGTTTTCCTCGGTTAGCTGTCGTTTCTCCATGATGTGCCGCACTTTCAGTTTCAGCTCATCCATCTCAAATGGCTTGATGATGTAATCATACGCTCCTTTTTTCATGGCCTCGACCGCGTTTTGCGCCGTAGCATAAGCGGTCATCATGATAACCTCGGTTTTGGGAGACTGCTTTTTGACTTTCTCCAAAACAAAAAGCCCGTCCTTACCCGGCATTTTCAAATCGGTGATCACCAAATCAAACGGCTGCGCGTTGAACCGCTCCAAGCCGGTTTCGGCATTTTCCGCGGTGGTGACTTTGTGACCGTCTGGTTCCAGAGCAAATTTCAGAACTTTGCACATTTTCGGTTCATCATCGATGATCAGGATATTCCCTTTTAGCATAACAAATAACCCCGTTGTTGGATATTTTGGTATTTGTATAATAATTTAATTTTATTCATCTGGAAATTCTAAATACCTTTAATGATTTCAAAATGAAAAGTATTAAATGCAAAGTGTAAAATTAATAAATCGAAGCGCTTTTGTATTTTACAACTCTTTGCATTTTTTATTTTAACCACACCAGATTTCGTTTGATTGTTTCCAAATGATTACTCAACAGATGCCGGCAAATGAAAACGCATGGTAGTGCCCTGTTTTTTTTTGCTTTCTACTTCGATCCAGCCCTGGTGTTTTTCGATGAGCCGTTTGCAAATGGCCAGTCCCAATCCGCTGCCGGAGGTTTTGGTGGTGAAAAACGGTTCAAATATTTGTTCTGGATCGCCTTCAAACCCGCAGCCGGTGTCCTGTACCGCCACCGCCACCAACGGCTTGCCTTTTTTGGTTTCGTTATGCAAGCGTATGCGCAATTCCCCGCCGCCATTCATGGACTGAATGGCGTTGAGGATGAGATTTAACATTACCTGCCCGACAGCGTCTTCGTCATGAATGACTTTCTCTAACGCTTCGGTTTCAAAAGACAATTTCACCTGAGCTTGTTTGATTTCTTCTTCCAGCGTGCTCAGGGTCTTTTCCACGGTTTTTTGCAGATCCGTGGCATTGGCTTCCAGTTCGCGGTCCCTGGCAAACGCCAAAAAGTCGCTCACCAGTCGATTCAAGCGGCGCACTTCACTGGGAATAAATTCGAACAGCTCATCGGGTTCTTCTTTGGATTCGTACTTGGATTGCAGAACGTCGGCGGTGCTTTTGATGATGCCCAGCGGATTGCGAATTTCATGCGCCACCGTCGCCGCCATTTGCCCCATGGCCGCCAACCGTTCGGTTTTGCGCAGCGATTCATTGGTTTTGATCAGCAATTGAATTGCCCAAAAAAGAAATACCGAAAACAAAACCGCCAGCGCCACGCTCACCAAACCGCCAAAAATCAAACCTCTCTGAAACACTCGCAGGAGATCAAAAAAATCGGCGCTTGCCTGCACCACCACGATGGCCGCTACGTCGCCCAGCGAGCCAAACACCGGCGCATAGGCGTTTTTAAATCGATTGCCCGCCACGAGCTGCAGCGGCGCTGCTACCGCGATCCCGGACAGGGCTTGATCTAATGCGAGACTGTCCTCTTCCACAAAAGTCAATCGGTCGCCAAAGGTGAAAATGTCCGGGCTCGCCGCCAGGGTGCGGTAAAATTTATCCACCAGATATACCCCCTGCAATTGATTGTCCTGGTGTACCTGCCGCAAATCGTGCTGTAACGAAGATAAAATAAACTCCAGATTGTCCGATTCCAGGTAGTACGAAAAATCTTTGGCCGCGATGATATTTGACGTTAAAGTCGCCACAGATCGCAAACGCGTTCCTAATTCTTTTTCTAAAAACAATTCCATGTTTTGCAGAAATTTCCAGCTTCCCAGGATAAATCCGAACAAAATCATCACCGTGAGCGCCACGATACCGATGACCATGACTTTACGCCGGCGCAGCAGTTTTTCATCCAGATTGGCCGGCGCTCCGGTTTGCTTTTTTATTTTTCGCCAAATATTTCCAGCCACTTGGCTAATTCCTCCTGAGAAAGTTCTTTATCGAACTTTTGATAAAATTCATCCTGAACAGATTTTTTCGACAAGCGGTCGTAGAAGTCCAGCGTTGAAATCACATGCGCCTGATGGGCTTTCGCGAATTGCTTGATCTCAGCATCATCGCTGACCACCAGCACGCTTTTTTTCCTGGGCGCCTTGGCAATGAGATTTTTGATGAGCGGATCTGCTTTGAAAGGCGGTCGCGAAAAAATCACCTTCAATGAACGAAAGTATGATTGAGAATCGATTCCTAGTGGCGGACTGCAACCGTCAAAAACCAGCGTGATTTTAACTTTTTTGTTGAGCAGATAGGTTTTCAACTGCTGAATCAACGCCTCGCGTGCGGCTTCCAGACTTTCGGCCAGGTGCTGGCTGAGCCGCGGCACCCGGTGAATCAGGTTGTAGCCATCAATGATGATTTGGTCCATGACAAACTTACTCCGTTAGTTTGCCGAGTTTGCCTTCGTAAATGAGAGCGACATTTCCCGTTAAAAGCAATCGCTTGTCCCGTGGATCGAGCGCCACCAGCAGGGTACCTCCGCGGGTCACAACTTCTGTGGGCAGCTTTGTGCGGCCGGCTAATTGCGCGAGAAAAGCCGAAGCCAGACAGCCGGTACCGCAGGAAAGAGTTTCTTCCTCCACTCCTCTTTCATAAGTTCGCAATTTGATTTTGGTGATCGAAACGATTTGCACGAAATTCACATTGGCGCCAGCCGGTTGAAATCTCACGTGCCGGCGATATTGTCTCCCTATTTTATTTACATCGACTTGTTCGAGATTCTCGCAAAACAAAACAAAGTGCGGCACGCCGGTGTTGACAAAACCGCCGTCCTCAAAACCGGCCTCTTCGACCACGTGCACGTCGATGTTCACCTCTCTGGCAGCTGACATTTTCAGTTTCACCGCCTGGTCGTTCACCTGTGCTGAATAAACTTCCCCGCCAACCGTGAACGTCATGTCGCTAGCTGCAATCCGGTGGTGAAAGGCAAAATGGGCAGCCGAACGAGCCCCGTTGCCGCAGGTGGCTTCGCTGCCATCGGCATTAAAATATCGCATGCGGAAGTCGTGTTCGGAGCTGTTTTCGATCAGCAGCACGCCATCGGCGCCCACCGCTGTACGGCGCTGGCAAATCTCGCGAAAGAAATCCACCTCCTGTCCCGTAAAATGGCCGGCGCGATTATCGAACAGAATGAAATCGTTACCGGTGGCGGAATATTTATAAAAAGTGATTTCGGAAAGATCGCACATTTTCTAGGAACGGTTAAGTAAGACTAATTCGAATATACTAAAGCTGACTTCGAAAGTCAAAAATAAATTAGTTCAGCGAGTAACACCTCAGTTTTAGAGGGGCAAGCATTCGTTTGGGCAGTCCAAAAAGTCCTCAAATACACACAACTTCAAGCTGAGTCCCGAAGTAAATTTGGGAAAGTATGTCTGTTTTTAATCAACTTATAACACTCTTCGTACGGCTATCCAGTTAGCTCAGAAACGGGGTTATTACTGAATTCAGTATTTAAAAGAATGCTATAGTCAGTCATTCCCGCGAAAGCGGGAATCCATTTAGAAACAAAGATTTGAGGCGGTCGAAACCTCTGGATGCCCGCCTTCGCGGGCATGACGATTAAGGTTTATATCAATCGAAAAGAGCTTTTATAAGTTCAAGCTGAGTTAACTGGATAACCGTACACCCTTCGACGCAGTCTATTCTGATCTTGTCGAAGGACTCAGGGTGAAGAAACACGACTTTTTAGACAGCCCCAACAAGATCAATGGACTCCCCTCTGCGTTAGTGAGGTTTTGGTTCAGCGATAATCCCGCTCCCAGGAGCCGTAAGTGGGATTGGGCAGCATGAAAAATTTTGTTCCCCAGCGCTCGTCCCCGGGCAGCTCTTTCGTACGGTATTTTTTTGCTTTTTCGGCGCCCACCACTTCCATAAAATCACGAATGTTGTCTCCCAGCAGAGCGACGATCACCAGCGGGCCATTTTTTTTGCAGCGGCCCGTACCGGCTTCCAGGCAACGGCGGCGATCAGATTTTTTGTCCTGGCGATTTTTGCGGGTGAGCATGGTATCCCCCGGCTTGAATAAACCGTATTTTTGGAGATTTTCGATGGTGGCCTGCTCATGCTCAAAATTGCGGTTGGTAATGTACGCAATGTGCGCATTCGGACCCAGACTGCGTACCCCGTCGATAAATTCTTTGGCTCCTGGCACCAGCATGGCTTCCTTGCGGAAAACCCATTCTGCCCAGGATTGCGGGGTGAAACCCGAATCGATTTTGGTTCGTTCCACCGCATATTGTGAATTATCGAGCACGGTTTCATCCACATCCAAAACCACCACCCAGTTATTAGTTTGCGTCTGCGCGGCTTGCTGCACTGCCTGCCAGGCGCTGCGGTAGGTCTGCGTGCACAATGCCGCGTATTCAACGGATGAAGTCACCCACTTGATGTCGTTGCGGAGCTGGGCATAAGCCGGCAAAACTCCCAACGCATAAACGACAAACATGACAACGAAACATTTCACTACATAAACCAATTTGTTCTCTTTCACAGTCTCCTCCATTGCATGAGATTTACTCATTCTAATCTGATTCAATTTTTATTGGAAGGAAAGTAAACAGAAATGGCAAAAATCTCAAGTTAAATTTACGCCACTACCTCATCCTGCTAAAGCGTGTCTGAACTAAAACGACCCTGTCTTCTCGAAGGGCGCCTGGCTGAGGGTGAAATCCTGCTCAGCTCGGCGGAGTCTGTCCTGAGCTTTGTCGAAGGGACGCCTTCGCAAAAGAGCATGTCTATCGCGCATTTTCGAGTTTTCGGAGGGACACTAAATAAGCATTCATCCACGATTGTGGTTCAGGGAGATTTTATTTGGATGTCGCGTGCGGTCTGCTAAAAAATCTTTTCCAAAATGACATCAAAGGGTATGTAACGGAACTCTTGCCTGAAAGTGATTATTTTCCCTTGCATATTAATTTTCAACTCTATATTTTGTTTCCTTTAAAATATATCCCCAACAAAAAGTTTCCATGAAAAAACTCGTTCACTACATCGATTTGTTAAACGAGAAAGTCGGCTACAGCGTCTCGTGGTTGACCACCGCGTTGGTGGTGCTGGTGTGCTATGATGTCTTCACCCGCTACTTACTCAAAAAAAGCAGCATCGCGGTACAGGAGTTGGAATGGCATTTATTCGCGATTATTTTTTTATTAGGAGCGGCTTACACGTTGAAACACGACCGGCACGTACGGGTGGATGTGCTCTATCTGAAATTCTCACCCAAAATACAAGCTTGGATCAACTTTTTTGGCAGCTTGGTATTTTTAATTCCTTTCTCGATTCTGGCCATTTACACCTCAAAAAATTTTGTACTGAATTCCTTTTTGATCAATGAAACCTCACCCGACCCGGGGGGACTGCCTGCACGCTTTATCATCAAAGTCTGTATTCCTTTAGGATTTTTTCTTTTATTTTTACAAGGCGTTGCACTGGCCAGTAAATCCTTAACAACCGCCCTGAATAAAGACCGGACTAACGTGGAGACCATAGATGGCTGAGACCATGCCCTTTCTGCTTTTCGGCTCGCTGTTTTTACTTTTGTTGTTGGGATTTCCGGTATCTTTTACGCTCGGCGGAGTTTCGCTCATTTTTGGACTTTTAACTTTCGGTTTGAATTTTTTCAATTTACTGCCATTGCGAATCTGGGGCATTATGACCAATTACGTGCTCATCGCGGTGCCGCTGTTCGTTTACATGGGGGTAATGCTGGAAAAATCCGGGCTGGCGGAAGAGTTGCTGGAAACCATGGCGTTGCTTTTCGGGCGATTGCGAGGGGGTCTGGCCATTTCGGTGGTGGTAGTGGGCGCCATGCTCGGCGCCTCCACCGGCATCGTCGGCGCCACCGTAGTTACCATGGGACTGCTGAGTTTGCCCACCATGCTCAAACGCGGCTACAGTCCAGAAATCGCCACCGGCACCATTTCCGCTTCCGGCACCCTCGGTCAAATCATTCCACCGAGCATCGTGCTGGTTTTGCTGGGTAGCATCTTAAACGTTTCCATCGGTGATATGTTCATCGGCGCGGTCATTCCCGGCGCCATTTTAGTTTCATTATATCTGATCTGGATCGTGGTCATCAGTATTATCAAACCGGATTCATCTCCTTGCATGCCTAAATCAGAGCTCGATAAATTCAAAGGCAAACTGATGATAAAAAGAGTCTTGCAGGCTTTTATTCTGCCTTTCTTTTTGGTGCTGGCGGTGTTGGGTTCGATTTTCGCGGGCATCGCCTCGCCAACCGAAGCTGCGGCCGTGGGTGCACTCGGCGCCACTCTGCTGACGATTTTTCAGGGTCGTTTCAGCTTCACAGCCCTGAAAGCGGTGATGAAAGAAACCACGTTGTTGACCTGCATGGTGTTCATCATTCTAGTGGGGGCCACGGCTTTTGGACTGGTGTTCCGTGGCATGGGCGGTGATCGTCAGCTCACGGAGCTCATCTTGAATGCCGACTTGGGGCCGCACACGTTCCTGGCTGTGGTGATGGTTGTCATTTTTATCGCTGGCTTTTTTATCGATTTTATCGAAATCACCTTCATCATCGTGCCGGTGGTGGCTCCCATTTTCATAAAAATGGACGTGGATTTGCTGTGGATCGGCGTGCTCATCGCCATGAATCTGCAAACGTCGTTTTTAACTCCCCCATTCGGATTTTCATTGTTCTATTTAAAAGGCGTGGCGCCGGCCGGGATTACCACCGGCCAGATCTACAAAGGTATTATTCCATTTGTGATCATCCAATTGATCGGCTTAACCTTTCTGCTGCTTTTTCCTGAGACGGTGAACTGGTTGCCGCGTGTTACTTTAAAATGATTCCTGATGGAAAAGATTCGGTTTCCCGCAGGAAGACAGGACAAATTGCCAGCCATTTGTACACTCAGATGAGCGGACGTGTTTTTCATGATCAACTTGAATGCGGTTCTGCAAAGCCAGGTAGAATGGCGTCGCAATCCTGGTATGACAACTCAAATTTCATTAAACGTGTGGTAAACTTTCTCTGAAATCTCCGCCCAATTGGTCACTTGTTTTCTAAAAGTGTCGAACGATTCATAGGCCTTTTTGCTAGCGGGATCTTTTGCCGTCATTTCTTCGATGACTTCCGAAGCATATTTTTTCAAGGATGAAAGCACGTCATCCGGAAACTTGCGCACATCGACTTTTGATTCCTGAATTATTTTCTGTAAATAACCATGGTTTTTGGATTCGAATTCAGAAAGCATCCAGATGTTGGCGCGCGCCGCGGCCGTGCGGATGATCATCTGCAGATCTTTCGGGAGGTTGTCCCAGGCATTTTTGTTGACGGTGAGCTCCAGCACCGGTCCGGTTTCATGCCAGCCGGGATAATAGTAATATTTTGCAATTCGGTGAAAACCCATCAGATAGTCATGGTACGGTCCCACCCATTCGGTGGCGTCGATGACGCCGCGCTCGAGATTAGTGTAGATTTCACCGCCTGCGGTCAGAATGGCCGAGCCCCCGGCTTTGGCGATGACTTTTGCGCCCAGGCCCGGAATACGCATGCGCAATCCCCGCAGGTCGCTGGCGGTGTTGATCTCTTTGTTGAACCAGCCGCCCATCTGCATGCCGGTGTTACCTGCCGGAAACGGCACCAGATTAAACGGTGCATACACTTCTTCCCACAGTTTCCAGCCGCCGCCGCTGTATAACCAGGCGTTCATCTGCTGGGCGTTCATACCGAATGGCACGGCTGCAAAAAACTGCGCGGCTGGCACTTTGCCAGCCCAGTAGTATGCCACTCCGTGTCCCATTTCAGCCACCCCTCCACTGACGGCGTCGAACACCTCCAGCGCGGGCACCAGCTCGCCACCGCCGTAAACCTGAATTTGCATCCGCCCGTCCGACATCTCATCAATCCACTGCGCCATCATGTCCGCGCCTTCTCCCATCACCGGAAAATGCGGCGGCCAGGTGGTGACCATTCTCCACTGGTACTTTTTTTTGGTCTGAACCACTGGTGCATCCCCAGATTGTTCGGTTCCGCTGCAGCCAAATACGAAGGATGAAGCCCCCACTAAAGAAGCTGCTGAGCCCTTTTTTAAAAACTCCCGTCGTTTGATTTTTTTCATTTTGCCTCCCGGATTAATTATCGGTTGTGTCAAAAGTTTTTCGTTGGTATTGATCTAAGCGCTTACAGCGCCTACATCGACAAAACTTTGTCGATGTTTGTTGGATTAATTTTATGCTGCAATGCCCAAAGAGTTGAACAATTTTTTCATTTCTAACTGGATGTTCTGATAATGCTTGTTTACCAGCGGCGGATTTTTGGGTTTTGGTCCTGGTTTTGTCTTGACAACACCGGCCAAAATCGGCTTAACTATTTTGTCCCGCAAGACCAAGAGAGCCACTATAGCCTGCACTCCTTCCGGAACGGGTTCGTACTTTCTGGAGTTTTCGATCTTGCGAATGAGGTTTTTGCAGCGAAATTTCTTAAGGTCATGAGAGGCTTTTCGCGGCGAATAATTTCCATGAACAATTGGGTCGCGCGTCCGTATGGCAAAAGCAAGCTCAGCGGCAGTAAATCCCTGGGGGTTAGGCTCCAGACTGATTATCGCTTCCATGACCAGTCTGATGCGAGGCTTATTGATATCGATACCGCCAACTCGTGTCTGACCAATTTGAAAGGATTTGGGTAATTCATCAAACCTGCCATCATCAATCGACGAGAAGTCGATACAACTGACTGCATCCAGGAATCGGTTGAGTATTTCTTTGAGGTGCGTGATGATCTCAGCGAAATTACTGAGCGACCGCCGGCAACCCAAAACTTTGGTGTTATGAACGATAGCTTCTGCGCGGAGAAGGCGTTCGCCTTTAGCATAAAACTTTACAGTGAGTGCATCAAAGTGAATCTTGAACACCGTCAAGCCATACGTAGGTCTCTCGATCACCAACTCCAGCCGAGGCTTTTTTCGTCTCTTCTGAGAGGGACGCTTTTTGTTACCAAAGATGTTTTTGATTCTCTTGATATCCAGTTCCGTCCGTGTAGGCTCTATTACCCCGTTAAAAACCTGGTCCATTTCTCGGCCTCGGGCAAACAGAAGATTCCGACTATATTCTGCCTGAAAGACCGAAAAACGGTAATGAAAACCACCGCTCACACACTTGGGTCAAGCGCCCTATAGCCCCATGATGATGGGACAAGTTAACTGCGACAAGTCCAAGATGGTGAGCGTCGGTTATATCTGTAAAACAGTTGCCGTCTTTGGTAAATTTAATGCCTGCTTTTCTTGCTTTGCGTTCTACATACTCATGACCATTGAGCATGATTTGGGCATGGAACGGTGGATGTCCGCAAATCTTGATGGTGATATGCCCCCATTCTGGGTCCATGATATGGAACGAATAATGCTTGACATAAGGCAGCGGCTTTTTCTTGGCAATGTTGGTGATTTTGCCATTTTCGTTGGAACGTTGAATATCGAAAACCACCGCCGGGGTGCGGCCGACAAGAATCACAAACACGCCCACAAAGTGCTCATCCGTGGGAAGATACTCTTGGGCTATTTCATGCTTGCGCTCTCCGGCGTGACAGTGTCTTATCGGTATCTTCTGATTTTTGGCATAGGCATGAATCCGGCGACTCATGCGACCAGCAAAACGCATAAGGTGTTGGTTATTTAAATGCTCATCTGAGCCTTTTAGTTGACGCCACCAGGTTCGGAAACCAGCCGGGGAACAACCAAGGGGGAAATAGGCATTCAGTACAATACGGTCGACACAATCGTAGGTAAAATCCAGATAAGACGAATAATAATCAGTAAACGAGTCTAACATTGGCTAAAAGACCTTAGGTAAAGTTTTCAATAGCAACTGTCTAAAGAACAGAGCCTTTCCCTCGCACATGATGACTTCTGTCATCCGAACAAATATAGGCAAAAGGTCAATAATAAACAAACATCTTAACAACAGAACATTCTCCGAAATTAACTGCCCGAAGGGCCACTTTTTCCAAGCGAAGTCTTGGAAAAAGCGTAGTATCTGAGAAGTTAAATTCTGTCACTTTTTGGCAAGATATGAAAATTCAAATCCCAAAAAGCAAAGATTTCACGCGAAGGCGCAAACGGATTGCAAAGAAAAACCTTGGCGTATTCTTTGCGTCTCTGTCCCGCCTTTATGCGGGATGCGCTTTTAAATATTTTTTGGTTCCGGCTTGTCCGGGTTAGGAATTAATCAGGATAAATTCAATTCCTTTATTTATTTCCCCAAGACCTCTTTCGATATATGCATACTCACCAGCATATTCGGCATGTCCACCACCTCGGCGATGTGCAGGTCGGCGCCCAGGGAGCAGAGCACGTACGCGTCGTTGCGGGTCAAACCGTGTTCCGCAACGAGATAATCCACCATGTAGCGGGTGGCCTGTTTTGCGGCTTCATCGATGGTGGTGGCAAACGCGGTGACCGCATAATAGTCGTCGGTTTCATACTCCGGCGACTGAATGGAGCGCCCGCCTTTTTTGACTTCCACCTGATAGACAATGCGCATGGGCGCCTCGATGGCGGTGCCGCAAACCTCGCCCATGCCCTGCGCTGCGTGGGTATCCCCGATGGAAAAAAGGGCGCCTTTCACAAAGACTGGAAAATAAATGGTCGTGCCCTCAGTCATTAAAGCGTTGTCCATGTTGCCGCCATTTTCCCGCGGCGGAATGGTGGAGAGCATCTCCTCTGTAGCCGGCGCCACGCCCATGACGCCCGGAAACGGCTTCAATGGCACGGTTACTTTATCGGTGAACTGCAGAGATTTGGCGTCTTTCGGGATGGTAAACGTTTTCAAATACGGCTCGGTGAATTCATCCGCCAGGAAGCCGAAGCCTGGAAAAATGCCAGCCCAGCCCCAGTCGCCAATTTCTATTTTGTGCAGTGTGACCGCTAACACATCCCCGGGCTCCGCCCCTTCCACGTAAACCGGTCCCGTTAAGGGATGGATAGGGTCGAATTGTACGTTCGGTACGTCGGCCGCGGTTGAATTCACGGTGAGCTGCGCATCGGATGCTTCCTCGGTTTGCACTTCAATCACCGCACCCGAGGGCACGGTCAAGACCGGCGGAATGGCGCTGCTCCATTTATTGTGCGTTTGGTCGCGGGTTAGAAAATACTGCGGTTCGGGTGTGCTCTTCTGCTGACTGTTTTCTTTATCTAAGCCAGGGCAACCAAAAAGTATAATTGCCACAAAGAAACAGATAAACTTCAGCGCCAAACTTTTTTGAAGTGTTCTTTGCATAGTTATTCCCTCCTGTTAATAAATGCAACACGATGATTTAATAGATTACTTCATCAGTGCCCGGTTTAAACTCGTGGATTAAAATCTGAGCTGCCCTCCCTAAATCCCCCTCGAGAGGAGATCCCGCTAAGCGGGAGGGGATGATTACTGCCAAACAATCAAAGCAAGACACTATAGAATGATTGAACGAAAACGACCCGATCTTCCCGAAGGCCTCTAGGCCGAGAGTGAATTTCTGCCTGGCTCAGCGGGGCCTGTCCTGAGCTTTTTTTAACTGGACACTCATGATGTAACTAATTATTTAACCGGGTGAGCATAACAATCTTAAATAATTTGTAAAAATAAGCAAGTAAAATTATGCCATTGTTTCGGGATTGAAATGGGATTCACTCTACTCTGACATTTTCGACAAAGTTTACTTCCAGGTGGTCGAAGGCATTTCCAACACCAGGAAATGTTTGTCAAAAACCGAGCCGATCAACAGTGTGTCGTCAAACAAGGCGGCCACACTCGAACCCGACAGGGTTTCACCGGCATCCAAAAATACTTCATCGATCAGGTGGTGTTCCGAGCTAGCGGCAGAAATTTTCAAGACCTGAGACGGCGAGAGATTTTTCTCATCTTTAGCATGATCCACAAACGTCAACAATTTTGGATGAGCGGCAATCCAGAGATTCCCTTCCTGATCCAATTCGATATTGTCCACGCCGGTGCCGAGGTCGATGGTTTTCCGTATTTCCAGCGCACCTGTGGAAAGATTACGGTCAAAGACATGAATTTTACCGCCGGTGGTGGCAGCCACGTACACGGTTTGACCATCGTGGCTGACGTTAATGCCGTTTGCGTACAAAATATTTTCCGCCGCAACGGTGAATTTGCTGCCATCAAAATAGAGAACATTGGATTTAGCCAGTCGCAAATATTCTTCCAGCGTGCGGCCAAATTCAGAGACGCTGCCGTGATCGTTGCTGACGTAAAAACTTCGCGGGCCCACCGCCACCAGATCGTTGGGGCTGTGCATGAGCGCATCCTGAATGGATTCTAAATGCACAAGCTGCTGGCCTACACCCTCAATTTGAAATATCTCCACAAAATGACCTTGTCGGCGATGATTCACCACAAACAAGCGTTCTTCGCCGGCTGGACTGATAAATAAAGAAATCCCATGTGGATGGAATTCCTGCTCAAAATTGCTGGTGACATTTTGCAGCTCAGGATTTTCAGATTTGAGATCATACACAAAAATCATTCCTTGCGTTTCCCGTCCCGCTAAATTTGCCCGTCGGTCATCGCAGGAAAGGTAAGCCAGGCCAGCTTGCGGATGGATGGTGATATCCTCGGCGCCGATCACGCCGGGCACTTTTTCCACCTTCCCAGCCACATGCGGTTCGATATTTTTAAATTCTCCGGCATCCTTCACGGTATCGAAGACCATCCACCCGGCCAAAATAAGAATGACAAATAGAGAGACCAACAATATTTTCATTTATGCTTCCTTTCTTGTAAGCTCAAATAAAGTAAACTTCTGCTTGTTTTTTGATTTTCAATAAAATCGATTAGAGTTGCAGCTCCCCCAGGTACACATTCACTTTTTGAAAGAAACGTCCACCAAAAGCTGTTCATTGACATGGAGCTGAAACACATCCGGCCGGGTGTAGTGCCCGCTGACGTCCAGCGCCATCTTGCCTTCAGTGACTTGCTCTGGTGAAATTGTCGCGCACAGAATTCCGACTTCATCATGAAGCGGACCAGCCAGGCAGACGCCATCCGGAGCAAATATCGTGCTGCCGCCGCGTAAAATCAAGTCTTCATCCTTTCCAGGGATTTCATTTAAAAGCTGTCGGGCTAAACTCGCGGTTTTACTATTTTGTGGCAATCCGTCAAACAATTCGCCTCGCCGCAACACGCAGCCTGCCGCCAGCACAAAACACCGGCCTTCAAACGCATAATGCCGGGACGCCACCAGATTCATTTCTTTCACCATGGGCCACTGCGCCACGTGCAACAGCTCTTGTTTTGCATGCATGGCGGTTCGGGCCAACGGCATCCAGTGCTCCCAGCAGATCAGCCCGCCAACACGGCCGATGTCGGTGTCCACCACCGCGAGCGTGCTGCCATCGCCCCGACCCCAGAGCAACCGTTCGGTGTAGGTGGGGATCAATTTTCGATGGATAGCCGCCAAATCGCCACTCGCGCTAAAATACAGCATGGTGTTGTAAAGCGTGCAGCCCAGACGCTCGTGCGCGCCCATCACCACCACAGATTTTGCCGCCTTTGTCGCTTTTGCTAATTTTTGCACGTGAGGACCCGAAAGTGTGACGCTGTTTTCGAAAAGAATGGTGAAGATCGCTTTGGCAGGTGGGTGATCCCACAGACCGGCACCCGGCGCAAAATCCAGCCAAACGGGATAACCCGGCAGCCAGGTTTCCGGAAAGGCAATGAGCTGCGCGCCTCGTTTAGCTGCCTGCCCGATTAGGGCACAGGCTTTCTCTACGCTACGATCTAAATTCAAAAACACCGGCGTATCTTGTATGATCGCGACCGTAATTTTCTGATCATTTTCAGGCATGGTCTATTTTGATTGATTCGTAATTAGTGTCCATCCGTAAAGAACCTTTTTTTGTCAATCCGCAATCTTTAAGCGGGAATCCATTGTTCCGTTAGGCACGAGATTCCCGATTTCTCGGGAATACACAAATGAGTCGTTTTCGTTCAGACACTCATTACATGTTCACTTCATTTTACGACAAAAGTCTTCAGGTTATTTGAATGGAAACCGGGTGAAATCGCTCAAAAAAAAAGGTGCTTTTTCATTTTTAAATACGGAAGTGACCTTTCTTAACCTGGATTGGAAATTTCTGGCAATGCAAGAACCGTCGAACGTTATTCACTGATCTCCTTTTGCGCCCGGAGCCAGCCCTGTGAAGCGCCGCTCCATTTCGAGATCAGCCGAGAAAGTTTCGGAGCCAGGCTGGGTAAAATGGAAACCACCAACCGCACCCGTCCGGGCACGAACACTTCGATGGCGTTTTTTTCTATCGCTTTGCGAACGGCTTTCGCCACGTCTTCGGGCTGCACCAACGGCGTGAGAAAATGCCGGGCTACGCCCTCAGCCAGACGCGTATCGGCCATGCTTGGACAAATCCAGCTCACGCCAACTTTGGTATCCTGCAATTCTGCACGCAAGGCAGAGCTGAACCCCACAACCCCGTGCTTGGCAGCGGCATAAACCGCCACGCCTTCGGTTCCGAATTTGCCAGCGATGCTGGCGATATTTACAATGTGAGCCGCGTTTTTTTGAAGCAGATGCGGCAGAGCGGTGTGCGTCAAGTGTATAAGCCCGATTAAATTGACCTCGACTACCCTACGCCAGGATTTGAATTCCCGATCCGCAAAATAGCCTGAGGGCAGAATGCCGGCGTTGTTTACCAGCACATCAAAACCGCCATTGGTACTGGCAACGGTATTGATCAATTCACAAGCCGTTCTTTCATCGCTGATGTCACAGGCAAAGCCGGTGAATTTCTGCCCACGGCTGTGAACGGCTTTCTCTGTGCTCTGCAAGTCGTTCAGGCGCAAGTCGACCCCGATGATATTGGCACCGGCGCTGGCCAGTTCAACTGCAATCGCTTGACCAATTCCACGGGCGGCTCCGGTAATGAGCGCGGTTTTGTTTTTAAACTGCAAAATGGTATTTCTCTAATTTAGTGAATACCTAAATTGAGCGATTCCTGACCGAGTAGGGAGCGTGTGCCGGTGTGAGGGAAAAAACACGCTGAACAGACTGTGTGAAAACGCACAAACTACGCTTCTGTCATCCCGCAACCGCGGGATCTTTTTTGTTTGGACGTAAGGTGCTGTTTATTAAAAAGCGCCTTCCAGCCTGTCCCCCCAAGGCGGGTTATGACAAAAGTGGCGAAATCGGTTTTTAGTTTGAAATTCGAATTTTCACACAGGCTCTGAAGCGTGAACTCCCCTGATTCTGAACACTTGAACCCGTTGATAGGATCATTCAACTATTAATCGCTCAATTTAGAGAATCGTGTTTTATTTTTCTGATAAGCTTGTCTTTATCCTGAAAATTTTCGCAAGAGTCAGGCGGCTGACCCGGGAATATCGTTTGTCCACAACGGCGAGTAGTTCCGTCTGTGACACTTGCCCGCCCGGGTAACCATGTTACACAAAATAATCCATTGGAGTTTGAACAGCATTAATCGATAAATCGAATCGTAAATGGATATTTATACGTCTCGCCGTTGCTTATTTTCACCGATGCCATGATGACCAGAACGATCTGCGCGATCAACAAACCGATCAAAATCGGTATGCCGATGATAAAAATGCACATAATGCCGGCCACGATCAAGTAAATGGTAATGGAAATTTCAAAGTTGAGGGATTCCTTGCCTTCCTCATCTACTTTAGGAATGTCATCTTTTTTGATGAGCCAGACAATTAAGGGACCGACGATATTTCCGAATGGCACGCCTACCCAGCATGACAGCGCCGCCAGATGACAAAACATGCCCCAGGTACGGGCTTCTTTTTCATCGTTTTTTTGCATTGGGTTTTCTCCTACGTTTTCAAAGTTGCTGTTTTCTTTTTTATTTACTGTAAATCCTTCAACTTGTTGTCCAAAATTTCTTTGACGCGATTCAAATGTGCACGAGTAGTGCGCAGATTCCCGATGGCCAGTCGCAGCACAAATTTTTCATTCAACTTGGTGTGTGAAAGAAACACCTTACGGGTTTCATTAATGGCGGTTATTAATCGTTCATTTAACGACTGCAACTCGACTTCTTGGTGCAAATTCTTGGGATGTGCGCGAAAGCATACGGTGCTGAACGGCGTGGGCGCCATGCGTTCAAATTCTGCATGGGCATCCACCCAGTCGGCAAACTCTCGGGCCATTTCAATATGATGGCGGATTCGCCGTACGATGCCCTCGACGCCGAAATAGCGCAAAACAAACCACAGCTTCAACGCCCGAAACCGCCGGCCAAGCTGCACCCCGTAATCCATGTAATTTTGTACATCGGGGTCTTCCTGAGTGCGCAGATATTCCGGCACCAGGCTGAATGCCCGTTTTAGTACGTGCGGTTTGCGCGTGTAAAAGGCGCTCAAATCCACCGGCACAAACAGCCACTTGTGGGGATTCACTACGAAGGAATCCGCGCGCTCGCAGCCGTCTAAAATATGACGCCTTTCGGGCACGACCGCCGCGCTGCCACCGTAAGCGGCGTCCACATGCAGCCACAGAGATTCCCGTTGACAGATCTCGGCGATGGACGGCAGCGGATCGACACTGGTGCTGGAGGTGGTGCCCACCGTAGCCACTACACAAAAAGGCAACCAGCCTTGTTGGCGATCTTCAGCGATGGCCTCGGCCAACGCCTGCGGGCGCATCCGGTACTTTTCATCAACTGGAATTTTTCGAATACCAGCCAAACCCAAACCCAGAGTGATGGCCGCTTTATCGATGGAGGAATGCGCCTCCTGCGATGCATACAAACGCAAGCGTGGTAACTCCTGGCGGCCCGCCAGGCCTTGTTCGCGAATGTTTAAGTCGGCAAGCTGTTCGCGGGCAGCGGCAATGGCGTGCAGACTGCTCACTGAAGCCGTATCGTAAATGATCCCCCAGAAATCTTGCGGCAGGCCGAGCATTTGCCGAAGCCAGTCCAGCGTCACTTGTTCGAGCTCGGTGGCGGCCGGACAGCTCTTCCAGAGCATGCCGTTGATGTTAAATGCCGCACTCAACAGCTCTCCTAAAATGCCCGGACCGCTACCCGTGATGGAAAAATAAGCGTGAAAGCTGGGATGGTTCCAGTGGGTCATTCCGGGCATGATTTTATCATCGATGTCAGCGAGTATTTCCTGCATGGCTTCACCAGTGGCAGGCGGGGCAGCAGGAAGGGAGCGACGGATTGCGCCCGGCTTGACGTCTGGCAGCACTGCATACTCATCAATATTTTCCAGTAAAGAGGCCATCCAATCCACTAGCTCATGGCCGAATTTGCGAAACTCGTCGGGCGGCATATCGCCAAAGTATTGCTGCTCGGTTTCTTGCGCAGGCTGGTCAGTCACGATATTTTACTTTCAAAATAAAATGAGATTGTTTATATTTTACCACATTGGAAATTTTAATTTAAGATATGAATAGAAACTTAATCCTTTTAAAGAAAAATTGCAAGGATATTTTCTGTCTGATTGCAGCACCTCACTTTTAGTGGCGGCAAACATTCGTTCCAAAAGAAACTTTGGAAACAAGAAATGAAAGTGCTCAGCCGACTGTTTTATTTTCTGTCGCTATTCCTGATTTATTTTATTTTAAGAGAATTGTTAGAGCTGTATGTGCTCACCAATTCCATCCATCCGATTCTGGGTTACGCCACGCTGCTGCTTCTACTGGGATTGATCATCTATTTTATTGTAGCGCCCATTTATATAATCATCAAAATCCCCAAAAATTATGCCCCCCTCCGGGATAAGAACCGCGTGCCAGAAATGCTCAGCCGCCGCATTCGAAATTTTAAAAGCAATCCTTTTTTATTGAATTCAGAGCTGAATCTGGAATCCCTCGCGGACGATGAGGAAAGCTACGACCGCGTCATCGAAACTTTACAAAAAGAAAGCGAGCAGATTCGAAAGAAATACGTTTTGCGCCTTTTTTACAGCTCCAGCATTTCCCAGAACGGCTTTCTGGATGCCATCCTCATCCTGTCTTCCAGCGTCAATCTGGTCAAAGAGCTGTTCATTTTGTATCACGGCCGGGTATCGAACAAAGATTTGTGGGCCATCGCCAAAAAAGTGTACCTTTCCATGGCCATCGGCGGCTCCGAGGGCGTGGAATACGCCACGCAGGAGCTGTTCTCAAAATTCGCCACCGATGGTTTCAAAAGCGTGCCTTTTGCCGACAAAATTTTGGGATCCCTGGCAGACGGGTTTGTCAATGCCACCATGCTAACCCGTATTTCATTGATTACAGAAAACTACTGCAAAAAGCTCTTCATCGAGTCTGACCGCGACCTCTACCCTTCTGCGGAATTTATCCTGAGAACCACCAAATTCATCACCTCAGACATCGTGGAAAAAATGACTGTGGAGCTGCTGCGCATGAGCAAAGAAAAAACCGTGGACTACGTCATGCTGGCGGTGAATCCGGTGGGGCACCTTTTTGCTCGTACCATGGGCCGGGTGCTCGAAGGCACCTCTAAATTCACTTCTTACCAAATGGAGATGATTAAAGACGTGGCCACCCTCGCCAACAAACCCTTTGTGTTCGGTATAGGACTGCTGACGGGCATTTTCAAAAAAAAATGAACTGAGGAAAAATCCCTTGCATTCTATTCGGAAATCAATTAGTTTTGCAAAATTTTCTGAACTTTTATTGTTACCTTTTCAAAGAGACTTTCGGTTAAATCGTGTTTGGACGAAAACCCTGTTTTTGGTCATTCTAATGAATCCTTGGCCAGCGCTAGGATTCGGCTCTGAGCCGCGCGAAGGGCTAAACTCTACGACACAGAATCGACGTCTTTTCGCAACACCGTTTGCTAAAAGAGGTAAACACGAACAATCGTTCTCATTTTTAAACAGGAAACGAATTTAGTATTTCTAATAAAAACAAATAAACTAAAGGACGGGAAAATGATACCTCAAATTGAAAAATTCTTCCGTGAGAAACATCAGCTAATACAACTTTCTTGTATCCTGTTCATTGGACTAGTCATTCATCACCACGCGCCGCTTCCAGCGAGCGAGCCGCTTCCCGATGCCGCCCGGCCGGGATTTGAAGCCATCCGTGCTGAGAACATGCAGGCGGTCCTAACTTTTCTCGCTTCCGATGAATTGGAAGGCCGCAGCGCCGGCGAACGCGGCCTGAAAATCGCGGCGAAATTTCTGGAAAGCCAGTACCGGCTGGCCGGTCTGACGCCGGCGCCCGGCCAAAATTCCATGCTGCAAAAAATGCATTTTATCAAAAGCAAAGTCGATGCCGCCACTACCATTACCATTCTTTCCAATCAAAATGAGAAGAGGAAAGAACGGCCATTTCACCTTTACGAGGATTTTGTTTTAACAGCGAAGATCAGTGAGAATGATATCAAACAGGCCCCGGTGATTTTTGCGGGATTTGGCTATCAAAATGATTCAACCGATTACAACGATTACGACAAATTGCAGGTGCAAGGCAAGATTGTTTTGATTTTATCCGGCATCCCCGATATCGCTCTCAAAAAAGATTCAGCCGACAACACATTGCACGCAGGCCGTTTTCGCGCAAGACGAGCCAAAATCAAACTTGCAGAGGACGCGGGTGCAGAAGCGCTTTTGGTCGTGAACAATCGATACATTCCTAAAGACGAAAATCAAATTGCCCGCTGGCAGCGCCGTTCCTCCTACAAGCTGCCGGGTGATGAAGACGGTTTCCCGACCTTTTACGTCAGCGAACCACTCGCCGATGCACTTTTGGCATTCACTGGCTGGACCGTGGACAGCTTGCGCACCCAGATGCTAAACCAAAAAACCTCTGTGACGTTTCCAATTGTTGGCGCTCAAATTCGGCTAAATGTTAAAATTCAAACCGAATTAAAGGAAACGCAAAATGTGGTGGCTTATTTAAAAGGTTCCGATCCAGCGCTGCAGCATGAAGTGGTGGCGTTCAGCGCCCATTACGATCACCTCGGCATGGACGCGCAAGGCAACATTTACAATGGTGCCGACGACGACGGAAGCGGCACCACCGGCTTGCTGGAGGTGGCTCGTGCTTTTGCGAAAAATTCCCCACGGCCCAAAAGAAGCCTGATTTTTATCTCGCACACCGGCGAAGAAAAAGGCTTGCTGGGCTCACGCCATTACACCGACCACCCGCTGATTCCTTTAGACAGCATGGTGGCCCTGCTCAACATGGATATGATTGGCCGCAACCAAGAAAATTCAGTTTATATCATCGGCTCCGACTTCCTCTCTAAGGAGCTGCACCAGATCAATGAAGCCGCCAACCGTCATGTGGGGCTTGAGCTGGACTACACCTACAACACCCGCAACCATCCCGAGCGATTTTACTACCGCAGCGATCATTATAATTACGCCAAACACGGCATTCCCATCATCTTTTATTTTTCGGGAACGCACGAAGATTATCATAAAAGCACCGACACCGTCGAAAAAATCGACTTCATCAAAATGCAGCACATAGCGCGTCTGGTCTATTTAACCGGCTGGGATGTGGCAAACCGCCAGCACCGCATTCGGGTGGAAAGAGATGTGGTAGATTGACCAGCGTTAATTATTTTCGTTTAGTTGAATATCATTGAACCAAAAAAAAGCGAGGGAGCGATGTCATTTAAAAATATTTTAAGTATTTCGTTGTTGATTCTTGCCATTGGCTGTCAAAGTTCCTCGACAACAAATCAGGATGAAACCAGCCTGCAGAAAAAAGCTCAGCAGCTTGCCCGTTCCACCATCATTCTGGACGGCCACGTGGATGTACCCTATCGATTGAACGCGAAAATGACCGACATCTCCAACGCTACTGAAACCGGCGATTTTGACTATCCACGCGCCAAAACCGGCGGGCTGGATGCGCCGTTCATGTCCATTTACATTCCAGCGGCTTATCAGAATACCGCGGGAAAATCCAAATCCCACGCAGACAAGCTGATTGCCATAATGGACAGCGTCATCGCCGCCAACCCCGACAAGTTCGCACGGGCCAACACCCCTTCCGAGATACGCGCGAATTTTTCAGCCGGGCTTATCTCCTTTCCTTATGGCATGGAAAACGGCTCGGCCGTCGAAGATGATTTGAGCAACGTTGCCTACTTTTTTGAGAAAGGAATCCGATACATCACATTGACTCACAGCAAAAAGAACCTCATTTGCGATTCCTCCTTTGACTCCGACAAAAGTTGGAATGGTTTGAGTCCGTATGGCAAACAGGTAGTCAAAGAAATGAATCGGTTGGGAATACTGATCGATATCTCGCATGTTTCGGATTCAACGTTCTATCAGGTGCTGCGGCTTTCGAAAGCGCCGGTGATCTGCTCGCATTCGAGCTGCCGGCATTTCACCCCCGGCTACGAACGCAACGTCGATGACGACATGCTTAAAGCGCTGGCAAAAAACGGCGGCGTCATTCAAATCAACTTCGGCTCGAGCTTTCTCACGGCAGAAGCCAACAAATATGACGTTCAGAAATACGGCTACATTCAGAAAATAATGGCCGACGAGGGCATCGCTAATTTTAATCATCCGCAAATCGAAGCGGAGATGAAAAAGTACCAGGAGGAAAAACCCTATCCCTATGCCTCGGTTGAGGATGTGGTGGATCACATCGACCATGTGGTGGAAGTCGCAGGCATCGACTACGTCGGTCTGGGCTCGGATTTTGATGGCGTGGGCGACACCCTGCCCACGGACCTGAAATCGGTGGCCGATTATCCGAACATTATCTATCATCTGTTGAAACGCGGCTATTCCGAGCAAGACATCGAAAAAATCTTGAGCCGCAACGTGCTGCGGGTCTGGCAGCAAGTGAAGGATTATTCTGCACTACAGCCATGATGGTGTTTTAAATCCCGACTACTACATCAAAACTGAGACTACGATAGAAGTTAATTCTGAATAATACACATTTCACTAAACAACTTGACAAACACCTAATTATTTAATAAAGTATGAAAATAAATCAAGTTGTGATACTTAAAGACTTTGCACAAAAAATTCAACGCAAGCATCAAATCGACACAGATGAAATATGTGAAGTTTTTCAAAATCAACCAAACTTTCGTAAATTAGAAAAGGGGGATATATTAGGTGAAGATGTATTCGGTGCGTATGGAAGGACGAACTCTGGTCGTTATCTAAGCGTTTTCTTTGTTTACAAATTTAATCAGAATGCTTTGATTATTAGCGCCCGAAACATGAATAAAAGTGAAAGGAAAAAGTATGCCAAAAAGTAAAGTGTTTCCAAAATTCAACTCATACGAAAAAGCTGCTGAATGGCTGGATAGCCACTCCACCGCTAATTTAGAGGTTACAGAAATCCAATTTGAGGTGGCATTGCCTCTCAAACTCCAACTTCTCGATTCGTTAGGTGAGATAGAAGACACCATCATGCTGGAAAAGGAAATCAGCCAGCAAATTCAACAAATTGCAAAGAAAAAAGGAATTTCCACTCATAAGCTAATCCACAAATGGCTTCAGGAGCAAGTGGCCAAATGTTCACGCATTGACTGAACGTAATTTATATTTAGCTATATTGCCGCAGTTGAATTTAATGAAATCGATTCAAAATCTAAAAATAAGGATTGAATAAGACATCTGTATGGGTATCAAGTTTTAAAGGAAGAAGTGGACCATTTCCTGTGTTGAAACGCGGCTATTCCGAGCAAGACATCGAAAAAATCTTGAGCCGCAACGTGCTGCGGGTCTGGCAGCAGGTGGTAGATTTTGCACAGGGTAAAACAGAATAAAAATAAAAAACCTCTGCAAATTAACAGCTCAAACTGTATAAAAATAAGGAATCGCCATCTGATCAAAAAAAAATAACAAGAAGAGTCCGGAAAGGACTTTTCCATAGATTAGAATTTGCAACCTGGTGAAATCCCAAAATCGATGCGAGCGCTTAAAGTATGCTACTGAGTAAATGATCTCTAACCAAAATACACCGGCTGCGCCAAAATTTCTTCTGTGCTTATTTTTTGTAAGTCTCATCAGTTTGCAGCCAGGCTGCAGTCAAATCGAAACTTTTTTTGACCCGCGGTCCGGCCCCTTTCCATTTACATTTCAGAAAATTCAGGACGCCACTCACCAGGACCGTTATATCGATTTTGATCACGACGGCCGTGACGAATGCATGCGGGTGATAAACGAGCGCGACCCCCGTATCACTCCCAGCCGAATTCAAATATTGGACCACGAGTTCACCTTTATCGAAGAAGTCAATTTCAATGGACAGCTTACAAAAATTGCCGCATTCGACTGGAGCAATAACGGTGTCGATGACATTTGCGCGACTTATACTCGTCAGGACACTTCGTTTTTACGAATCATCGACTACCAGGGTAAAATAATTCAAGATGACGTGCCCCTATTCATCGGCAAAGCCCGCAACGACAGCAGCGGCGCCTACAAATGGGAAGGACACATCTCTCAGATTTTATATTCCGATTTGGAAGACGACGGCTGCCCGGAATTGATTCTCTTTCCTTCCGAAGGATACGCTCAGAAACCACGCGGCGTCTATGTGTATGATGCGAAATCATTCAAATTAAAATGGCATTACGATGTCGGCCCGGCCTTGAATCAACCTGCCATTTTCGATTTTGACCGGGATGGCAAAATGGAAATTCTCCTTTCCACCAAAGCGCCCAAAAACGGTAATCGCGCCAACGGCACAACCGATGAAAATGCGCATTTATTTCTTTTCAATAGCGCTGGGGACACTTTGTGGACGCGGTCGTATATCGATAGCTATTCCAATGTTGAAGCCCGAATCGAAGACCTCGAGGCCGATGGTGAATATGAAATCATCGCTTTATTATATGACTCATTTTTCAGAGGCTTTTCGCCCAGAATAGAGATCATTCAACCGCAAACCGGACAGCTTATGCAATCCAGAAATTTGCCGGGTATTTTTGGCAGCTTTACAACGGCACGAAGGGATCACAAGACCAATAAAGAAATTCTCTACGCCAGCTCTGAAGGGATTTTGATTTCCATAAATAACCAGTTGCAAGAAACACTAAAAAAGGAATTTAAATTCAATATATCAAAAGTAGTTAGTTGTGAAGATTTGGATGGCGACGGATTGAATGAGATTGTGCTAACAACGAACGACGGCTCCGCATGGCTGGAAAATCAGCTCAATATTAAAGCAAAATATGCATCCGTACGATTTATTAGGCAGAGAATTCAAACTTATCATCGTCGCAATAAGAAGCCGCTCATTTTATTGCAGAGCGGTGAAAGCAGTGCGCTGTTTTCCCTTGAAAAAAATAACCATTATCTTCTGTCCTTTTACGCTCCTTTTGTGGCAGTCCTTTTTAGCGGGGCTTTTCTGATCTTGCTTTTCATCAATAATGTACGCTACTACCGCCAGCGCCGTAACTCCAGACAACTTTTTGAACTGCTGTCTTCACTGCAACACGATCCGCTTTTATTGCTCAACCGCAACCATCAGGTAATGTCTGCAAATAGCAACGCGCGGCAACTGCTGCAATGTAACGGCAAAAAGCTTCCCCTTGAAATCGCTGCACTCGATATCAACGGCGAGCTGAAAGCCGCGTTATCGGAGCTGCCAAACAATCCGCCGGTTCGTTTCGAAAGGGAGGTTCAATTCCAGGCTTCTGCCAGCCACAAGGTACGCCTGCTGGCCGAGCCCATCAAATTGGCATCATCAAGTTATCAGTGGTTGGTTCTCTTGCAAAACGATCACACCAAAGAGGAGAGGGAAAAAGCAAAAACCTGGTCCGCCATGGCACAGCGCATCGCCCACGACATCAACAATCCGCTCACCAGCATTCAGCTCACCCTGCAGCGTTTGCAAATGGAATACCGCGATCAAGAAAGCCAGAAGGTCTTGAAATACGAACAATTTACCAACAAAATCATGGAGCGCATTGAGTCGTTGCGCCGCATGAACCGCGGCTTCATGAAATTTCTCAACCTTGAAAAACTCAATCTCCAGTCCACAGAAATCAATCAATTTATAGAAAATTTGTTCAAAAATAAAATCATCGAATTGCCGCAGGACATTCAATTGCAGAAAAAATTCAATCCCGATTTACCCGCCACCAATCTGGATCAGGAGCAAGTACAAAACCTGCTGGAAAATTTAATTGCCAACGCCATCAACGCCATGCCGGACGGCGGCACGCTTTCCATCAGCACCAGTCTGGCATCGGATTTGCAATTTGATGAGCCTGATTCCCAGCCGCGTGATTACTGCATAATCGAAGTCATGGACACCGGCGTGGGTGTGCCGGCCGATATTCGGGAGAAACTCTTTCAGCCGTTCACCTCGCGGTCGCATACCGGCACGGGATTGGGACTCACCATCGTCAAAAAAATAGTAGATGATCACCAGGGAAAGATTGAATTCCATAGCGAAGAAGGGGTGGGCAGTTCGTTTGAGGTGTATCTGCCGGTTGCATAAATGCAACATAGTTGCAACGGGTAACTCTGAAGCCGATGGCTAACTTGATTTTAATAAAATTAAAAAATGAATTTGCTTTTGGATATCACTCTGCGACAAAAATTACTCTCTTAAAATGAAATTACACGCGAAAATTTTAATTGTCGATGACGATGCTTCGGTCCGCGAAAGTCTCAATGAAATTTTGAGCTACCACAATTATGATTGCATGGAAGCCGCAGACGGTAAGGAGGCGCTGCAAAAATTAGAGGAGACTCACGTCGATCTCATGCTGCTCGATTTGCGCCTGCCGCGCATCGACGGCATGGAAGCGCTGAAACATAGTCTTTGCAATTATCCAGAAATACCCGTGGTTATGATCAGCGGGCAGGGTACCATCGCACTGGCGGTGGAAGCCACCAAACTGGGCGCTTACGATTTTCTGGAAAAGCCCCTGGAAGCGGAGCGCACCCTGCTCACCATCCACAATGCCCTGGAAAAAAGTCGCCTCAAAATGCAGCGGGATCAATTGCTGACCGAAACCCGGCAGCGCTACCAGATGATCGGCAGCGATCCCAATATGCAGGAGGTTTTTGCGCTCATCGACCGCGCCGCCACAGTCAACAGCAAGGTTCTGATTTCGGGCGAAGCCGGCACCGGTAAAGAATTGGTGGCCCGCGCCATTCATAACAATGGTCACCGAGCCGGAAATCCTTTCGTGCCGGTAAATTGTTCAGCCATTCCCGAATCTTTAATTGAAAGCGAGTTGTTTGGTTACGTAAAGGGTGCATTTACTGGCGCCACGAGCGACCGGTCTGGTAAATTTCAGCGCGCGCACCAGGGTACGCTTTTCCTGGATGAAATCGGCGACATGAGTCTGATGATGCAGGCAAAAATTCTGCGCGTGCTCGAAGATGGCTGTGTTGAGCCGGTGGGCAGTTCGAAATCCATGCTCGTGGACGTTCGAATTATCGCCGCCACCAACAGATCGCTCCCCAATGAGATCGAAGAAGGCAACTTTCGCAGCGATCTATTTTACCGCCTTAACGTCATTTCCATCGAGCTGCCGCCGTTGCGCTTGCGTAAAAACGACATTCGGCCATTATCGGAACACATTCTGGAAGAGGTTTGTACGGCTCAAGGACTGGCGCAAATGACGTTCGCAAACGGCGTTTGGCCGCTGCTAACCAAATACGATTGGCCGGGCAATGTGCGAGAGCTGCGCAACGTCATCGAACGGGCGGCGGTGCTGACTCCGAACAACACCATCGAAGCGGCTGCTCTGGCAGAAGCGCTGCAGAGCAAGCTCTCCCCCACTCAATCAAGTGACGTCCAGCAGACTTTGCGCCAGGCGCGCGCGGAGTTCGAACGCGATTTCATCCTCGCTACCCTTGCCGCGCAAAACGGCAAAATCCAGGAAACTGCTCATGCACTGGGCATTCAGCGCAGCCATTTGTGGAAGAAGATGAAGCGGTATGGAATCAGCGCGAATAAATGACTACTGTATTTTCAGCGATAGAACAAATCTCCCTTGCGTTTTTACTGTTATGTGTATTATTTATACCTTAAATCATGCGCATTGCTGGAGGCACTAAATGAACATGGTAAGGTTAAATAGTGTCTGAACGAAAACTCGATTATTCATGTCATT
>JBHHXN010000047.1:0-33119 GCA_046757025.1 bacterium
AGACGACGAATTTCGGTTTCCGGTTTTCGATTTTTATTTTTCTTGGCAAAAAAATACAAAAGTTCAGTGTTAATACTATAAGAAAGAGATTACATGACTATTCCCAAATTAGGTTGATGGAGTCGTTAGGTAATCATTCTGACCATTTCATTTAACGCAAAGGTGCGCAAGAGTAAACTATTTCGTTCTGCAAGCTCTGTGCACGCTCGGCGACTTCTGCGTTAAAATCAAAGTTGTTATTTCATCATCTTTTGTTCCAATGCAAAACGTGTTTTGAATCGAAAAAAAAAGTCGATGTTGAAATAACTTCTTCAATAAATGGCTACATTCTAATATTTTGGAATTTTTGTAACTTTTTTGATTATAAAGGATTATGTAAATCCAGGTTGCTAAAAATAAGTTAGAAACAATTGATTACACTACTGCGAAACTTGGTGAATTGAAAAATCCAGTTCATCCTGTCCATCCTGTCAAATAAAATAGCAGAGCTTACCTGCTCAAAATAACATAGAATCGAAATACGTAAAGCTCCATCACCTCGCCTGAATCAAGATTACTCCAGCTTCTCTCGCGCTTTATCGATTTGCTCGCGCAGGCGCGGTTCGTTAAATTCATAAGCCGAGGCAAAATGCGAAAGCGCTTTTTCGATGCTTCCAAGCGCTTTGTAGGCTACCCCCAAATAATAGTGGCACCACGGTTTGATCCAATTCTTTTCTACATTTTGCATGGCTAAAATTTTCTTGAATTCATCGATGGCATTGACATACGCTTTTTGCTTCATATAAATTTTCCCGATTTGATATTTAACCTCGGGTTTGGTAAGTCTGGAAGCGCGCCTGGTGGGGGTAGGTGAAATGGCGCTTTCATAAATTCCGTTTGCGATGTCGTCCGCCCCGCGTTCGGGTTGAGTGTGATTTACGGCCGCCACACGATCCGGCTTTTTCATGGACTGTTTGATCAAATTCTGTGCTAAATTGTAAGCGTTTTTATGATCTGACTTTTTCACTTGCTGATAATATTCAACGGCTTTTTGCCTGTCATCAAGCATGTCGTAACATTTCCCCAGATTCAAATTGGCCAGGGCCAACACCCATTTCACATTGCCAGTGGAGGCATGCGCCAGGTCGAGCGATTTGGTGTAATGCTCGATTGCCTGCTCAAAATCGTTCAGACTAAAATACAAATTACCTAAGCGAAAGTGCGTACTGATTTTCAAGACCGTGTTTTGCAAATGGCTGTCGTCTCGGATGACTTTGTTTAACGTGGTCACGGCTAAATCGTACTGGCGAACCTTTTGATAATTTTCACCCAGCAGCATTAAATAGCTCAAATTATCGGGATAAAAGTGGACCAATTTTTTAAAATAATTCAACGACTGCTGGTAGTTTTTTTCGATGTACAGATGGATACTGCCTAAAAATAACATGGCCTCGGCTTTGGAGTAGATGCCTTTTTCTGCGGCGATTTCCAGTTCTTGCAATCCTTTCTGCCGGTCGGATTTAATGCCCAGAAGAAACGAGATGGCTTTGGCGAATTTGGGAATGACGTCCGAGTAGTAATGATAAAGCCCCAGGCCCAGGTAAGCGTCGTAGTAGCTGGGATCTCTGGCCACGACTTTTTCCAGATAGGAGATGCCTTTTTTACCATACCAGTAGGCTTTGAGCCAATTGCTTTCCCAGCCGTGATAGGCTGCCAGATACATGTGCACGGTGCCCAGATAAAACAAGGCATCCAGTTGACGGTTGGGGTCGGACAATTGTTGCATGGACTTCTTTAAAGCGATGGCAGAATAATCCAGAAACTTCTTTTCAAACTCCAGATGATTCTCTTCCAATTGAAAACGGTAGTAATAATTGACGCACTGCAGCAGATATCCGTGGGGATTTTCCGGATCCAGCTCGATGATCTCGGCGAAGATCTCCGTTGCTTTATCGAACTGCATGTTGTAAGCCAGATGAATGCCGTCCAATGTGCGCTGGTTGTAGTAGTCTGAATTAGCAAAGGTCAAAGCAGGCAGGCAAAAGGCAATGAGTGTCAGCATTTTTTGGGGTTCAGGATACCGCATAAACATAACACCTCAAAAGAGTCTGCTTGGACAGGGAACACGGTTCAAACGATAATATATAAAAAATAATAGCAATTGTAAATCTTTTCCCTTATTTTTACAAAAAAATATCAGGATCATATTTACTACAGCCGGTCTTGCGCAGGTCCGCGGCCCGGGTTTCGGAAGTGATCAATCGTTTTTTTCTCGTGGTTATATATCAAATCAGATTTCTTAATTTATATACCATTTAATTTGCCAGATTGAGAAAAACTTTATCTCAAAGATTCAACATGGAACAACCTTCAAATCTGAAGGGTCGGGTTTGTTTGATCACCGGGGCCAACGCCGGAATCGGCAAAGCCACGGCGTTCGGTTTAGCACAGCAGGGCGCGGAAGTGATCATGGTTTGCCGAAACCAGCAGCGCGGACTGGCGGCTTTGGAAGAGATCAAAAACAGAAGTGGCCAGGAATCGCTGCACTTGTTTGTCTGTGATCTTTCGTCGCAAGCTACCATTCGGGAATTTGCGCAGGCGTTTTCTTCGCAATTTAAAAAATTACACGTGCTCATCAACAACGCCGCGGTTATTCCGCTCACACGAAGCCTGACGGAGGATGGTATTGAAGCGCAATTTGCCGTGAACCACCTGGCGTATTTTCTGCTCTGCAATTTGTTGTTCGGTACCCTGCGGGCCGGAGCACCATCCCGCGTCATCAATGTTTCGTCCGCGGCGCATTTTGGCGTTACTCTCGATTTTGACGATTTGATGTCAGAGGAAAATTACGATTCTACGGATGTCTATTCAAAAACCAAATTGGCGAACGTGCTGTTCACCTACGAATTAGCACAGCGACTTACCGGGACCAACATCACGGCCAACTGCCTCAGCCCCGGCGTGGTCGCCACCGATTTATTGAACGATTACATGAAAATTCCGCGATGGCAACGCACTTTGCATAACACCCTTGGCGTCAGTCCGGAGCGAGGGGCGGAAACACCGCTGTACCTGGCGGCCTCGCCACAGGTTGAGGGCGTCAACGGTCGGTATTTCGAGAATCACCAGGCGGCTCGTTCTTCGGCTTTCTCTTACAATCGTACTGCGGCCAGACGCTTGTGGAAAATCAGCGCTCAGTTAACCGGTTTACAGAAAACGATTTAAGAGTACAAGGTTTCTCAGGTTCCATGTCTGAAGGAATCTTTTCACCTGCATAATAGGAATTCAGCACGGCGGGGCCGCAACCAAAATATTACCACCAGCGGGCACAGCACGGCAAAACCGCCAACAAAAGATGAAACGCAGAGAACGCCGAGGGCGCAGAGGAGCTCAAGAAAGAAAATAATCAAAATAATCACAAAAAGTCTGGTCATTTGAAATGGTCAAAATGCTTCTCGCTTATTGGAAATCAAAAACTCTGCGAACCTCTGCGTCCTTCGCGCCTCAGCGTTAATGGCTTTCATGCGGTACCGATATTTGGCAATGGGAGTCCGCTCAGAAACTTTGTTAAAAAAACAAAGTTATTCTGAATAATAGAATAAACTTTCGCCACAAAGGCACTAAGTCACTAAGAATAAATAACCTACAACAAGTATGAATTTAAAACTGAGTTTTCTGAGTTAATCTATTGAATTCTCTTTTACTCAATGTTTACAATACTTTGTGTCTTCGTGACTTCGTGGCTATGAATTATTCAAGTTAGGATTTTTTGCACAAAAAAGCAAAAGTTCAGTGGGGATACTATCGAACCATGATGATTTTACCGGGAATGTATTCCTGGCGAAATTTGTTCCACAAAAGAAACGAACCTTACTATCAACTATATGTGTTGTTTCTACGAAGCAAAAACCGTTCGTGTGGATAATCGACGGGTTCCACGCGAGCCCGAAAAGCCCGTCGAAATAGCGGCCATTCGAACAGCTCACGCTGGAGAAATCTGTCCAATTTGCCAGGGGTTTGGCCGCTTAAAATGCGCTGCCTGCATCAATGGGGCAGTGGCTTTGTTGGGCGGCGTGCAACAGTGCAGCCGTTGTTACGGCTGCGGACTGCGTCCCTGCCAGGTTTGCCACACGCGTGGTGTGATCCCGGATATTTCAGAAAATTCCTCGCCGGTCTCAGCCTCAATAATAAGTTGAAACTTCAAATAATAAAATCTTGAATTTAAAAGGTAAAGCAATTTTATGTCATTTCTGAGCAGCTTGAAAAGCTTCTAACAAAACCACACCCTTTTAAATTGTTTGTTGACTTTCGTCAAAATATTGAGTATCTTTTTTAGAATTCATGGGCAATACCCGAAAATGTCGGCTGATTTAGTCACCACGGAGCCGCATGAGAAACTCAGCCATCAATACACGCGCTGATTGTTTCTGACTGACTTCTTTCGGATGGGAGAAGCTTTCGTCAACTCGAGGATCCTTTTTCACAATTTCAACTCTGCACGGTCAACTTGCCAGCTTTCATTTAAGATTTATGGATAAGTGACGATATTTACGTTGTTTAAAAACAATTGCTTATTTAAATTGTTTTTAGAATAGTTTTTCAAGTTCTGCAAACGCGAATGACGGCAAGTGATTAGCACCATGGCAAAAAAATAACCGTGTGTCCATCGAAGGTCAGAGAAACGGTGAGAATATTGAAAGATGCTCACCCTACAGAAACCCAGGCAGTTGTTTGGCGTATTTATGTTGAGGTTCATCGGGCGTGTGCATACAATCAAAATTGAGAGAATTTAATATAAAATAATGTCAAATTTATTGACAACGCAATTTCAAATTAATAAATTCAAACGGAATAGTTGTTGTCGAGAAAACAGTTGTTTAATGTTGAGACAGTTAACCATTTTTTTTATAAGCACCTTAATTTAAGTTAAATAATAGCTTAATGAGACGATCGACAAAATCAAATTATCCGGCATCTTCTTTGCACTTCTCAGATTTTGTGAATGATCGCTTTGATCAGGTTAAATTGGAGAGTGGAAAAAAGATGAAGTTATCATTAAAAAACAAGCAAAGTAACAATCGTATGGGGAGTGAAAACCCGGAAAACGTGACCGCCCTGGTTTTGAATGAGCTCAAGCTGAACGGGGTACTTTGCCCCAGCCAACTTTCCGTTCATCTCGGCTATGGTCTTGAGAAAATTAAACAAGCTCTGGACTTCCTGCTGCAAGAAGGTTTAATTGAACTGCGGAAAGATTTGGGAGAAGCCCGCTTTAACGGACTTCATGAGATTGCCTATGGATTGAATCGAGGCAAACTGAAGTATCTCAGTCCTTCGCAATGGTTTGTACGAAAAGTATCTTAATCCACAAAACGGATATTCCCATCTGCCCAAATACGTGAAAAGGCAGGCAATTAATTTTGAGGAAGGAGAGAGGTGATTGTTCAATTTTGAGCATTCTTTTGGCACGGATTTATTAGCGTTTTCTTTTGGAGTCTCCACTTTTTTCCTTTTATTTTTTTCTTACGCCATTCATAAAAATAATCACACCAAAATTTCCATCCGACCGGTCATCAGGCGTATTCTGGTTTTTGCCGCTATCGTCATTATCGGGCACAGTCTGCTTTTGTTTGTGGCGTTCTTTATTTTTGTGCAGTCGAAAGTTCAAATATTGAAAACTTACTCGGGTTGTTTTCTCAGCGGTTTCATCTTTACCCTGGCGCCCGTGACGTTCATACGGAGAGTGAACGAATCCCTGACGGAAGATTTCATGAAGAATTTTAGCACGGCTTTTCATTTTCTCAATGCTCTGAAAGAGATCTATTATGAAAGCATCGTCAATGAAATTCATTATGAGGTTCGCTTACAGTCCGGGCAGATCGTTACCGCTGAAAGTGAAAATAGCCATCGCGCCATTAATAAATCTTACGAAGAAAATAAGACCATGATTGCTATTTATTATCGCGATAAAATATTCAAAGACGCAGAGCGGGCATTTAATATTTTTGACGTGAGAAACGTTCAAATTAAAAATGGCTATCTATTGCACTATTTCAAATTTTCAAAATACAAACAGTTGCTTGAGCAAATAAACAACCATCCGCCCATTCAAATGAATGGTTGGGATTGTATCGAACGCCGAAAACAAGACGACTCCCCAGCTCGGGAAAGACGCTTTCACAATCAGCCATCCTTTAAAAGTCGCTTTTTGAATTTGACTTTGCAGGACCCGAGTGCCTCCGCAAATTAGTTTATAGTAAGGAACCACTTCAACTCTGTGATTTCCATCAAATAGGAGCGGAATATGAGTAACCGTGATAAATTCCAAATGGTGATTGGCCAAATCAAACCGCTGTCAGCCGCTCATGTCGATTACGACCCGGGCGCGTGGCAAAAACTGGACGACACCTGGGACAACAATTTTACCCAGGCCGGCTGGCTGAATTATCGCCGCAACATTGTCGAATGGGTTTTGAGTATTCAGGACGACTTTGAGGAAATGTTGGACACCGGCTGCCACATCGGCCATTTCATCGAAGCGCTGAGACAGCGCGGTTACAAAAAGCGCTATCAGGGGATCGATATCACACCGCAGTTCATAGAACGCGCCCGTGATCGTATGCCTGACGAGCGTTTCGATATCGGCGACGTGCGGCATCTGGATTTTCCTGATAAATCTTTTGATCTGGTCATGTGTGTGGGGGTGCTCATGCATCTCCCGGATATCAAAGAATCGCTCGCCCACGTTTTTCGCATTGCTCGAAAGTACGTTCTCCTTTCAACCTATGGCTCCAGCCGGGTAACGTACAGCCGCCATGATCACCAAAATGGATTCCTGAATTATTTTTACAGCAAGGCCAGCCTTCTGGAAGAAGTGCCGCCGAACTGGGAACTCATCGAATACAAAGAGTTTGAGCGACCGGACCGCAAAAAGGATAAGCTGATCTTTCAGTTTTTGTTGAAAAATCGGGATGGGGGTCAGGTGAAATAGTCGTTAGCATATCATGGCTGCTTTAAAAAAAACTGGTCAGGAGTGGTGCAATGGATTGCAGTCTGGCCAGCGAAGCCCACTTTTTCATACAAATCATCACCGATATTCAAACGATAAAATCTGAAGAACGCCATGAACAGGAAACGGGCACTCATTTTGATGTCGGATTTCGGTCTGCGCGAGGGATTTGTGGCCAGCATGAAGGGGGTGGCTTATGCCGTGAATACGGAGCTGAAAATTTACGACCTGACCCATCTCATACCACCGTTCGACATCTGGGAAGGAGCGTACACCTTAGCCAGCGCCATGAAATATTGGCCGGCGGAAAGCGTGTTCGTAGCGGTGGTGGATCCCGGCGTGGGCACCGAGAGAAAGTCGGTGGTGCTGAAAACACAGACCGGCCATTTTGTGGTGACGCCGGACAACGGCACCCTGACATTTGTGGTTGAAAAATATGGAGTGGCTTCACTGCGCGAGATCGATGAAAGCCGCAACCGCCTGCCTGGCTCTCAAGACTTCCACACCTTTCACGGCCGCGATGTGTACGTTTATACCGGAGCGCGGTTGGCCGCCGGCGTGATCAGTTTTGAACAGGTGGGCCCCGTTTTGGAGCCGACGGTGGTGCAGCTGCCAAGCCAGAAGCCGGTGCGAATTCGTTCAAATGAAATCCTCGGCCAAATCGTGAAAATTGAACAGCCGTTTGGTAATATTTCCACCAATATCCCAAACTCGTTGTTTGAGGAATTGGAAGTCGATCGAACAATCAATCAAGCGGTGACAGTCGAAATCCTACATGAAAAGCAAGTGGTATTCTGTGAAGACCTACCCTGTGTGCTGAGTTTTGGATACGTCGCGGCTGGTCGTCCGCTGCTTTATGCCGATTCCCAGCAAATGATGGGATTGGCGATAAACGGCGGCAATTTTGCGGAGCGTTACCAAATCCAGTCCGGTGCCGACTGGCTGATTAAATTAACAAAAATCGAAAAGTCAAAATAAGCGGACGGTTCCTTAGTGACATGGAAACAGATCAGTTTATCGTAATAAATTTTGATCGGGTTGTTCTACGGCAGGATTAAAATGAACTAATTTCAATTTTCGAATCTGAATTTGAAAATTCCCAAAATTCCAGCTCCCTTTCGTTCAATCGGATGATAGACTATTGGGCCTTACTTCAACAGAAGTATCCTTCCTGTCGAAACAAAATCTCCGACCCTTAATTTGTAAAAATATGTGCCGCTGGCCTCCGTCCTTCCGCTGGCATCTTTGCCATTCCACTGTACTGAATAAGAGCCGGCCGGTTTGTTTTCTTGCGCCAGACTTCGCACATTCCGCCCCAACGAATCATAAATTCTCATTTCAACCTGGCCAGCCCTTTCCACAGTATAATTGATGATGGTAGATGGGTTGAACGGATTGGGATAGTTTTGCTGCAATTGAAATGTGTGCGTCACTACCACCTGTTCCTCTTCGACTGAAGTTGTCACACTCGGGCCCGTGTTGTCGATGATATGCCTTAAAGAGGCCCTGTTTGTCCCACCATTTTGACTGACCGCCGCCACCGTGAGATTATAGGCTTCGTCTGGCAGTCCATTCGTTTCAACATGGAAAATATACGGCGGAGAAGTCATCAGTTTCTCGGTGTGTATTATATCTAAGAATCGTCCATCGTAGGGTAACCGAGAACGAATTTGACGGAATCAATACCGGCGCCATTAACACGCCCACGGCGGGATCGAAGGCCGTCACTTCATAGTCAACCGCACCGCGCACGGTTTTGCCAAACGCTGGGCTGACAATGTCGAGCACGGGTAATGTATCGATAGGAGCCGCGGGCACGACAACCTTAACTGCCAGGGAATCGTTATTCTTTTCCAGCACCTTGATTTCTATCCCGGCTTGTTCATCCCGAATGGTCTTTCCCACAGACAAGGCTGCATCCTCAGAATCCCTGTTCAAAAGCTTCGAGCCCGGCCTCATATCCAGAAGCAGAGACCTTGATGTATTTGAGGGTCTAACCTGAATGAGGATGGCCCCAACGTTAGCCAGCTCCTCCTGACTGCGATAAAATACCCAGTATTCAGTATCCGGGCTCCTGCGGATTTTCAACGCTGAGTATTCATTGACTGATGTGCCCGATATCGGTGGTTTTTCAAGAGCTCGGATGATATAGGTTCCCGATTCTGAAACCGTCAGGATACTCTCTGGTGGCAACCAGCCGGCGCGGAATTTAAGCCATGGATTAAAATGGTGAAATTTATCGGTATCCCCCATGATGTCAAAGCGATCTCCGTATTCAATTAACGTTCCTTCAGTAGATAGGGGGTTGGCTGCTGCGACCCGCCAGAACGATGCATGTCTCCAACCAAAAGTATGCCCGGTCTCATGGGAGGTGATCAAAGGAGCGTCGATTGCCAGAAAAAAAGTCCGGAAATTGAAACCCGCAACGCCCCGAAATTCCTGTAGCCAGAGCTTTTTGGTGAAAATGGCCTCACGATCGTAATCGCGCTCGCGGAAGCCTGCATCTTCGGCGATTTTGATCGCATCGGCGCTCGGGTTCCTTCCCAGGAGAGCCTTATCCTCCGATGGTGAGCTAAAATACAAATTAAATCAACGCATGGCAAGGTGTTAAGTTAAGAAAGTCCCATTTCATGTGAAGCACAACAATTACTATTAGTCTGCTATTTACTTTTTTTATGTCTACTATTAGACAGTGGGTGGCCTTTTGTTGCGGGTCCCTGTCATTTATCCTTCACAATCCGCTTGGTAAGTCCAAGCTGCTTGACTTCACCATAAGGCAGCTCCCAAACCCGTTGTTGGGCAGTCCCGCCCATTTCTTCCGGATGACGTTTGTTGTGGAAGAGTATGAAGCGTTTTACTCACTGGACGTAAGCTTCTTCGGTGCGACGACTGAAGTGCCGGGTGCGAATGGTCTGCCGCTCCCGCTCTAACAGTTTCGGCTTTTTAACTTCCTTTTGACTGCTGCTCAAATGGTTCATCCGCTCCACCCATTTCTTTAGTGTTAACTAATGGTTTTTTGGGAGACGAGGTTGTGTGATTCACTGATATTCGGGAGAGATTCCGTGGTCGGAATGCTGGTGTCGACTGGGGTAGTTATCAGTGAATGAAATATTATAAAAATTTAATCATAAAAAAGCAGGATTTTTTTGATTGCGGATTGGTGTGTGTCGTCCTAAATCTGGACAAAGAACTTTAAACTTGCAACTTGAAACATCAAACTAAAAACTCGAAACTGTCTTAGTTCACCGCAAATTACCCGGGCGTAAATAAATTCCCGGCTGTGGAGACCAGCCGCCTGGCCGATCTCCACAACCGATTAAATGGCTCAGTTCTGTTCACAGGTTGCCGCATCCGGGCGTGTTTTGCTGGCGTTGAAATGCTCCTCCACGCGTCCAAATGGCGCCGTGTTCCCGCCTTCTGGTCGCGGTACATTCAGGGTGACGCCGTTGCTGGTTTGACCGCTGGCATCGGTGATGGTGACCGTGACATCGAAACTGCTTTCGTTTCCGAACAGCCAGCAGGTTAACACCGTGATCGCGCCTTGAAAACCGTCGCCTGTTATGGTTGGGCTTGAAACCGTAAAGCCGCCGGTCATTCCAGAAGGCAAAGACACCCAGGAGACATTCACCACGGTGCCGGTAGTCACGCTGCCCTGGGGATGGCTGTAATTTAGCTTGAATTCGAACAAACTTCCCACGGGTCCGTTGAAGATGTTGCAATTGGTACTGTCGTTTACTTGTAAAAAGGTAGAGACAAAATTGGAAAGAATCGCGCTTTCTACCACCGGTTCCGCTGAACCGACGATGAGCAACTCGCTGAATCCGCCGGCCTCTGGATTTTGCGGCTCGTTGAGCAGCAGCCGAATGGAGCGGCCCGTAGCCAGCGGCGCCACGTTGACCACTGGCAGGTCTTTCGACTGCGGATAGGGCACGGTTTGCTCGAAGCGTTTTTCACCTTTACCGCTCAATTCGCTGAACACCTGGAAAGTGATCGTTCCGAATCCAAAACCATTTTGATAGGTCGGATCCGTGTGTCGGGAATTGTTGACGATACCGACGGCGGTGAAAAAGTCGTCCTGGCGGCCGTTCCAAGTAAAGGTGGAGGTGCTGCCATCGACGCTAGAGCCGGCCGATAACCAGGACGTGCCGAATTCAAAATCCACGGCCAGCCGCGGCGAGAAATTACCCGGCGAGCGGGTAGAAGACGCCTGAACGGTACCCGAAGGGGCGACAAGATTTGGGGCTTGCAGAATGATAAACACCGGCTCTTCCACAAACTGTCCCGGCAGCAAAGTGACGATGGCGTCACCCACTAAAAACAGCAGCTCCTGGCTGTCGGAAGCGGTCACCAGGATTTTGAAACTCTGCTGTTCACCGGTGACCGGAATACTGAGCTCGCCGGAAGCCCGGTTGTTGGCGATGGTAAGGACTTGCTCTTTGATCACCACGTTGTTGGTGGCCGAATCGAGCACGGAAACGCGAACGTCATCAAATGCGAGGAGCGCGTTGTTGCCGGTATTCGCGGCAAGCAAACTGCTTTTGTTGTGCAGGCTTTCTGGTGCCTGCTCGAGGTTGTTTGCCAAATGGCTTTTTGTTTCATCGGGAAAAACCAGCTGCAACGATATCCTGGCATCGGCGAACGGGCTGGTTAATTGGCGATTTTTTTCACAGCTATTAAACGCCGTGACTGTAAAAATCAAAACGGCTGGTAAAAATAACCGGGCAAACGGTTTATGCAATTTTCTCATTTTTTATTTCCTCATAGTTTACTGATCTATTCAAAAAAATCATCCGCTAAAGCTGCACGAAACGGTTGGCTGCGTTTCCGCTAAAATCGAAACGCCAGTCCGCCGCGCAGCTCCAATCCGGTGACATCGACTTCGGTCTGCGGATTGACGTCGATGCTGCCCTTTGAATAAATAAATGTCGGGTCAAACGACACGCGGTTGGAAAAGTTCAAAACAAAGCCGCCTCCAAAGCCGTAGATCGTGGCGCCCTCAAAGCCCAGGTCGTTGTCGCCGTAAAGCTGCGCCTGCGCCACGTACTTCAGGCTAAAGCTGCCGCCCAGCGGCTGAATAAAGGCCGCCCGCAGCTCGACCTCGCTGCCGTTGCTGATCAAGCTGGCGTCCATGGTGGTTTCATCGATGCGGTTGTCCGAGCGCCAGCGGTAAATGGCCGAGAGTATGACCGGATTTAAAAAGCCCAGTGGCGCCAGCAACTGACCGCGCAGGAGGAATTTATCGCCGGCTTCGAAAAAAGGCGCGTCGTTGATTTCATCTTCCCCGTAATTGGTGTAAATGAAGTCAGCCAAAACTTTTGCCCGGCCGCCGACCATTTCGAATTCTCGTTCCACACCAACCGTGAGGTTGAATTCATTGCCAGGGGCAATTTCAAAATCCTGACCGCTGAGGTTGGCGTCGTATTTCTGACGCAGGGAAAAACCGACGCCCGCGCCCAGCACCCAGGTGCCCAGCTCCTGCGCCAGCGCCAGGCCGAAATGGTAGCTGAAGCCGGTGCCAAAATTGGTGACCGGATTGTTCAGGGGGCGGTTGGAAGCGAGCCCGGCGATGGTCATTTCGTCTGCTGTGAGCTCGGTTTCACCGCTGGGAATGCCGACTCCAAACGTGAGCAGCGCCAGGTTGTCCCCCACAATGAAAGACGCCCGTACAAAAGTGTCGGTGACGTTGTGAAATTCATCGGTTTTGCCGTTGGGCAGCTCCTTGATGCCGATAAACGGTGCGGTGGCCACGTCCAGACCGAGACGGGTGCCGAGGGGAAGCGAATACGACACTGGAATTGTAAACTCAGTAAAGCGGTCCAGGGCTTCGGTGTCGTCAAATGTCCACGACTTAATGTGAAATGTGGGTCGGAAGTGTTGCGAACGAATAAATTCTAACTGATTGATCTGCGCTGGTAAAATACCAACCAGGCTGCAGAGTAAGAGAGTCAAAGTAACATAAAAATATCGTTGTTTCATTTTTTACCTCGTATGGTTAAGCTGTTTAACGAGCCTGATTTTCGGAGATTTTTGAGATGGCTGCATCCCGCACAAAACGCGGAAACTGCAAAGACCTCTTTTACCTTTTTTTGAAGATATATTGTGTTTGCTGCCATTCATTAAGCATCCGTTTAAAGGAGTATTTTCAAATTATTTATTGCTTGCCGGTGGCAGCGGAATGATGATGGGCACCGTCGCGGTGGTTGGAATCGCCGAATCCGTGCCCGTGGCTTCCTGCACCGGTTCCCGGGTGTCGTTATCCCCTTGGGGTGTTTGGCCGGTTTGTGCGGCGTGGCTGGTATTGAACAAACGCGATACTTTGCGCAACCCGCCAAAATCTTCAAAGGTAGAATCAAAATCGTTTTCTAACGCCGCTGTTGCAATTTTAGGTTCGCTGGCGGCTTGTTCGGATATCTCCAAGTCCTCCACGCTTTGTTTGGCCAGCTCAAAATTGGGGTCCAGCGACAGCGCTTTTTCGTATTCCTGTTTGGCGCGATCGAACATGCCGCGGTCTTCAAAATCCAACCCGCGAGAGTACGCCAGGAACGCCAGTAGATTTTCCGTGGAGATTTTCTCGATGGCTTCTCGTTCCGTCTTCGAAAGCACGATGCCCAGGTCGGAGATGATGGAAAAAGCCAACTTTTTCTGCATGCGAAAAAGAGTGGGCAATTTGCCGCTCACTTCTTCGACGGGTGATAATTGCGAGGTGGCGGTTTCTGCTAACGCCGCATCGATGCGGATATTTTCATCGCTGAGCTGGGTGATGCCGCCGCTGACCAGCTTTCGGGCGCCGATGAGTTTGCCCACGCGCGGGGCGGTGCGGTTGTCCACCAGGCCGGTGCTGCCGAGCTCGAGCTCTTCCAGCAAAGTTTGCAATTTCAACCGTTCCACTACTTTGAGCTGCCTCACTTTTGACAGGTCGGTGATCAGAATCTGTGCCAGGCCTTTTTGCAGCGGGTCCAGCTCGGAAGCCTGACTGATGTTCCGAAAGTAAAGCACGGCGATGGTGTTTTCTGGAATCGCCTCCACGTTCAGGTTCTGCTCCTGCGAAATGGCTGCCGAGATTTCCCGGGCGATTTGCTCGCTGGAAAGTTGTTTAATCCGCCGGGAGATCTCATTTCTAAATCCACCCGAACGACTGAGATCACGATAATTTTTGTACTCGTCGATGGCTTCCTTGAGCATATCTTTCGATTCATAAGTTAAGCCCAGATAGAAAATCGTTTTGCTGTCCCGGGGATTCAATCCTTTGGCCTCCTGAAGCTTGAGCAACGCTTCGTCAAAGCGCCGGGCTTTGAAATAGGTGATCCCCAGCTCGCGTTTGATGCGGGCGTCAGCGGGCTTTTCTTTTTCCGCCTCCTGAAACAGTCGGATGGCTTCGTTGTAGTCCTTCTTTTGCAGGCTGCTCAAACCGCTGCTGTAGCGGCTGGCGGTACAGCCCACAAGCCCCGTCAGGCAAAGCGACCAGATAATCATGAGGGCAAATTTACTTCTTTTTTTTATTAATTTATGCATAATAAATCTCCAGTTAATATTTGATGAATTTGATTTTTTAGCAGTCGATTCTCCAATGATTGGCCGAAAAGTCAAAAAATGTCATTCTAAGCTTGTGCTCCGATTTGGTTTAATTCCCAATTCTTAATTCCTAAATTCTAATTCCGACTCATTCACAGAAAATCTAATTTTTAAAAAAATGTGCTTCGGTCTTTTTTGGACAAAACCATGTACTCCAGCTCCGAATTGGACAAACGCCTCTCCGGGAGTCGGGTTACCTTTTGTCGGGCCAGATCAAAATCCGCATCCCGAGCAAGGGCTTGGCGGTAGTGATGGATGGCCTGGGTAAAATGGCCCTGGTCCTCATAATCCAGACCCTTACAAAAGCCGATAAAAGCTAAATTGCTGCTGGTCACCGGTTTCTGCAGGGCCGTCTGTTCTTCAAAAGTGGGATTGATTTTCAATTCATCTACCAGCTTAAACAGCAGACGCTTTTGCAGTTGCAGCAGGTCTGCAATGCTGCCTTCCACACTCACGCCGGCGCCGCTCAATCGACCGCTGCGGGTTTCCACCACACCGGCGGATATCCGGATTCGGGTTTCGCTGATGCGCTCGATGCCGCCGGTGAGCAGTTGCTTAGCCTGTAAAATTTTACCCACATTTGAAATTTTCATTTTATCGTACAGTTGTGCTACGGAGTAATTTTGCACGGTCAGCAAACTCTTCAGTTTTTGTCGTGGTACCAGGTGCAGGGTTTTGATTTTAGCCAGATCCAGGGTGAGCGTTTCAGCGAATCCTTTGATGATGGGCGCCAGCTCCCGCCATTTCGAAAGGTTGCGGAAATAGATTACTGTCAGTGAATTGCCTGGCAGGCCGGCTGTATCCCCCTTGGTCAGCCGCTGCAAACGCTTCCGAATTTCGGCCGAATATATTTTGTGTTCGTTTTTTGCAACCCGCACGTAGAGCTCTTTTCGCAGAGAGGACTTGGGTTTCAGTGCGGCCAGGTCTCGGTAAATGGCAGCGGCTTCGGCATATTTTTTTGCGGATTCGTAACTCATACCCAAAAACAAAAGCGTGGCCGGGTCGGTCGGGTTGATGGCTTTTGCGCGCGTTAATTTTTCAATGGCGGCGTTAATTTGCTGAGTTTTAAAGTAAGCGATTCCGAGGTTGCGTTTGATTTTCCAATCGGTAGGTTTTTCGCCTTCACTGACTTTGAGTTTGACGATGGCAGAACGATAATCTGCAGATTCAGAAGCAGGGCGCTCAGCCAAGTGCGCCCGATGACCACATGCTGCCACGAGCAGCAGCAAAAAGCCCATCCAGCGCAAAGCAGTCCTATTTTTATCAGCCATGCTTTAGCCTGATTTTCGGGAAGGGGCGTTCCATGAAAACTCCGGCTCTACTACAAAGTCAGCGGCTTGATAACCGACAACATTTCCTGGGCTTTTTGAAAGTTCGGCGCAACAGCCAGAGCCTCTTCCAGTTTCACAAAAGCATCTTTGTAAGCCTCATCATTGGCTTTTGCCATGGCGTCGCCAAACAGCGCCAGGGCTTCTATGGGGATGTCGTCTTCACCCAATTTGTCCAACTTTTTCCGCTCCGCTTTCTGGATATCCACATCCAGATCTTTGGTGATTTTCAGCGTGAGCTTTTTCGCCAGATCGAATATTTTGTCTGGTTTGCCTTCCACCGACGCGGTTTTAAAAATCTCGCCGGTTTCCGTTTTCACCAACCGCACATCCATGCGGAACGTATCGCCGAGCCGGATGAAACTCCCGAACACAAACGAATGCGCTCCCAGCAATTTCCCGATCCGCGGCGCGTATTCCGGATCGACAACGGTCTTGCCGCCGATTTTGGTCTCGGTCAACTTCAGCTCCTCGATGAGAAATTGCAAACGCTCGCGCTCCACCACTTTCAATTTACTCAACACCGAAAAATCGCTGATGAGGATTTTTGAAAGCGCGCTGCCAAGGTTGGCATATTTGTCCGCGTCCGTCACCGAGTTGTTCTCGAAATCGATGATGGCGATGGTTTTGATTCCCGGTCCCTTGGACTGCAAGCTCAGGGACATGCCGGCTTTTTTCACGGAACGGTAGTAATCGGCCATCAGGCGTTGGTGCGGCCACCAGCTATCGCTGGGTTTGTAACGGGGCTCCCGATTCAACACCTGTGCAAAGACTTCCTCGGCTTTGATATCCTTGCCGGTGGAAACGTAGGCCACCGCCAGATATTCACTGGCTTCGAGATAGTCTTCCTTCGACAGGGTTTTGGTGGCCACCAATCGTTGCAGCAGCTCGATGGATTTTTGAAATTTGCCGTTGTTAAAAAGTTGAATCGCCTCCTGCAGCTCCATGTTTTTTTCACCGGCTTGTGCAAAGCAATTTAACAGCAGCACAGCGGTAATAATGGTGACAAACCACCTCGTTGATTTAACCATTTTTTACTCCTTCATTTAGTTTATTTTATAGGTGGATAACACGACCCTGTGTGTCAGTCGGGAAATACCCGTTGGCAAGATTAGCGTGTTTTCACACTGGTTTAAAAAAGCTTGTTCCCAAACTCCAGTTTGGGAACAAAATTGTATGAGAAACTTTGTTTCTTCTCTCTAAATCGGTCATTCGAAACAGATTTTTCCACACTTGCGTTCCAAAATAGAAATTTTGGAACGAGAACGCGGTGGAAAATATGGCAGAAATTGCTCATTTAATCCTTAAGTTGACGCAAAAACGCCTTGCGGTACAGGCTGGAAGCATCTTGTAAATAAACAGCGTTTCCGCAAAATCAAAAAAACTCTTTATGCATGACAAGAACCGCAGATTTGGACTTTTATACGGTCTCTTAAGATTGAACACCTAAAACAAGAACAGTCTGGAAAATACCTGTGCAAAACGCTCAGGCAGGCGGTTTCCAGGAATACATTTAATTTTTTATGAATACAAATTTCACGGTTTCTTCGGCACCGCTCAGGACAACTATTTTTTGCTGCTCCTTTTGTGCGGCGTATCCGAACATTTTGGCGCTGATCTCGTAAACGCCTTTTTTTAAAGACAACGATTTAGGGGTTTGCCCGTATGCCTTGCCGTCGATAAAAATATTGGCCACGGCCATCGTTTCGGCGCCTTCTGCGAGGGTCACAGCCAGCACCGTGAGGGTGCCGTGCGGCTCCTCCTGCAAATTGAAATTCAGGTTTTTTTCTACGCCGCTTTCGATTTGTACTTGTGAACTTTTCTCCACAAACCCGGCTAAGTTCACTCGAATGTCGTGTGCGCCCGCCGGCAGATCGGTAAACTTGTGCGGCGTTTGAAAATTCGTAGCGCTGCCGTTTAGGTAGATGCGCGCACCGCGTGGATTTGAATCGACGAAGATACTGCCAATCGGGTGTGCCATTTCATCGGAAGAAGATTGCGTTTCCTTGTTTGTGTGCGCGATGGCCGGTTTTTCTTCAATTTTACTTTCACTGGCGGGTTTTTGGGCGGAAGTCGGCAAAGCAACCAGTTGAATAGCGGTCGCCAGTGTGTCATTTTCCGCAATGGTGAAATCCTTTGACCAGACTTCAAATCCTTTCAAGGTTAATGAAACCGAGTGCAAACCGCTGCTTACCGGGCCAACCGTTGCCGGCGTGGTTGCTTCCGTGGATTTGCCGTTTAAAAATATCAACGCGCCTGGCGGCGTGGAATCCAGTTTCAGGTAACCGACGTCCGCTGTGAACAGACTTTTGATTTTTGGGTAACTAATGATCGCCACGACGATCAAGATCGCCGTAAGGACCAGCGGAACAATCATCCGGCTCTTGCTCGCTGTCGGTTTTGCAGGCGTTTCGCGCACCCTGGGAATCGTTCGCTGAGCGTCGGCGTTGTGCGGTTTGGTCTGCTGCGCTGAAGGTGTCTTCGCGACCGGTTTGTCCCGCATCACCACGGTGTTGACGTCGTCGGTTTCGAAGCTGCGAGTGGGACGAATCGTTTTTAAATCCGTCAACATTTTTTGCACCGAGTCATATCGCTGGTCCACCTCTTTGGCAATGGCCTTGTGAATAATCCGCTCAAGCGCCGGCGGGACGTCGTGGTTCAACTCGGTCATGGGCACAGGAGCTTCGTTTACGATGTTGTACAGCATGGACATTTCGTTGTCGCCGGCAAAGGGCAGCTTGCCGGTCAAAAGCTCGTAGAGCATGACTCCCAAAGACCAGATATCGCTGCGGTGATCGATGTCCTGCCCGCGCACCTGTTCCGGCGACATGTACGCCGGCGTGCCCATGGTCGTGCCCGCTTGTGTGATGCGGGTGGCGTTACCGAGCTTGGCCAAGCCGAAATCGACAATTTTGACGAAACCGTCTTTGGTGATGATGATGTTGGCGGGTTTGACATCGCGGTGCACGATGCCGCGCTCGTGCGCCTTGGCCAGACCGCTGCCGATCTGCTGGACAAAATGAACCGCCTCCTCCACAGAGACGATCCCTCCTGCCATGCGATCTTTCAGAGTATGCCCATCGTAGTAGGCCATGGCGATGAACATTTCGCCGGCGGCGGTTTCATCGACTTCGTAGATGGTGCCGATGCGGGGATGATCCAGCGCGGAGGCCGCCTGCGCTTCATGCATGAAACGTTTCTTGGTTTCCTCATCACTGACCAAATTCGGCTGCAAAAACTTTAACGCCACCGTGCGTTTCAGGTTGATGTCTTCCGCCATATACACCATGCCCATGCCGCCGCCGCCCAGGTAACGAATAACTTTATAGTGCGAAATAATCTTGCCGATTCTTGGATCATTCTGCGTCAACGAGCTCTCCAATGATATTTTGTTTTCTTTAAAGTAAATACTACTTGTTCAGTAGAAAAGAATAAAAGACTGGCAATTGTATTTTTAGAATGCAATGTTAACAGACCACAAAGGATAGAGACACTTTGAGTGGATTTCAGAATACGGTTACATTTTTTGAAATAATATTGTAATTATCAAAAAGTTAATAACTTGATGAAAAGATGCAAGGATTTTTTCTATTCAATTAATTTGCTTCGGCGCTTACAGCGCCAACATCGACAATTTTTTGTCGATATGTTTAAGTATCGAAACTCGAATATCGAAACCAATTTGCGGAATGAAGAACGAGGATGGAGCAATGAGCATGCGATTTGGTGTCTGATTGAAAAAGGTCATTCTGAGGCATCCCGCGTAGCGGGAGACCGAAGACTCTTTTCCTACGGAGACGATTTGTTTAGAGAACTATCCCTCTGCACAAATTCACCACTTTTGCCTTTTCTCGCATATTGGGTTGCATGAGATTTTTCGTCGCTGTGCTCCTCAGAATGACAAAATGTGGTGTTTTCGTTCAAACATTATTTACATGATAATTCTGCAATCCGCCATCTCCAATCTGCAATCGGAATGTTTCAAGTGTCCTTTTGCCTTGAGGTATTAGCCATCTTTTCGCAGCAGCGTCTGCGAAAAGACGTAGTTCCTGAGAGCGATGGCAGCCAAGAAATTTCTTGACAATTTATCGCCGGCTTTTTAATTTACTTCGAGTTTCGATATCTGACTGTCGCTTTGAAGAAGATAGCTCAGTTTAATATGACTAACGACAGTAGGTGTTGAGCATTTACATATTGACCTTTTTCTTCTGGTAAAATTCCTGGCTCATAAAAGCGGTTCTAATGATTCCACAAATAAAGGTTGCTGAATGGAGACCATCGGTAAATACAAAATTTTAGAAGTGCTCGGAGAAGGGGGTATGGGAGTGGTTTACAAGGCTTTCGATCCGTTGATGGAACGAGAGGTGGCCATCAAAGTCTTGCTGGAAAGCGCCTTTAAAATTCCGGAATATAAGGAACGATTTTATCGCGAAGCCCGCTCCGCCGGCAAGCTGTCGCACCACAACATCACCATTGTGCACGATTTAGGGGAAATTGACGGTAAGCCGTACATCGTTATGGAATATCTGGCGGGCACCGATTTGCGCGCCATCATCAAAAGTAAAAAGCCCGTCAGTCTGCTGGACAAAATCGACTATGCCATTCAAATTTGCCAGGGACTGGCGTATTCGCATTCCAGGAACATCATTCACCGCGACATCAAACCCGAAAATATTCGCATTCTGACAGACGGCAAAGTCAAGATTATGGATTTCGGAATTGCCAAACCCCTGAGCAGCAAGATGACGCAGACCGGGATGGTCATGGGCACGCCGCACTACATGTCGCCGGAACAGATCCAGTGCGAGAAAGTGGAAAAAGCTTCGGATGTTTTTTCATTCGGGGTGCTTTTCTATGAATTGCTTACCTCCAGGCTGCCTTTCCCCGGCGACAGTCCGACCACCGTCACCCACAAAATCGTGCACGAAAAACCACAGCCCCTGGGCGATTTGGAAATCAAAAACCAATCATTGATTGCAAATATCATCCAGAAATGCCTGCAGAAAAATCCCAGTAAACGGTACCTCGGTTTTTTAGATATTTCTAAGGATTTGGAAAAGGTCAAGCAAGTGCTGTACACAGTTGAAAAGAAAAGAATCGATCAAATTCAGACACGGCAATGGAAGTCGATTCAAAAGCAGCTTAAGTCTGCCCGTAAGGCGGTGAAAAAGCAGCAGTACCAGCAGGCTGAAACTTTGCTTACCTCCATTCTGCAGATGGACCCACAGAATGCCACGGCCCTGGAGCTGATGGCCGGTGTCAATGAATCTCTCCAAACCGCAGCGGAAAAGCAGCAAATCGCGGAGCTACTCCATGCGTGTAAAATGGACATCGACAACCGAAAATTCCCGCACGCACAAAAGAAAATCACCCGGATTCTGGCTCAGCAGCCCAATCATTCCGAAGCGCTGTCTCTCAAACAACGCATCGCGGAATTGACCGCCTCCGATCAGCGGGAAACGCGCATCCTTCACGCAGATGACGATCAAACCATTCTGATTCCAGACAAAGTGCCAGAGATTGAAAGCGGCACGATGGTTGAAAAACCCATGCGTCGAAAACGTCCCCTAAAAGCTTTGCTGGCAGCAACGGGGTTGCTGAGCCTCGCTTTGCTGATTCTCTATCGCGTATTTTTCTATGCTCCCGCGCCTTCGTACGGGTTTGTGGAGCTCAACATTCTGCCCTGGGCAGAAATCGCTAAAATCGTGGGAACGGATGAGTCGGCCCAAACGGTGACGCTCAGCGATCAGCTCCCCCGACTCACGCCTTGTCGTTTTAAATTGCCGGCGGGCGACTACACCGTGTTTTTAAGCAATCCCGCGTTCGAAGAAACGCTGCGGGTTTCGGTTTCCATCAAAGCCGACCAAATTGAAAAAGTGCAGCAAAAGCTGCCCGGTTTCGATTATCAAACCCTGGTCGGCCGTTTGTGACGATCAAACAGATTTGATGAGGGGAAAAAATGACGACGCAAATGAATAATTTGATTTTGATCATCACCTGCCTTTTTTCGTATTCGGCCTGGTCAGCGGAATGGTACGAAAATTACGAAAATGCTCTGAATGCCTTAAATCAGCAAAAGTGGCAGGAAGCGTTGCAGCTCCTGAATGCCGCTATCGCCGTCAAGCCCGAGCCGGCAACCCGGGCGCAAACATACGGTACGCAGGTTATCGACTACCTGCCTTATCTGTACCGCGGAATAGTGCATTATAGTTTGGACCAAATCGACGAAGCGCAGGCGGATTTAAAAACCGCTGAAATGTACGGCGCCGTAAAACGGGCCACTGCGGACCCCGAAGCCTACCCTTTGCTGCTGGATCATTTAGTTCTGGTGAAAAAGCGCATTCAAAAACTAGAAAAGGACAAGCTCGTCGCCTCGATTTTTGAGCTGGCGCTGGCGTTGATGAATCAACAAAATTATTCCAAAGCGAAGGAAAAACTGCAAACGGTTTTGAAACTGGCGCCCGAACATGAGCAGGCACAAAGCTATTTGCAGTTTGTTGAAAGCGAAATGGCGAATGCGCCACCCACAGATGCGTCCGCTGAAAACGACGATCTGCGAGAAAAATCCAAACCGAATGCGCAAAAAAAACTTCAAGACTTGCTCCATGAGGGTATTTTATTATTTAACAACGGGCAGTTAAAAAAATCAAAAAAGAAATTTGCCGCTGTTTTAGAACGGCAGTTAGACTCGCTTCAGGCTTCGAGCTATTTTGAAAAGATAACGCTCATCGAATCCAAATTCGAAAAGGGGATAACCGCTTACTTTGAGGGCCAAAACGATCAGGCCATCCAATATTTTACCGATGCCGAAAAGCTGTACCCCCACAGCGCGCACATTTATGCTTTTCTGGGCTGCGCTTTTTCAGCAAAATATTTTCTGACGGGCGAGCACGACGAGGAAATGAAAAACAAAGCCGTGCAGAATTTTAATCAGGCCAAATCTCTGACTCCGAATTACCATTTGGACCGCCGGTTTATTTCACCTCGAATTATTGAAATGTATGAAGGTTTACAAATGAGCAGTAAATAAACTTGTGGATGATAATTGGAGGTAGTCCAGTATCGGGCGTCATTAAACCCCCTGCGCGTTTTTAGCAGGAAGCCATTTGAGACATGGCGTGCCTTGTTAAGTAGGCGATTTAAAACCTCTTCGCGATGGCGTTCCTTCGACGAAGTTCAGGACTGGCCCCGCCGAGCCAGGAAGATTTCACCCTCGGCAAGGAGGCCTTCGAGAACACAGGGTCGTTTTCGTTCAGGCTGAAGCGAATTTTTTCATGGTGAGTCCCGAAACAAATTCGGGAAACCATGAAAACTCTTTAATAGTCCATCAAAACAGATTTTCAACTGGTCCTTCATACTAAAAGTGAACTTATAAAATTGAGATAGAGGTTCCGAGTGAAAACCAATCAAGCGGGGTAAAATGAAAAGACTGCTAAAAAAAATCGGCTGGTATCTCATCTCCAGCAAGTTTTCTATTTTTATTTTCGGCGTGGCAGCCGGCTGGATTCTTTCGGTGGTCGTGCTTAAAATTCCGACGGAATATTTGTTTTCAACCCATGAAACCGATATTGAGGTGGAAACCAGGAAGTTCGATCCGTTCGAAAAATTTACGGTTCCGCTCAACGATCGCATCAGCGCCAAGATAAACTCCTACCTTAGTCCGGGCCGGCGGGTAGATTTGCTGTCCAGTTACAAACGCTCCGGCAAATACCTGCCGATGATCACGGCCATTTTTGAGGAATACAACTTGCCGCAGTATCTGGTCTATTTACCCATCCTGGAAAGCCGTTTTTTACCCAACAGTCGTTCCCGCGCCGGCGCCGTCGGGCTGTGGCAAATCATGCCGGTAACCGCTTCCGAATACGGTTTAAAATACAATCGCTGGATCGATGAAAGACGAGATCCCGAAAAGTCCACCATTGTCGCCGCCGAATACCTGCAGTTTCTGTATGACAAATTCAAAAATTGGGAGCTGGTCCTGGCCGCTTACAATTACGGCTACGGCAAGCTGCTGCGTGCCATGCGGCGAGATAAAGCCAAGAGTTTCTGGCAGCTCAAACGCATTCCCAGAGAGACCTACAATTTTGTCCCCAATTTCTACGCGATTTTGCACATCTTCGCCAATCCGGAAAAATACGGCGTGCGGCTGCCGGACAAAAACACCCCACTGGAATACGAAACCATCGACATCGAAGCCACTTTTTCCATCGATCAAATCGCCCGCTTAGCCAATGTGTCTCCGTCCATCATCAAAAGTTTTAATCCGGCTCTCACCGGCAACATCGCGCCCAGCGGCAAGTACTCCATCCGGGTACCCACGGGCGTGAAGGAGCATTTTCTGGTGCAATACAAAAAAAATCCGCTGGACCGCGTGGAAATCACCTACACCACCTATCGTGTTAAAAAAGGCGACTCGTTGTACAAAATCGCCAAAAATTTCGGCACCACGGTGAATGCCATCCGCGCGGATAACAATCTCCGCAGCAGCCGCTGGATACCCGTAGGTCTAAAATTGCGCATTGCCGCCATTACTGTCATAAAGCAATCGGTGTCCCCCGAAACAACGGATATGCTCACGGCCCAGGCCAGCGACTCATCGCAGATCAATAAAATCAAGTTCGTTTATAACGTAGAAAGGGAAGGGTTGGATGTCGCTACCCTGGCGCGCTACTATGCGGTTTCCGAAAATAATTTAAAAGAGTGGAATCCCTGGCTGGATTCCAATAAATTGCAGCAAGGTGAAGATGTGTACATTTTTAAATCTCTGGATGAAGTCACATTTCATCGCACCCGCCGGGGCGATTCGCTCTGGAGGCTGGCGAAAAGATACCACACCACCGTAGCCAATCTCAAACGCTGGAACCAGATTTGGGGATCCAAGATCTATCCCGGCAGCCGGTTGATCGTGGGGTTGCGGGGTTAGTAGAAAACACACGCGAAAGCGTCTGTGTGAAAACGAAACGCAAGCATCTTGCTTGCGAGAATGCATTTGCAAAGAACAAAAGAATTTAGCAAAAAGAATTGACCTGTTTTAACAAGCCAGAGACTTGTTTTACCCTGTTTTCACACAAGTTCTCAAGCCAGAACCTCCGAAATCGTATGCAGACAAAACAAAATCTCAAAGCAGGCCTGGATCCCCAAAGGGCCATCGCCCTCATCACCGGGGGCGGCGGAAAGATCGCTGAAGCCGTTGCAGGAAATCTGGATGAGCTGGGCTATGGACTCATTCTGGTGGATATCAGCCAGAAAAGCCTGGCGCGTGTGGCCGCGCAACTTACTCAAATTCCCATCTTGATTCAATGCGATCTTTCGCGGCCGGCTGAAATGCAGAAGTTGCTCGCTCGCGTTGAATCTGAATATTCGGCCATTCAGGTGCTCATTAACTGCGCCGGTTATATTCAACCCGGAGAATTAGTTGATTTACGCGCAGAAGAAATCGACAAGCATCTGCAAGTCAACCTGGCCAGTGTGATGCAGCTCACGCGCGGCGTCGCCGCTTTGATGAAAGCGCGAAAACGCGGTCACATCATCACGCTTATTTCCATGGGCGGCATTATCGCGCTGGCGGGCAGCGCCTGTTATTCGGCTACCAAATTCGGGCTGCGCGGTTTTAATCATGCTTTACACATCGAGCTAAAGCCCCACAACGTGCAGGTGTGCGGGGTGTTTCCTTCGGCGGTGGATACGCCGATGCTGCAGCACGAGATCGAGCACCATGGCTCGGCGCTCAATTTTGTGGGCGCGGTGCAAAATCCTGAGAAAGTCGCGCAAAAAGTCATGCTGGCGCTGCGTTGCAATAAAGTCGAAATCTACGTACCGTACGCAGGCAGTTTGTCGGCGCGGCTGCTGGCCGCCTGCCCCGGGCTATTCACACGATTGTACCCGCTGCTGGAGTGGATAGGTAAAAAGGGGCGACAGAAATACCTTCAGCAGTGCAAACGCAAGTTGGTTCATTCAACAAATTGACAAAAAAAGAGACGTTGCGCAAATGGAAAGAAGTATCAAAATCATCGCTATTTTACATGGCACCACCGCCGTGGGTATCGTGATCTTCTGGATAGGATTTTACAATGGAGTCCTTTTTCCAGTGGCGTTCATGCGTTCAAAAATCGCCCATTTCGACGGTTATTACGCCTGGGAAACCGCTTTCACCATTCCGGACATGTTACTCGCCAGCGCCATGATGTTTGCCAGCGTACGATTGCTAAAAAACCAAAATGACCAGACGGCGGTATATATTTTACTTTCCGCTTCCGGCGCCCTGATCTTTCTGGGTCTGCTGGATTTTGTTTACGACCTCGGCAATGGCATGTACCGATTACATCATTTTTACTCGTACCTGCTGTTGTTGATCGGCGTGTGTTTACCCATTCTGGGATTGGTCTCAATTTTTGTTTTGAACAAACATAGCCGGCAGCTAAACCTAAAAAAGGAGCCCAAAGCATGGCAAAATTAGATCGTTTGGATAACTGTCTTTCCACCCGCGAAGGGCATCTGTTTGTGGAAGAATGCGATACGGTGGAGCTCGTCAAGCAATTCGGTTCTCCGCTGTGGGTGGTCTCGGAGGATCAGTTGCGCAGAAACCTCCGCCGTTTTCAAATCGCTTTTCAAAAAGGCTGGCCAGACGGGCCAGTGAAAGTCATGCCGGCAGTGAAAGCAAGCTGGGTTTCGGCGGTGCAGAGAATTATAGCCGCCGAAGGGTGCGGCTGCGACATCTATTCGCCGGGAGAATTGACCATCGCGCTGCAGGCCGGCTTCGACCCGCAATTCATCTCGGTCAACGGCGTGCCCAAGCCGGCGGAGCACATTTACCGCTGCGTCAAAGAAGGGGTGCGCCTCACCATCGACAGCGTGGAGGAGGTGGACGTCATCGAGCAGGCAGCCAGGGCTCTGAAAAAAACCGCAAAAGTTCGACTGCGGCTCAAGCCAGCGCTGTCGGAATTCACCGACCACAGCGATTTTGTGGCAGAAGGATTCGTTCCAACTGACATCGCAGCTCTGGCTTACAAAGGCGGCCTTTCCACAGAGGAGGTGCTGAAAATTGCGCAAAGACTCATCAAAATGAAGAACGTCAAGCTGGTTGGATTTCATCAGCATCACGGCCGGCACCATCGTTCCACCGACTACTGGCGGGCACAGATGCGTGCTTACGCAAAGGAGATGGGCAAAGTGGCGCAAGCGCTGGGTGGCTACCAGCCGCAGGAAATCGACATCGGCGGCGGCTTTGCCATTCCCCGGGATCCGCACAATGCTGCTACCGATTACAGCGAACCCGTGCAACTGGCGGCGCTGCACACCCTCTCCAAAGGCCTGCGGCTGCTGGGAGAGGAGCGGCGGTACAAGGTTTTGTCGCGGCTGCTGGAATCGTTTGCCATGTTTCCCAATCAAACCGCCGCGCCGGAGATCGAAGAATATGCTGAAGTCTGTACCGGCACCTTACGCCAGGAACTGCCGCGACACGGCATCGAGACCAGAGGCATGATGCTGCAGCTTGAACCAGGGCGAAGCTTACATGGCAACACCGGCATCCATCTGACCACGGTGTGCAATCTCAAACGCATGACTTCCCCTATTAAGTGGCACCAGGTGATCGTGGACACCACGGAGTTCTGGCTCACCGGCGGTCGTTACGAGCATCATTTACACGATTATGTCTTTGCGAATAAAACAAATGCCGAAATGGTGGACAAAGCAGACGTCATCGGCGCCAGTTGTTTTGGCGACCGCGTGCTGCCCACCGTGGCCATTCCCGAAGTGGAGGTGGGCGATATTCTGGCCCTGCTGGACACGGGTGCGTACCAGGAAGTCTCCATGAGCAACTTCAACGCCATGCCGCGACCGGCGACGGTGCTGGTGACCGGCGCCAGCGCCAGCCTCATTCGCCAGCGCGAAACCGAAGCCGACGTCATCAAGCGGGATGTCATCCCGGAGCACTTGGAGAGAAAAAAGACCGTGGAAGTGTCCGATTGAACATCGTTGCATGTTTATTTCAAGAGGATAATTTGAAGTCAGTTTAAATCACCCTTATTCAACATAAAAAAGGGAGCCTCAAAGCCATGAGACTCCCTTTGCTTGCTCAATGCTTCGCGCTATTCCTTCTTGCCCCCTCCGTCAATGATCATTTTCGCTGTCAGCAGGATCAAAACGCCGAGATAGAGAAATGAAACGCCAAAAGGCCACAGCGTGCGTGTTGGCGCCACCATATTGGTCAAAAATGCCAGCCCTGCAAAGACCACGGTGACAATTAACCACTGGGTAAGATATTTTTGGAAGGTCATTTTACACACCTCCTGTTTTAGTGAATAATTTGATCACTCCCCCATTTTGAACGACATCAACCCCCGGTTATCTTTTCAACGCCTGATTGAGTTCGTCTCTGGAAATTCTCTGTGTTTTAGCTAAATCGTCTGTAAGCAGTTTAATACGCAGCACGATGGCGGTGAGATGGTCGTTGGCGCCTTTCTGGTAGCAGTTTTCTTTGAATATCTGACAAACCAGGTTTAAATCGTGGTGGTTGTTTTTGAGATTGTCGAGCATTTCTGCTGGCGAGTTGTGATTGTAAATACCATCCGTGCACAGGATGAAAATATCCTCGTTTTTCAGAAGGACTTTCTGCAGGTCCGGTTCCACCTGCGGCTCCACGCCCAGCGCTTTGGTGATGATATTGGATTGCACGTGCTCGAGATTTTTTCGCTGTTTTTTGGGCAGACTGTCGAGTATTTTCTGCAACCGGGAATGGTCTTTGGTGAGCTGGTGCAGTTTGTTCTTTCGGTAAACATACACCCGGCTGTCGCCCACATGTCCGATGATGGCAAAATTTCGTGCAAAGGCCATAAGGGCAATGGTGGAAGCCATTTCGCGCTGTTCCTGCTGCGCCAATTGGTAGATGACTTCGTTGCCTTCCGCGATCAGGCCTTTTACGAAATCAATCACCATCTCGGAGGAGGCAGACAATTTGGAGCGGTTGTCCAAAGCCTTTTTCTGAATGGCGTTGACCGCGGACTGACTGGCTACGTCGCCGGCGTAAGCGCCGCCAACCCCGTCGGCAATCGCAAAGATGCGTGCGTCGGGCATCACCAGCAGGCTGTCTTCGTTTACTACTTTTTGAGGATTCAAACCTCGGTCCGTGATGCTGGCAAATTCAATATCAATCATCATACAATTCAGCCCTTTGCCCGTTTCGGTGCGACAGCCCCATCAAAAATCCGACGATGATCAGGGAAATCAGAAATGAAAATCCGCCGCGGCTGATAAACGGCAGGGTGATACCGGTCAGCGGAATCAGCTTGATCACCCCGCCGACATTGACGAAAACCTGAATGGCAAGCATGCTGGTAAAACCCACGGCCAGCAATTTTTCAAAATCATTTCTTGAATCCACCACCACGCGCATACCCAGAAAAAATAGCAGTAAATAGAGAAAGAGAATCACGGCCGAGCCGGCCAGGCCCAGCTCTTCGGCAATGGCGGCATAGACAAAATCCGACACCACCAGCGGAATGTTGGTTGGGTACCCCAGACCCAGTCCCGAGCCGCTCCAGGCACCGGCGTTGAGCGCAAAAAAGGAGTTCATGATCTGATAAACGTTGTCCCACCATTTAGCGTCGTGCGGTAATTTCCAGATATCAGACCATATCAGGAAGCGCTGTAAAACATGCGTTGGCGCGATGCCTTCGAGCAGCAAAATAAATTTGGAAGTGAGCACCGTGACAGCGATGCCGGCAAACAGATAGATGTATTTGCGCGTGATCACAAAAATCATGATCACCACCAGTCCGCCGTAGATGATCACCTGTCCGAAATCCTTCAGCAAGACAAATAACAGTTGTGGAATCATCCAGATCAGGATGAACGGCCCCCAGGGCAACAGCAACCGCTGCAGTCGTTTGCCTTTTATTTTGGGCGCTTTGCGGGTGAAATCATCTTTGAAGCGTGCAAAAAATCCGGCCAGAAAAATGATGATGGTGATTTTAAATGCTTCCCAGGGAGTCATTTGATAGACAAACCGGCCGCGCGTTTTGACTTCGCTTAAAGCGACAAAAACCATGAGTAAAATAATCGTAAGCGTGACCCAGAAAAACGGCCGTGAAAGCGAATCCATGAATTGATTACTCGAACATTTTTTTACCAGGTAAACCAGTGAAAACAGGGCGATGAGATAGGAAACGATCAATCGTGACCAGCCGGGCAGGTTATCTAAAAATTCCTGCATCACCTGACTCAATTTCATTTTTTCCAGGCGCAGTAGTTCCTGCCCTTCCTCCTGAATAGCTTCCAAACTTCTTTCGGCGGCGGTTTTTTCTTTCAGCGTGTCCGAGACCGCCAGCTCGGCAGTCAGGCTGTCGGTGCTCATTTTCTTCAAAGCCGCAGCGGAATATTGTTTCACCAGAGTTTCCTGAAAATCCACATTGATAGCGGCGCTGATGCGGTACTGTACCACAAACCCGATGCCGGTGAGCAGCGCCACCACCACCAGAATGGCAAAATCGCCTTTATAATTCTTTTTCAAGATAAAATAAATGACCAGGAAAAAACCCATGAGCAAGGCGTTGCGCACCAGCACCGTTATGCTGGGGTCATACCCTCTGGCATTGCCGGCCACATAGACCGAAAGCATCCCTAAAATTGAAATCAGGATGGCCAGCGTGATGCCAAATAGGGGATTAATTTTTGGAGTCGTCTTTTTTGACACTATCTGCCTCAAAGTAGCCTAATTCATGCGCTTTTAGATAGATCTGTTTGGCAATGGGCGCCGCCGCCGAACCGCCGTAACCCGCGCCTTCCGCCACCACCGCCACCGCTATTTTAGGATTGTCCACAGGCGCAAACGAAATAAACAACGCGTTGTTGACGATGTTCTTTTTCCAGGTGCCGTCAGCCATTTTTATGGGCTGGTTGATTTCTGCGGTGCCGGTTTTGCCCGCGGCTTCCACTTCGCTCATGCGCAACCGCCAGGCGGTGCCGCCCTGAGTCCACACCACCTCGCGCATCATCTTCTGCACGGTTTTAGCGGTCTCTTCCGAAACCACACGATGCCACACCTCTGGCGGCTGGTGCAGCTCCAGTTTGGGTTTCATCAGCACGCCGTTGTTGGCAATGGCTGCGGCAATCAAAGCTAATTGCAGGGGCGTGGTCAACACTTTTTCCTGCCCGATGCTCGACCAGGCCAGTTCATGGGCGTTTTCGGTGGGCGGAAACGAGCTGCGAAACACCACGATGCCTTTTTTCAGCGCTTCGCTGGCGGTGTTCCATTCCACGGGTTGATTAAATCCAAAACGGTAGGCGATGTCGTGCATGAGGGAATCGCCCACGGTCACACCCAATCTGGCAAAATAAGCGTTGCTGGATTTTACCAGCGCCCGAGTCATGTCGATGCTGCCGTGACCGCGCCAGACACGGCCGCGTTTGCGGTAGCTAGCCCGCTCATGATCAAACACCCGTTTTCTGCGCACCCCCGGCGGAAGATAACCGTTGGCGCCGATGGTCCAGACCGGATTCAGCCCCTTTTCAATTGCGGCACAGGCCACCACCGTTTTAAAGGTGGAGCCGGGCGGGTAACGCCCTTTTAGGGCGCGATTGTACAGCCGCTTGCCTTCTTCATCTTTGACGATCCGCACCCAGGCCTCGTCCACGGAAACCGAATCCGGATGAAAACTGGGCGCACTCACCAGCACCAACACGTCGCCGGTAGCCGGCTCGATAGCCACCACCGCGCCTTTGTTGTCGCCAAAGGCTTCGTAAGCGGTTTTTTGTAGCTCATAATCCAGCGACAGCACGATGTCGTTGCCCAGGGGTTTCACCCGAAAATATTTATTGTTGATGAAATTATCGTTTTCTTCCGGGCTGTTCCGGGTCCAGCCCATCAATTTTTCGAAATAAAATTTTTCCAGTCCGGATTTATCGCGTTCTACGTCGGAATAACCGATGAGATGGGAAGTGGCTTCCCCTAAGGGGTAGTATCTTCTTGGCAACTCGTCATCGTTGGGTTGGGTGTAGCCGGCAAAAATTCGGAAATCGTCGTGGTGGCGGTCATAAATGGTGCCTTTGATGGTAGTGGCTTCTACGATCCAGGGACGCGGATCGTGCAGCTTTTGGGTCTCTTCAAAATAATCGTTATCAATGAAAAGCTGCCAGTAACTCTGGTAGCCAATCAACGTCAGGTAGGCCATCACAAACACCCACAACACCACGGAAATATCTTTTTGCCGGGCGAATGAAAACACCCCGCGCAAATTTTTTCGCGCCACCACCAGAATACGAATCAGGTACAGACCCAGGGTGACAAGAAGAAGATACTTTATGATGATGAGTACGAGCAACATCTGCGATCACTCGGCTGTAAAGGTCATGATGATGGGATCTAATTTGCAAAAGCGGATTTTATCCCCAATGGAAATTTCCCGGCGGCCTTTGATGGGAGCGTCTTCGTCGTTGATGTAGGTGCCGTTGGTGCTGCCTTCGTCCACCAGCGTGATTTTGTCCTTCGAAACAAAATGAAGGCTTGCCTGATTTTTGGAAATTTTTTCGAATGGCAAACAGATTTCGGCGCTGGAAACGCGGCCGATTTGATATTTGGTTCCGGGGGTTAAGTACCACTTCAGTCCTTTGCCCTCGCCATCGATCACCGTCAAACGAATTTTGGCCGCTTCTTTCGGGGACTCGTCCTCCTCTTCTGGAGTGGAGAACCAGCAGCGAATATCGGCTTTGTGTTTGGAAATGGTGGCGGAGGAGTTGATCTGCAGTTTGATCTTGGGACGCGGTAATTCGTAATCTTTCTCGGCCACGTATTTTTGCAGACGATCGATCATGACCGTCTCTAACTTTTTGATGGCATGCGCGTGTTTGATGAACACCGTATTGTTGACCAGGACGTCGTAATTGTCGGGCGCCATGAGCTGCTCCGGATCGTGAGCGTCGAGATTTCTGTCCAGTTTGTCGATCAATTCTCCATACAACCTTTCTTGCTCCAGCGGATCGATGAACCACCAGAAAATGGAAAACAACATTTTGCGAATGCCGTGGTCGATACGTCGAATTAGACTCATAAATTTTCTCTTGATTATGGTAACTGTTCAGCCGTTAGCTGTTGGCTTTTAGCTTGCTGATAAGGTTATTTATCATCATTTGTTTTTTGTTTAACTGATCTAAAACTACTCTGATATCTCCAGATGAGATGATAGATAGTTCTTCAATAATAATTAATTGAGTTTCCAATTCAAACGATGAACCTAAAG
>JBHHXN010000048.1:0-33060 GCA_046757025.1 bacterium
TTCTTCCCGATATCTACGCATTTCACCGCTACACCGGGAATTCCGCTTTCCTCTCCCACACTCAAGAAAAGCAGTATCAAAGGCAGGTCCTGAGTTGAGCTCAGGATTTTCACCTCTGACTTACTTTTCCGCCTACGCGCCCTTTACGCCCAATAATTCCGGACAACGCTCGCCCCCCCCGTATTACCGCGGCTGCTGGCACGGAGTTAGCCGGGGCTTCTTTAGGAGGTACCGTCAATCTCCAAAATTGTTCACTTTGGAGAAATTCTTCCCTCCCGAAAGAGGTTTACGCTCCTTAGAGCTTCATCCCTCACGCGGCGTTGCTGGGTCAGCCTTTCGGCCATTGCCCAATATTCCTCACTGCTGCCTCCCGTAGGAGTCTGGGCCGTATCTCAGTCCCAGTGTGGCCGTTCACCCTCTCAGGCCGGCTACCCATCGCAGTCTTGGTGAGCCATTACCTCACCAACAAACTAATGGGACGCAGGTCCATCTTCAGGTGTAATCTCGATAAATCGAGACCACTTTAACAACATATCCATGCGGATCCGCTGCATTATTCGGTATTAGCCCCGCGTTAGCAAGGTTATCCCCATCCCGAAGGCAGGTTACCTACGTGTTACTCACCCGTTCGCCGGTTTACTATTCCGAGCAAGCTCGAAAGTTCTCCCAGACTTGCATGTGTTAAGCACGCCGCCAGCGTTCGTCCTGAGCCAGGATCAAACTCTTCGCTGTTGTTGTTTGTTTCCAAAAATAATTAAATCTCAATGGACGACAGAGCCATGCACACTCTTATTTGCCAAAGAACCAAAAAAATTGCCCAAACCACATTCGGAATGGGCAACAGCCAATATAATTGTTAAAGAACTAAAAGTCAAGTATTTTTTTATATTAGTGCTGTTTTTTTATGCTGCATTTTTTCAAATTTTGCAGAGTGTAATATAAACATTTCTCAATTAATGTCAAGAGAAAAATAATATATTTTTGAAAAAATCACGAGTGATAATTACGTGTGGTTTACAAAGCACACTTTCAGTGATATTACACTCTCATGAGCAGTTGTATATTAAATCAAGATGTATGTTTAACAAGGTCTTCACTCATTTCTGCAAGTTTTCTTATACAATTTTACCTATTTCACTGCAATGAAACTAAGAATCTTTCAAAAGCAAGCGATGATAACGCTTTTTACCTGCGCGCAAGGTAATGACCCCGTTTTCACAATTGCTCTCGTTTAAAATGGCATCGACACTTTCAATTCTCTGATGGTTTACATACGCCCCGCCTTGTTTAATCAACCTTCGCGCTTCACTTTTTGAAGCCGCCAATCCTGTTTCAGCAAGGATATCCACCAGTAACTTCCCTGTCTTTAAATGAGCCAAACTAATATCAGAAGACGGCACGGCGCTGGCATCGTCATTGAACTGCCCAAAAAGGCTTTGCGATGCTTTTCGCGCTTTCTCGGCCTCTTGCAAACCATGGCTAATTTTCGTAGCCTCAAAGGCTAACCTTGCTTTTGCGACATTCTTTTCTGCGCCCTTTAAACTACTTAATTCCTCAATCTCCGGCATTGGCAGAAAAGTGTAGTACGCTAAAAATCGTTTGACGTCGCGATCATCTACATTCATCCAAAATTGATAGTATTCATAAGGAGTCGTTTTGGTGGCATCTAACCAGACGGCCCCAGAAGCCGTCTTTCCCATTTTTTGTCCGCCAGCGGTTGTTATCAATGGCCAGGTGATACCTTCCGCTTTTGCTGCTTCTACCCGTCGAATCAAGTCAGTTCCCGCAATGATATTTCCCCATTGATCATCACCTCCGAGCTGAATAGTACAGCCGAATCTCTTGTACAGCTCTAAAAAATCATAAGCTTGCAAAATTTGATAATTAAATTCTAAAAAAGACAAACCCGATTCCAGGCGTATTTTGTACGATTCGGCTGTCAACATTCTATTGACACTGAAATGCCGCCCAATACTGCGCAGGACATCGATGTATTTCAACTCAAGTAACCAGGTGGCATTGTGTACGGCCAATCCCTGCTTACCATCAATTTGAAAATAACGCGCGATTTGGGATTTAATTTTTTCTGCATTTTTACTGATCGCCTCGAAAGAAAGCAATTTACGCATTTCTGTCTTGCCGCTGGGATCGCCAATCATCGCGGTTCCGTCGCCAATGATGGCTATGGGGCGATGGCCACATCGCTGCAGATGAGCAAGCGCCATTAAACCTAATAAGTTGCCTACGTGCAAGCTGTCGGCGGTGGGATCAAATCCCACATACGCGGTCACTCGCCCTTTCGTAAATGATTCACGTACGTTTTGTTCGTCAGTGACTTGTTTAATAAAACCCCGTTCATTCAGAATATCAAAAGCATTATTTTCCAATATACTAATCCTATATTTGATTATTCCATGTTTCTATTAATTTACTTGTGTAAACTGATCTCAAATTTATGATGTTTCTGGTTGATTACTGTAGAGTTAATGAAATACCCAACGACAATCGACTGGATTTGACGTATCCATTTATTTGTAAACTGGCAGTGCGAATCCTTTTTCAGTTCATATCAATGGCGCTGCTTTTGTTTGAGTACTTTCCTTAATTCGCGGTCCGATTCCCTTTTTGCAATATCCTTACGCTTATCGTAAATCTTTTTACCTTTTGCCAACGCCAATTCTACCTTGACGTGGCCATATTTGAAATAAAGTTTTAATGGAACCAGTGTCAGTCCTTTCTCCTGTACTTTCCCGATCAACTTTTTAATTTCATTTTTATGTAACAACAGTTTTCTTGGCCGCAATGGATCGTGGTTATTGATGTTTCCGTGCGAATAGGGACTGATGTGCGCATTGAACAGGAATATCTCACCATTTTTTATGTTTGCATAGCTGTCCTTTAAATTCGCACGTCCGGCTCGCAGTGATTTAACTTCCGTGCCGGTAAGCACGATGCCCGTTTCTAACGTAGATAATATCTGGTATTCATGCCGTGCTTTCCGATTGGTTGCGATGATTTTTTCACTCATAGTACAAAATTAATAGATTTCATGCCAAAAGTCAACATCGTCTTAAAAATTCTTGACTTTGTTGTTAACAATTTTTACATTCTCTCGCAATAATATGTCGCAACTTCATTCGCCGAAGTGGTGAAACTGGCAGACGCGCACGGTTCAGGGCCGTGTGTCCGCAAGGACGTGTGGGTTCGAATCCCACCTTCGGCACCAATAATCAACATTTTTTCATTTTTGTATTTGAAAAAAAAGCGGCAATAAAAAGAATTTCAACTTGTTTATTGCCGCTTTTGCGTTTTTTGTAACCTACAAAAATAAATCAGTTCGCTCACGTAAACCCTTTACCGGGCAAACAACCACCCAGGCTCTGACCGGAATCGCTGCCGGCAGAAGCAAAGGTTGACAAAATTTTTTCTGGGAACGGAGCACCGCATTCAGGACAATTCAAATCCTTCCCGTCGGCGCCGATTTTCTGCAACACGTCGAATTGAAATTCACAATTCTTACATCGATATTCATAAATTGGCATCCGGTTCTCCAAATGTTAATTTAACTTTGCTGTTTTATTCTCTTTTTTTTTGATTTCACATTTCTCCGAAATGTCATTTGGATTTGTCATTCAAGTGTGGATCCCCAATCTGGGTAATACAAATTTTATCACAAAAAAATAACCAGCGAAAATCAAAATAACCTCTAATGTCTCCATTACGACTCCTTTTTTTGACTTGTGATTAACAAGTTACGAATTCAAAAATCACACAAATGTCTTCGATTCATCAACATGATTTTTCCTGATAATGAATGAAAACAAACCCGACGATTACAATATGAAAAACTGCGCATTTATTCCTGGACAAATCATCTCATACACAAATAAACTATTTCATTTTAAAATTAGATACAAAAGCCGTAGAAAAGATACCATTTTCTATTGTCTTTTTCAATCTCAATTTGAAATTGTGCTTGATTATTGATTACTGAAATCTTAATTTAATCATACCAAAAATCCTGACAATTGAAGACAAAAGGATTATTCAAAAAGCTAATGAAAAAAGGAGAAACCCATGCCAACTTTTATTCGTCTGGTCAACTTGACTGAACAAGGCGCCAGAAACATGAACAAATTGCCAGCCATGATTAAGGAAACCGAAGACATCATGGAAAAACACAACACAAAATTGCTCCATCTTTACACGACTTTGGGCAATTACGATCTGATAACGATCATCGAAGCGCCCGACGCCGCCACCGCAGCAAAGGTCTCGGCACTCATCGCAGCCCAAGGCAATTTTCGAGCGGAAACCCTGGCGGCCGTGACCATCGAAGAGTACATGGAAGGCGGTGTGGAAGAAAAGTAAAATTATTGAATTTTTTTTCAGCTTCTGAAGATAGCGCAAAACAACCTTTTTTGAGCCGCCATCTCCATCTTAGTTTTTTGCAGTAAGCAATCCCTCACGTTGTTTTCTGGCCTCAAAAAACAGCAAAGCGGCAGCCACCGAAGCATTCAGTGAGTTGACTTTACCGAACATGGGAATTTTCACTAACAGGTCACAGTTCGATTTTACCAGCCGATGCAGGCCCTTGCCCTCAGAGCCGATAACCATGGCCAGAGCTCCAACCAAATCCGCTTCATAGTAATCCACATCAGCTTCCTGATCCGCCCCCACAATCCAAATATTCTTACTTTTCAATTCATCGATGAGATAATTCAAATTTGATACCTGCACAGTAAGTACGTGTGCTGTAGCACCGGCTGAGGTTTTCACCACCGTAGGTGTGACGCCCGCTGATCTTCTTTTCGGAATAACGATGCCATGCAAACCCGCACCGTCAGCAGTACGAATAATCGCGCCCAAATTATGCGGGTCTTCGATGCCATCCAGTAACGCTAAAATAGGAGGCTCCCGCAGTCGGGCGCTTTTTTCGAAAATATCACCGATCGTGGCATAATCACGGGCTGTTGAAATGGCTACCACCCCCTGGCTTTTTTGATTTGCAGACATCTTGAAAAGTTCTTCTTTCGAAACAAATTCTACCGGCAGCCGGACTTTTTTTGCCATTGAAATAATCTCTTGGATTTGCACACCCTGTGCGTGCCGGGCAATAACGATCTTTTGAATCGACTTACCGGCTTTCAGAGCTTCCAACACTGAATTGCGCCCATAAATGATTTGTGACACTACTCAACTCATCCCTTTTTTATCAACAAGCAATTGGTGAATATTCGTTGAAATGAAATTATAATTTTACAAAAAGTCAATCAAAATCAGAACCCTGTTATTATAAACATATTCAACTAACTTGAACGATATTAAGCGCCTGAAACACTCTTGAACCCGTTTAAATAAATGCATTCGCCGGCAAATATATTCGCTGTTATTTGATTACCTCAAATTATTGGTCGATTGCAGAAAACTTCTTGACATTTTGATAAAAAATCTTAATATTTTCTTTGCTCTTTCGCAATCACCACAATTGAGAGCTTCTGGAACTTATGGTCAACATAAAACGGAGCCGTAAAATAAAAGGGGATCCCATCAAACTCTGGCAGCTTATCAACCAGGTTGAGCGTTATCCTGAGTGGTTGCCCGGCGTTGTTGAAGCTCGTATTACTTCTAATCCTTCTGATAACAACAGCGGTCTGGGAAGACAACAGCTGATCAAAACCGATATGAAATTGGGCAAAGGCGAATCGCTGCAGGAAGTTATTGCTTGGGAACCACCCCACAAAATCACCTGGCAGCATCTGAAAGACGTGGTTGACGGCAAAGAATTCAAGCACGCCAAGGAAATTAAAACTACCCTTTCAATTACCAACAATAAAGGGGAAGTAACCTTCCGCATGGTCGGCTCCTGGAAAGCGCGAGGTATCTCCGGGCAAATCATGAACCGATTTATGAAGCGGATAATGGCGAAAAATTTCGAAAAAGCCTTTAACAATTTGGAAAAAATTTTGAACAACGAAACCGCCAGGACCTGAAGTATTTGCACTCCATAAAAGGTTTTCTCATCGATTTAGACGGCGTTCTGTACGTTGAAAACAAAGTGATCGAGGGTGCCGTAGATGCCGTAAATTTTCTGCAAGCTCACCCATTCGAATGCCGTTTCCTTACCAACACGACCATGCTCTCCAGAAAAGCCCTGCTCAAAAAATTGACCCATTTCGGCTTTACCGCTCGCGAGCTGGATATTTTCAACACGTGCGTGGTGGCAGCACACTGGTTAAAACTCCAGAACGTCAAACGGCTACACCTGTTATTGCCCAAAGAGGCCCAAGCCGATTTTTCAGAGTTTGAAATCACCACAGAAAATCCCGAAGCCGTGGTGGTCGGCGACCTGGGACGAGGATTTAACTTTGACGTTCTAAATCAGGCGTTCAGGTTGATCAAAAATGGCGCCAGACTGATCGGCTTGCAAAAGAATCGCTTCTGGCAAACACTGGAGGGGCTATCCCTGGACGTTGGTGCCTTTGTGGCCGCGCTGGAATACGCATCGGAAACCGAAGCGACAATCATCGGCAAACCCAATCGAGCTTATTTTGAAATGGCAGTACAGGATATGGGTGTACCTGAGCAAGAAATCGTCATGATTGGCGACGATATTTTCACGGATATCAAAGGCGCTAACGCGGTGGGCCTCAAAAGCCTGCTGGTGAAAACCGGTAAATATCAATTCGATTCAATTGAAACGGTCGATTTTAAGCCCGATTGGATTCTAAATTCCATCGCCGATTTACCGCAATGGCTTGCAAAGAGGATTTGACTTTTTAAGCGAAATCTAAAAAACATCAGAACGCAGGTGGCGACCCACAGACGGTTTTTTACAATAAATCCCGCAATTCGAGTAGGTCGCGAATCTCCACGTCCGCCTGGCCGTTTTGCGGGAAGCTCCCGTGAGGATTAAAGTAAACGGCATACCATCCCGCTGATTTTGCACCCTGGATATCGATCTCATAGGAATCGCCCACATAAATCAATTCATTTGCTTGAGCATCGGCACAATCTCGCGCGTAGTCGAATATTTGCTTTGCGGGTTTCATGGCGCCGGCCTTGCATGAATACACTTTATGCACAAAATAAGATTCAAACTGGGTGTTTTTTAACTTACGCTCCTGCGTAGCCGTAAATCCGTTGGAGAGAATGCCCAGTTGATATTTTCGAGATAAAAATTTGAGGATTTTTTCTGCGTTCGGCAGCACAAAGGCCTGCCTGGAATAAATTTCAAAATAGCTCTCGGATAATTCATTAGCCCTATCATTGCGGGCATTTAATTGCCGCAAAGTTAATTGAAAACGCGACAACCTGAGCTCCTCGGCACTGATTTCTCCTTCACCGTATTTCCGCCATAAAACGAGATTAATTTTATGATACACCTCCAAAAATGCTTGCGAAGAAAGCAAATGAAAGATTTCTGGATATTGTTGCATGAGCCTCAACAACGCTGTTTTTTCAGCGCGATTGTGATCGAACAACGTGTTGTCCAGATCAAAAAAGACCGTTTTAATGTTTTCAAATTTCATAATTTACAGGCCAAATTAACCATTTTCATTCACTAATACAAGGACAATTTCAGATAACTGTAGATTGGCAGAAATCAACTAAGCTCCTGTTTTTTGGTTAATATTTTTATGCTAAAAAACAAAGACTTACAAAAATATTGCCAAACAACAGTCAGATAGCCTTCTTCGCCAAAACTCAGAAATTTCTTTAGAGACTCTCAAATTGAAAGTCTTGCATTTACATGTGAGATTTATTAAATTAACCGCTTCAGATTACTGTGTACAAGGAGTGTGATGATGCAAGCAAAGAAAAGAATCGCGGTGATTCCCGGAGACGGCATCGGGATTGACGTTACCCAAGAAGCGATGAAAATACTAAACAAATTGCAAACCCTGCACGATTTGCCCCTGGAAGTGCATCATTTTGACTACGGCGCCGAAAGATATTTGAAAGACGGCGCCACCATGCCTGAGGAACAGGTAGAGGCATTCCGAAAGGATTTTGACGCAATTTATATCGGAGCGTTAGGCGATCCGCGCGTTCCAGATATGGCGCACGCCAAAGACATTCTGCTGGGATTGCGATTCAAACTGGATTTGTTTGTAAATTATCGACCCGTCAAATTAACGGACCGCAAGCTCTGTCCATTGAAAGATAAAACAGAAAAAGACGTGGATTTTGTGGTTTTTCGAGAAAATACCGAAGGCTTATATGTCGGCATGGGCGGCATATTCAAAAAAGGTACCCCCGATGAAATCGCTACCCAAGAAGATGTGAACACCCGCAAAGGGGTGGAGCGCATCATCCGTTATGCTTTTGAATATGCCAGGCAAAAAGGGCGCTCCAAAGTCACCATGTCTGATAAAAGCAATGCTTTACGATTTGGTCACGACCTTTGGCTGCGCACTTATGAAGAAGTAGGCGCGGAATATCCGGATATTGAAAAACAACATCTGTACATCGATGCGCTCACCATGCAGATGGTTAAAAAACCCGAGCAATTCGAAGTCATCGTGACCTGTAATATGTTCGGCGATATCGTAACCGACCTGGGGGCGCAGCTTCAGGGGGGGCTGGGGTTGGCGGCATCTGGTAACCTCAATCCGAATGGCACTTCCATGTTTGAACCGGTGCACGGTTCGGCACCTAAATATGCTGGTCAAAACACGGCTAATCCCATGGCTGCGATTCTAACCCTGGGCATCATGCTCGATTATTTGGGTTATCCAGATTTGAACACCGTCATCGAAAATGCGGTGGTAAAAGCGATTAAAACCAATAATTGTACGAAAGATTTAAATGGTAAATTGGGCACAAAAGAGGTTGGCGATTTTATTTGTGAGAGGGTTGAACAGCCTTAAAGTCTTAAGTATTTTTGATTTTATCTAATTGCCGCCTTTCTTTTTTTGTGGGGCGGCCTTTGTACTTTCTCCTTCCCGCTTTATCCCATTCATTCAGCAGCTCAAAAAGCGATTTCGATTCATCCGAAAGGATCGGGGTGTGCTCCTGGTAGAGCGATTTCGCATCCTTATTTGAAATACTTTTGTACACAATATCCAGCACGTCGAACGTGCGATACTTACTTTTCGCTTTCAGATTTATCTGGTCGCCGATTTTGATCATACGTGATGGTTTGGCTTTGCGATTGTTGACCTTCACTTTGCCATCCTCACACGCGCGTATGGCCAGAGCACGGGTCTTGCATAGTCGGCTGATTTTCAGCCATTTGTCCAGACGAATCTTTTTTTCAGGAGCGTCTTCGGGCACGGTATCGTTGCTGATGCATGAAAAAGAAAGGTAGTTATGTAGAAAAAATACGACTTTTCCTGGAAGGAATCAAGTCCATTCTCGAACAGACGTTTGGGAGGATGCTTACAGGCGGGCCGATTGTCGCCTTAACTATCCGTACGGATTCTGGCATAAAGCGTTTTGGGCGTGATGCCGAGCATTTTAGCAGCTTTCGATTTGTTTCCCAGGGTCATACGCAGCGCTTTCTTGATGTGCTCCTCAACCATATCATCCAGAGTTGGATATTTGGAATTAGCAATATCGGAGAAATCCAGTTGGTGCAGGTGCTTGGGAAAAAGGATGGGATCGGGAGAGGTCAAAAGCAAACATTCGATTATGATATTTAACTCGTCGTAATTTAACGGCCAATTGTAATTGATCAATAGTTCATAAAGCTCATCTGAAATCACTTCTGAGCTAGACAACAACGCTTTTTTCTTTTTTTCGAATACCAGTGAAATAATGTTTCTCATCTCGTGTTTGCGTAAGCGCAACGGATCAATTCTAAACTCAATTTTCTCAAGCCTTTCAATAAGCTCGGCAAGCTCGGGATTTTTATTTGGATCTACTTCCTGCTGATTTGAAATAGAAGCGATGAGACGAAAATTTGGCAGTTGATTTCTAGCGATATCGTGGTTGTCATCCATTTCTGCGGTAATACTCAAAAGAAAGGCGTGTTCTTCCTGGCTTAAATTTTCAATACCTTCAAGAAATAACGTATCGCCATTTTGTAAATTGTACGGCATGATATTTTTTAAGCTAGGGCTGCAAAGTTTATGAAAAAACAATTTGCCATCGATTTCTTCGCTGATGACTTTTGCCAGTGTGACGGGTTGTGTGCCGATTTCAGAACGAATTAATATAGACGCAAAACGGTTTGGCGTGTCGTGACTTTTAATGCGCTCTTCCAATTCTTGAAAATCAATATTGAGTAGCTTTTGATAATATTTAATGTTGTCCCTCTCGTTTTTTTCGAAATTGTCCAATTTTCGGCGCACGCGGTTGAATTCAATGGCGCTTTTTATGGTGAGTTTCAGATCCAGCATGTCTATTGGTTTGCCATGATATTGAAATACCCCCATTTTCAAAAATTCATGTTTTAGTACAATATCCTGGCCAGAAATAATCACCATCGGTACGGTTGGATTGGACTTGAGCAGCTTTTCCACCATGGAAAACGGATCCACGCTCAATCCCGGCATATTCACATCCAGAATGGTGGCGTTTAACTTCCAGATGTTTGCCTCAAATTTTTCAAGAACTTCGTTCCAATTTCGTGCTATCAATAATTGATGGTCCTTTTGAAGTAATCTGACCATAAAATCTAAAAAGGTTTGTTCATCGTCCGCAATTAGAAGTGTCGTCATGGTATCTTCCTGTTTTGGGTTATGAATTGAATAATTTTTACCCACTTGCCAATACTTTTGAAATCAATATAACAATTTTACTTTCAAAAACCAGTGTTGTTACTAAATTTTAATCGAATTAATCCGCGAAATCAATAAACTAAATTAGTTCTGTCGAGTCAATTCATTTCGGTAGCGACAAAATCCCGCAACTTTTCAAGTAATATTTTCACTTCTAATGTATCCAACTTGTTATCGTTTAATATTTTTCGCAAGTGATGCTGCAGAACGCGAAGCTTTTTGTCATCATAAGTATGCGACGCCAGGTTTTCCATGGCGTGATCAATTAAATCCTCAATCTGAGTGGCCTCGTATTTGGATGGCAGATGCGTGATGATTTCGGCTTTGAATAATTTCAAGCTTTTCTGGACAACAAGCCGCGGCACTTTCTGGGGTGTACGATATTGATAGAGTATAACAGCAATGATGAGAACCGCGGCAGGAAAAATAAATTTGAAGAGTTTCTTCATAACACCCTATTCCCAAATCACAGCGAGGTCAAAAAACTTGGAGATTCCATAAGACGTAAAAAATCGATTTGATGAAACCGTCATACACTATTCTCTAATAGTAAAAAAATCTACACCACAAACTCAAGTAATTAATGAAAATTCCCCAAATCTCCAACAAAGGATCATAATTGACATCTTAGAACACTGTATCAAAATAGTATAATTCTTTGGTTATTGTACGAAATTGTAATTGCCCCCCTTAAAACACATAAAAAATTATTAATTATAGCCTTAAATCGCCTATTTATTTTTTGGCATATAAATTGCAGCCGTACATTGGTGTTTAGTCAAGGAAGACTTTTGTATTAAAATAAATAGGTGACATCATGAAAAGGTTATTTTACATCACAGTCATTTATGGATTGATTTTATTGAGCACTTATGCAAATGCACAGAATTCAGGCACGCTCTGGATCAAAACATTCAATGCGGGTAGCAACGATTTAAACGATCCCGGAATCGACAAAAAGGCTTTAATGACTCTGGACAGCCTCATGCAGATAAAAAATATTGAAGTCACTTTTTGGGGCGCGGCAGATGACCTAAAATGGAATTTGGATGGCCGCTCGCTTCATACCAATATTTCGGATGCACTCAATGATGCCAAGCGGTTAGGTCGCGCTCGGGCGCTGAAAGCGCGTTACGGTCGAGGCAACATCGGCATCACCCACGAAAGTGTGGCCGGTGTGAAAGTGCAGTGGACTATCGTTTCGAAAGCAAATTTTACGCAAAATATTGACCAACTACGCCAAGAAAATCATGAAATTAAAAAAGAACTAGATGAAGTCAAAAACCAAATTCAAAGCTTAAAGCCGGAGCAAGCCGCCAACGGCCACCACAGTGCGAATGGCAATAATGGCAATCACAGCTCGAACGGTTCTAACGACAATTCTCATCTCGTGGTGAAAGAAGGGTTAACATTTAACTGGCGCTTGCAAGCTGGCATGTGGACCTGGCAATCGAGGGCCAAGGGCAGTATTTTGTCGCCCTCTGTGGCATTAAATATCATCATTGGAAAAACCGCCTTCGTCATTCAGGGGGGAGTAACTCCCTGGCACATCGCTACGGAGTTTGGCAATCAATCCGAATCATTTGTTTACACCGGCATCAAATACATGAAAAACGACCGATTCGGATTCACCATCGGTGGATTCCGTGGGTGGAAATTTTTCACCGACACCGACAACTGGTCCTTTAAAACGACCGGTATAGCAACAGGGATCGTGATTCAGCATAAATTTGTTGAGCTTAATCCTACTCTCACCTATTCCAGCGTCAATGCCCTGGATCTCGAGGGTCGCTGGCGGTTAGGGGGTTCATTGGGATTAAATATCAACATCAATTGAAATACATAGTGAGGATACCTTATTTTATTATCTCAAGCTATGTTTGGTTATAAATTGTCTCGAATAGTCAGGCAAGGAGGTTTGGCTATGAAGAATATATGGTTATACATCGCAATTGTCTGTCTGAGTTGCAGTAAAGCACAGCTTCCAATCGCACCGGAGCTGAAAACCACCATAGAAATCACAGCCATCAATCTGGATGGCCAAACAATCGATTCCGTGCAAGTCTATTTGGACGGCAAATTAGCGGGCCTCACTCCTTACACAAATAGTCGCATTCAAACCGGCTTACACTCTTTCAGATTGATGAAGGAAGGCTTCCTGGTTTACACCCACCAGTTGCTCATTGAAGAAGGGCAGTTTTACAACATCGAAGCGGTTCTGAGTCCCCTGCCTTCCAACGAAGGCGAATTATTAATTACGGTTAATTTGGAATCGACCCTGGTCGTGGTCAAAGACGTCAATGAAAATACGGTAGTGGAAACGCACTCTCAGTCCTCATCGCATATTTTGCCCACGGGGGCGTATATTGTCAGCGGAGAAAAACCCGGTCTGCCGAAAGTGGTAAAAGCTGTAGACGTGCATGCCAGTCAAACCTCCATCGTCAATTTAGAGCTGGCATTACCGGAAGATGATCCACCGTCTTTAGAGTTCATCGTAGCCGAAGACACTGTTCAAATAGGCGCGCCTATCAATTTGAGCTGGCAATCAAACGGCTACCAGGTGATCCTGGATCAAGGCATTGGCATTCGTGGACCGAGTGGCTCAGAAAAAGTCATTTGCAACGCACCAGGCATGAAAGTATTTACGGCTACCGCTTACGGTAAAAACAATTTAACCACTTCCAAAACGGATACCGTACTCGTGGTGGTTCCTGCAGTCGAGCCTCCCAGTTTAACTTTCTCAGTGTTAGCAGATAGCGTAGAATTCGGGGACCCGGTGCAAATCGAATGGAGCTCAAACGGCTATCAGGTGGTGATCGATCACGGAGTGGGCGCACGCGGACCCATTGGCAGCGAAGAGCTTTTCTTTAAAAATCCCGGCAAAAAGGTGTTCACAGCCACAGCTTACGGCGAAAATAACGTTTTCACCATTGTGCAAGATTCTGTTTACATTAAAGAAGCTGAAAATCCCACCCTGCCGGTGATCATGCTGACGACTACGCCCACGGTTTCAGTCAATTCGCCCGCCACGATTACCTGGTTTTCCCAAAACGCCGATTACGTGGTGGTTGATTACGTTGACAACGCCGACTTGCAGGGCAGCGTTACAAAAACCTTCTCTACGCCCGGCACCCGCTTCGTCACTGCCACAGCATTTAACCAGGCAGGATATTCCACCGTCAGCGATACCATCGAAGTAGTAGAACCGCCGGTGGTGGCGGTGGATGATATCATTGTTGCGACAAAAAGTTTTGTGCGCGCCGACAAGGGTGAAGCCGGCATGGTTGATCGCAAAGCAGCGACCTTTGAAATCACTACACCTGGTAAATACCGCATTTATACTGAGGCGTGGTACAACAGCGGCGACGCCCAATTAAACGAGAGTTTTTATCTGGAAGTGCGGGATGATTCCAACGGAATGTTTTTCCCCAAAAATCCAAATGCCGGCCTGTACAAAGTGGTTGCGGACGATCCTGGCGAACCGCACACTGCTTCAAGAGAAAGCGGGGTATTTCAACTCTCGGCTGGCACCCATTATATCGACGTCAATCATTATGCTAAAATTGCCGAATTCTATCCGCAGTTTCTGAACGGGAGCGGCATAACCGGCCCTGAAAGCATAAAACTATTAGGATTCAAGCTCAAATATGAAGGCGAATAAGAATAACTGATTTTCTTCTGCATCCGGGTCAACCGCTGTCTGAACAGCCTTATGGGATTGTTACAGGCAGCGGTTTTCTTATTAGAAAACGTACTGACCATCTCTCATAATGACTTCTTTTCGCTTTTCCGGATACACAAACACCACCTCTTTTACCATCACCTGACCTTGAATTTCCGGTAAATAAATGCGATCGATATGCACGACATTTTCGGGTTTATTGAAATCTTCAGGTGAAGTAGCGCCGCCAAAATGATCGCTGCGACCGAAGGCGATGTGCAAGCCCAGCTTTTCATCCAGGAGGATTTCCCCCATGGGTTTGATTCCGAACGGCTGTAAAACCCCAAAACCGATTTCGGCGAGGTTGCCGTAAGCCGGCTCAGCTTGCAATTTTTGTCTTTCTTTCTCAGATACCTTTCCCTGCGATTTCACCGCCACAGCGCGGTTGTTTTGAATTTCGTAAAACACCACTTCGTAACCAAACTGTACCGGCAAAACGCCACGGGTTTGGCTTGCCTCCGTCAATTCCCCCTCGTACGGAACAATGTAAGACTCGCCGCTGGGGAGATTGCCAGCCAGGCCGCGTTCGCGCAAAAGTCCGCTGCTGGCGTGCCCCAGACGATGCCGGACATCTACAAATAGTTGAAACGTTTTGCCCTGTACCTGGAACTGCATCTCCAAACACATAGCTTCATCCAAGCGGGTTTTGATTTTCATGACCTGGGCGTGTACCTGCTCATAATCCAGACTCAATGCTGGCAGCATCTGGCGAGAGAATCCCGGCATGGTGACCGCGCTGAATTGATATTTTTTTGCAAGAATTTTTAATGGAGCGGTGGCAGAAAATTGCGTGAGCGCCAGAACGATGTCTGCCTCACTGAGTCTATTTGAGAAATCCCACTCCGCCCCACTTGCCCTCAAAATAGCTGCGGAAACCTTTGCAGGATTTCCAGACCAGGAATAGGCGCTCGCTGGAAAATCCGCGTTGTTGCTGCCGGTATTTTCGTAATACAGCAAATCGACTTCTTCAAGATGGAGCTCGTGTTTTATCATCTGCAGTTTAATTTTCCAATCCTCAGCCAGCAGCCGGCGTTCTTGCCAACCAGGATTATCCAACACCCGTTCATTGGAGACATCTACGAGAATGAACAAAACTCGATCATTGGCGGTCGGCGAAAATACCGTTCGCAGTAGTTGTTTTAATTGATCGGATGTTAAATTTTTATTCATGTGTCGCTTTCGATTTTTGAGGTTACACCTTCCTGGTTTTTTAAACCTGGAAGGTTTTGCACTAGGCCTTTTTCACTGCTCGCAGGATCGCCACCAGCACCACTGCGCCGATAAAGGCCACGATGATTTCACCCAAAATAGGCCGTAATTTCACCTCTATATTCAGGGTGTCAAATATCCAACCGCCCAGCACGGCGCCGATTAAACCCACGACAATATCTCCGATCACGCCGTAACCTTTACCCCGCATGACTTTTCCAGCAAGACAGCCCGCGATTAAACCGACGATCAACCAGGTTAATATGCTCATCTTTTCCCTCCTTACATTTAGTTTTCAGGCTTACGCAAAATGAAAATATGGAGCGGTGCTCCGGCTTCAGTCTGCGGCAACCTGAAGGTTGCGCACCCTATTTTGCCGAATTTTATTAGTTGTCAGTGTTTTCTTAAACCGGCTTCCTCTTGCAAAACGGTTGTGTTTGCTTGATCACCCACGTTTTCAACGAATTAATATCATCTTCCGAGTTGTCACGAAATGCTCGGTTTCGATTTTATAAAAATACAAACCACTGGCTGCCTGCGAGTTTTGATCGGTTAATCCATCCCAGATTACGAAATGCTTGCCGGCGCCCAATTGCGCATGGGTCAGGGCTCTGATTTCCTGGCCGCGGGTATTCAATATTTTAACGGTCACCCCGGCAGTTTCAGCCAGTTCAAAATGGATTCGCGTGGAGGCATTAAATGGATTGGGGAAATTCTGAAACAAGACTAAAGCAGCCGGTGCTTTCAAATTAGTACGAATCACCTGAGAATATCTAAACGCGCCATCGAAATCCAATTGTTTGAGGCGGTAAAAATAAACTCCTGAAGCCAGATGTTTATCAACAAAGGTGTAATGCTGAGGACTCGTGGTGGTGCCCGCGCCTTTTACAAAGGCCACTTTTCGGAATTCGGTAGCAGATGTTTTTCTCTGCACTTCAAAGCCATAATTATGGGTTTCCGTAGCGGTGCTCCACAACAACATGACGCGATTCTCATTCATAACCTGAGCACGAAACGAGGTCAGCTCCACTGGCACGAACAGATCGGAAGACACCAGATCGCCCCAGGTACAGGGCACGGTATCTTCTGCGCCGGTGGGCCAGCGGTCATCGCCGGCGCCGGTATTCGCATCCCAGAATGAAATACCCAGGGTGTCGGACGAGCCGGGAGCCACGCCTAATTTGGTGTACGCAATGCGAAATTCGGCCTGCCAGTTTTTAGCGCCCACACTGCTTGCCGAAATCCAGCCGCTGGGGGAATTTGCGCTCCAGCCGGCGCCCGATCCCTGATCTTCCTGCATCTGGCCATTTATGGCGCGGGTGAGTCGGTAATCGTCGGTTTGAGGGGTGCTGCCGCCATCGTGGGCGGTGTCCAGGTAAATGCGGGCCGAACTAGAAGCCGATAAATCGGTCATGTTGAAAGCCACATACAAATAGGTGCCATCGACTTTGTAGTACACTCTGGTGGTATCCTTATTTTGAATGACCTGTGCGCTGTCGGCGTCGGTGTATTCACCGGCCGCGATGGCGCCGTTGATCGTGGGCTGCACCGCAAAGGGCGCGTCGGCAATAAAGGACTGGGGTTTGGCTTTGGTCACGGAGGTCCAGTGCTGCCAGGGAATGGCCATATTGGTGTGAGTAGTGTTCGCCCAATTATCGTGTACGATCACCCATAAACTGTCGGTTTTGCCAGCCGGCTTGAAATTTCGCCAGTAACCCACGCCGGTGACGGCGTGACCGATGCCGCCGGTACCGGTCTCTTCATTCCAATCCTCCTGAGGCGCTTCGCTATTGTCAGGGGTGGGCGATTGTTGAACAGGCTGCCCCCAAGTATAAATATGAATGGTAGCGCCGGTGGTCGGATCGATTTCGGTCTGATTGGCATAAACAGGATTCCAATATAAAAAGGTGATCAGGACCGGTCGGCCAGAATCGATCTCAGCCGCCTGAAAATCAAATCCGTTTGTATAAACGGTTTGAACGATCCAATCGTAACCCATTTTTCCTACTGGCGGCAAGGAAGGATTGCCGAATTGGTGATCGCGGTCCCAGCGCACGAACTCAGTTAAGCCGGGTTGAATATCCTGATTGATGGTGCCCTTCACTCCCGTGTTCGCACGACTGGTGCTGCCCAAATCGTTGGTGTCCATAAACCAGCCGATGGTATCGCTGGCGACATTCGCAGCCCAGCCATTCATGACGCCGTTGGCGCCGGGCTCACAGATGACGTCATCCCAATAGCGGGTAATGTTTAAAGCCGCTGTGGGGGTGCACCAATTGCTCTGATTCGATTTGGGCGGCTGGTTTTCATCCGGCACATTCGGAATAAAAACTTGCGTAGGCAGCTGCGCGAAAACGCTTTGCGAGCAGGCGACCGAGAGCGCCATCAAAAAGCGGATTAATACAGAGGAATGCGTTCTTTTCAGTAAGCATTCCGTTAGAAAGGACTTATTGAGATTCATAATTTCTCCTCCGCTTCAGATAACTGAGGCGTGTTTCATGAACAAGAAGCTGCGCAGGATTTTGCAGCGGCTATTTTACGCAAGCTCAATTCCCTGCCATTTCATTTTTAGCCGCGATTTCATTTGATGTTGCTTTGAATCTCTTCTAAAATGCCTTCCAGCCAATCCCGATCGCAGGCGATATCGTAATTGTCGGTATCGATCACCAGCACTTTCCAGGTTCGAGATATTCGCTTAATCCAATTGTCATAACCGATGTTCAACTGGGCCAGGTATTCGCGGTCGATATCGCGTTCGTAGGAACGGCCGCGTTTGCGAATTCGGCTCAACAACGTCCAGGTGGATGCTTTGAGGTACACCACGATGGCTGGCTTTTTTAAGGTCTTGACCATGGCGTGGTAAAGATTGCGATAGGATTCGTAATCCCGTTCTGGCATCAAGTCTCTAAGAAATAAATTCTCTGCAAAGATCTCGGCATCTTCGTAAATGGTACGGTCCTGAATACACGGCGCTGGGCTTTTTTGAATTTTGAGATGGTCTTTGAATCGCTGGGTGAGGAAGAAAATTTGTGAATGGAATGCCCATCGCCGCATGTCCTGATAAAAATCCGCCAGAAAGGGATTTTTCACCTCTGGCTCATAAAAAACTTTCCAGCCAAATCTTTCGTGTATGAGTTTGCTTAGACTGGTTTTTCCGACACCTATGTTACCTGCAATGGCAATTAGGTTTGACTTCGACAAAGAATTTCCTTATTATTTATCAAGCTGGTTAAAAACGGTCAACTGTGATTCTTTTTACCTACCTGTCATGCCGTATAAATTAATCTGATTCAAATAAAATAAACGATTTGACCACGAGAAAATTGGGGAAATGGACTCGATTAATTTCTATATTTCTTGTACAAAATGCAAGCATTTTTACATAAATTTCAGGTTTTTCCAATTGGTGCAAACCTTTTTGGGCGCTAATGGTCTAATTGACTGAATATATGAATCTTATGGATCACGAAGAAAAAGCCTTGATCAAAGAAGCCCAGAGAGGCAATCTATTGGCGTTTGAATCGCTAGTTAAAAAATATGATCGACAGGTTCTGCAGCTTGTGTACAGTTTTGTGCAAAATACTCAGGACGCCCAGGACATTTACCAAGAGATATTCGTTCGCGTGTTTAAAAACATCCACCGCTTTCAATTTAAAAGCCAGTTTTCAACCTGGTTGTATCGAGTGGTGGTGAATTATTGCATAAACTTTAAGAAGCGCTTTAGCTACTCGAAACCACATTTTTCGTTGAATCATGCGCCGGAAGAGAGCGGAGAAACCTGGACGATCACCATCCAGGGGAAGGAATTGAATCCCGAGGACTCGTTGCTCAACCTGGAATTGTCCCGTGAGATCGAGTCAGCTTTGGAAACGTTATCTGATCGACAAAAAACCGTGTTCATTTTGCGGCACTATCACGGTCACAAACTCAGGGAAATTGCGGAAATAATGCACTGTTCAGAAGGGACTATAAAAAACTATCTGTTCCGTGCAACACAAAAAATGCAAAAGTTATTACATTCTTATGTACGATCCTGATTTAACCTTTTAGGTGAGAGGAATGAATTCAAATAAACATTTGGAAAAATGGCTTCCCCTCTACTTATACGATGAACTGCCTGCCGAAGAAAAAAAAGAGCTGGAGGTGCATTTACAATACTGCCAGCGTTGTCGTGGACAGTTAGATGAGATGCGCGCATTGCATGAAGCCCTCGACTGTAGAAAGCAAGGCCAGCCCACCGAAGCGGTTCTGATGGACCTACGCAAGGATTTGCGTGACCGTTTGCAGGTAGAACGGCGAAATCTCTTCCAGGAAACGTGGTGGCTTAAAATCCGAGACGCATTTCGGATAGAGCGGTTCGGCGTGCCATGGCTGGCCGCCGCGACCATTCTGATAATGGGATTTTTCCTCGGGCGTTTTAGCGGCTCTGGCGTAGAAAGGGAGAGCCGTTTACCGACGCAGGTGACGGCAAAATTCCCAGATGAACAATTTGCTCAACCTTTGATTTCCAATATCGATTTGATGCAGTATGATCCCGAATCGGGGAAGGTGACGGTGCGCTACAAGAGCGTGAACGACGTTTTTCTCGAGGGCAATATCCATGATGAATCCGTACGCAAGTTGTTGGTGCACGTGCTGCGCCGGGAGGATCACCCCGGACAACGTTTGACGGCGGTTAAAGCCTTTGGCGGTCAAAATACCGTGGACGCAGAAATCGAGCAGGCGCTGATTTATGCGGTCGAACACGACCAAGTGGATGGCGTGCGCTTGAAAGCTGCGCGGGTTTTGAAGACGCTGCCCATCAATAATAATATCAAAGCGGTCTTTATCCGCGTGCTCCTGAAAGATTCCAACCCGGCCATTCGAATAGAAGCCGTGGACGCTTTGAGTAAATTGAAAAGCGAAAAAGATGTCGTACCGATTTTACAAGACGTTGCCCGAGATGATGACAATGAATATATTCGGCTCAAATCTTCCAAATTGCTGGAGCGGCGTGAAAATCCATCAGCCGAGAGATAGAGGAACACAACGAACAAAAATAATGAAAAAAAGGTACGACATAGAGCGGAACTTTCATGAATTATTTGTTTAAAATTCGAATAAAAGTGACTGTTAAACGCAGGAAAATTGATTGTCTTATCTGAGTGATAAATGTTAATCACTAATCAACAAACACAAACCCCATGAAAATGGAAAATAAAGGGAGAAACTTAGAATGAAAATCAGGAAGGTTTATGCCAGAAATTTGGTTGCTTTGGTTTTTCTTTTTTTCTGGATTTTAGGTAGCAGCTCGCCCACGATTTCCCAGGAAATCGTTAAAAAGGGTCGATATTTTGTGGCTGAAATCACTAAAAATTTTACCGTAAAACCGGGCGGGACGTTGCGAATTTATGACGTCCGCGGAGACGTACGCATCGAAACCTGGGCTCAAAATAAAGTCACCGCCAACGAAATTAAGAAAATGGATGTGTTCACGCGCGAAGAGGCGGAAACCGTTCTCAAAAAATCCGCCGCCAGTTATGAGCAGCGAGGAAACGTCGTCGAGATTGGCGGAGAATATCACAGCCGGGATTGGATCACCAGCACTTTTGAGGTGAAGGTGCCCAAAACGTTTAACGTGGATATTGAAACCCGCGGCGGAGATTTAAGCGTGACCGATTTGATCGGCGATGTGGACTTAAAAACCTCCGGGGGCGATATCGACCTCGACGATATCGACGGCGAGATTGACGCGCGTACTTCCGGCGGGGATATCACGGTGATGAATTCTAAACAGCGGGTGAATCTGAAAACCTCCGGTGGAGATTTACGTCTGAAGAACATCGGCGGACCTTTGCTCGCCAAAACCTCCGGCGGCGATATCATCCTGACTCAATCTGAAGACAAAGTCGATTTGAACACCTCTGGCGGCGACATCGAAATTACAGACGCTGGCGGGACAGTGAAAGCCCATACTTCCGGTGGAGATATCGATGTGAACACGTCTCGCGGAGCGGTGGAGGTACACACTTCCGGCGGCGACCTTGTTCTCAGAAACATCGGCGGTTCGCTGGAGGCATCGACTTCCGGCGGCGACATCGAGGGGCGAAGCATCAAAGGAAATGCCGATGTGTCCACTTCCGGCGGTTCCATCAAGATGAAGGATGTGCAGGGCGGCGTACGCGCCAAAACCGCCGGCGGCGACCTCGACGTTGAAATCACTTTGACCGATTTTGCTAAGGAACACGGGGTGTATATGCGCACGGCAGGCGGGGAAATCAGTCTCACCATTCCAGAAAAATTGCCGGCCACCATTCGGGCGGTAATTGAGATTACCGACCGCTGGGAGGATTATAATATTTATTCAGATTTCCCTTTAAAAATTTCAGAAGAAGCCGGCCGTGAACGGAGTGAACGCAGCCGACGCCGGCGCAGCCGAAGATTTATCGTCAGCGAAGGCGATATCAACGGCGGCGGCGATATGATCGAATTGTTCACTACCAACGGCAACATTCAAATCAATAAATTGCGAAAATGACTTTCCTGGGAATTTGAGTTTTAGACTGTTCCGGACACCCCCTGTGGTCCCCCACAAGGAGGACAAAAGGTTTCCTTCCTTGAAGGGGAATCAAAAGTCCCCCCCTTGAGGGCGAACCAAAAATTTCCCGCCTTGAGGGGGGATCAAGGGGGGTGTCTGGGCGTGCCGAAAAATTCCCCCACCATCAATTTATTAGCGATTAAAACACAACCGTAACGGACGGTAAAGTAAGCTGAGCTTTGGAGTAAAATGCGAAAGCCCGGATAAATTCCAGGGCTTTGTTATTTTCTGTACAAAAAGCGGTGTTACTCCGTTATCTTTACCACCACCATCGTCAGATCATCGTGCTGCGCAGAGCTGCCCGCAAATATGTTGATTTCGTTGGTGATTTGCTCCAGAATGTTCTGTGCGGTTCGTTCGGCGTTTTTGTGGACGATTTCACGCAGCCTTTTCTCGCCAAACTCATCGCCTTTTTTATTCATGGCTTCAGAAATGCCGTCCGTGAAAAAGATAAAAACATCTCCGGTCTCGATAGGTAAGCAGATTTCTTCTATGATATTTTTAAAAAGTGTGCCTTTTTCCAAGCCAATTGCCAGACCATTAGAATTTAACAACTGCGGATCATGCCCATTGCATTTATGAAATATGATGGGATTGTGGCCCGCACGAGCAAAAGTCAATGTGCTATTGGAAAGATCAAACAATCCATAAATCATACTGATGAAAATTTCGTTGGGGGCGTTTTCGTAAAAAATCGAATTCATTTCTGTGAGCATTTTTTTAGGCGCCGGATTGGATTTGGTCAGAGTTTTGATGATGCCTTTCACCATGGTCATGTAGAATGCCGCGGAAACCCCTTTACCCGCCACGTCCCCGATCACCACTCCCAGTGAATGATTGCCATTGAGAATAAAGTCATAATAATCGCCACCTACCTCCAGGGCGGGCCGGCATAAGCAGGCAATATCCAGTTTCGGTACCGACGGCACCGACTGCGGCAAGAACCGCATTTGCACGTTTCGGGCGATTTCCAACTCTTTCAGGAATTGTTCGTGTTCAGCAATGCGACTGACGTATTCCGGCACATAATGTTCGAAATCTTCCACTGAATGTTTGCTGAAACAGAAATAAAGCCCTAAAAATAAAAAGCCCAGAACAAAGATGGCGGCTACAATCCCTGGCGGACTGATGAGCCCACCGGGTAAAATGTTGATGAACGAAAGTTCGATAAAAAAATTCACGATGAAAAGGGAAATCAGGATGCTGATGATATTTAATCTGAATGTGATAAAAGACCAGAAAACAGCCAGGGGCAGAAATAGAAAAAAGGCCAGATAAGTTGGGCGCAGATAATATAATTGCAATCCTGAAAAATTGATGAACAGCGCCACCAGCATGATCAGCAGAGTTTTGTTTTGTATTTTTGATCGTAGGTACGCCACCCAGAATGAAAACAAGGTCATGCCGATAAACAGCATCGAAACTAATTTTCTGCAAATGGCAGAGACGACCGCCACGTTATTTCTAAATATCCAGAAGACATCGTCGTCGAAGGAAAGATAACCGATTTGGAGGTAGCTTGTGAGCCAGAATAAACCGCCAAATAGGATCAGAGTCAGCCCGGATAAAAATAAGGCATCCAGTATGGCTTTACCAAATTCGCGAACTCTGAAAACACCGCGAAATAACACATCGCTCAAAGCCACCTGTTGCTTCCAGGTTTCTCGGTTAAGCGATTCAGTCACCGAAAAGACCACCAGGATGCCGAGCGCTGCAAACAGACCAGCGAAACCGCCGCCAAACAAAATACCTTCCCAGGAAGGCCATTCTTCAATCGCCAGATAGCTCCACATCAATACAAACACCGCTATGGCCAGCCAGAAAGCTCGTTTAAATTCAAGCTCATCGTGTTTGAGACGTTTGAAAAAGACACTTACAATGAAAACGGTGATCATGCCCCAGAAGATGAACATGATCACCATGGCAGCCACTTCACTGGTTTTGTTGATTTCTGGAAAGCTGAAATTGTCGAAATCCAGGGTCATGCGTGAGCGAAATTCGGTGATCTCCCGACCCGAAATTTTCACATCATATCGCTCTGTTAAAAACGAGGAAATAGCTGATGGCTTCCAGAAATAGAAATCATAATGTAAAACCCGGTCGTCTTTTCTGATGGTTTTGTTGCGCAGAGAAATGGTGGTGGTGTCCACATTTCGCAGATGCAGAAAATCTCTGGCCATCTGCAACGCGTCTTCTTCTTCCAGGTTGGGAGGTCGGATCAGGTAAGGGGCAAATTGCCCCATGCTCACGAGACGGCCGTTAAAATCGTATCCCACCAGAAACTCAACGTGCTGCTTGCCTTCTTTTTTAGTGCTTAGTTCGCCTTCCCAGGTTACCTGCCACTGTCCGACTGGCACCTGGCCGTAGTACTTTTCGTCATTTAAATAGAGCTGCACAAAATGCAACAGTTTTTTATCGATATCCATCTGGATTTTCCGGGTCAAATCCAGGTCGGCCAGGTCGGAATTGTTGAACTCTTTTTCTGCTTTGGCTAAAATTTCACTTTTTGGAATTTTTTGCTTGAAAAATTGCACAATCTGGGAGTTCGAAACCAGGCCGAAGTAGGCTGCCATCAGCATACAGCCGATGACGGCCAGAAAAATAGAAAGTTGTTTGTTCAGTCCGGACATTTGGGGCTGGAATTATTCCTTAAACGATTTGGTGAATTCATAAAAACTATCTTTCCACCAGGCCACGGTTTTTTCGGGTCCCACCAGTTTGATAAAATAAGGACCGGCGCTGGTCTCGATGATGCTGGCTAACATTCGAAAGCCGGGCTTTTCTGTATGCGTACGCGCCAGGGGTCTGGTTTTAAACAGGTACGTGCCGGTTAAATCGATAATCGTTTGGTTTAAATTATTCACTTTGGTTTTTGTCACTCTGGCGACTTCTTCGGATGTGCGGCCGTCCGGCTGCGTGAACTGGGAATACCATCTTCTGATATTTGCCTCCACACCGCCGCCTTCGCCTTGAAAATAAAAAAGAATACAGGAAGCATCTTCGGGGTCGCCTTGCACTTTAGGCAATCTATATTGAGCTTTACGAAAGGGTGAATTTGAAGTTTCCTTGATCCAGCCGGCCGGCATAGTCCAGCTCACGACCCCGGACGATTCAAGAGATGGTGGTTCCGCATTTTGCTGTGTTGTTTTTTCAGTTTGTTCACTGCAAGCAGCAAAGAGGGCCAGCAGAGGTAAGATATATTTAATCATTTGGTTAATGACTCCTTCATTTGAATGAATAAATTGATGATATGATTTTCAGCTCGATGTTTTTTGTAAAAAGGTCCCTGAATGACTCAATGAATGCTACGCGTAAATACAAATGTTAAAACTAACTGGATGAATTTGAATACCTTTTAGACTGGATAAATGAACGGCCATTTTTTAATTGACTCGGAGAATATAATCGAAATAGATGAAAAAAGCAACTCAGTTCAACACAGGTATAAAATAAAAATTGCCGATAGAATGCGGGAAATACGTACTGATTTGACGGGGTACACCGCAGAGGAGAACAGGTCGGAGACGGTCTTCGGACAACGCTCTCCCACGTAAAAAGTTAGGTTAAAGAAAAGTTCAGTCGGCTGCAAAATACGCTATTTAGAACAAACCAAAAATGTATTTGGTGATGGCGTAAGAGGATGACAGCAGCAGCGAATTCATGCCCACTTGCGAGCCGATGAGGGTGCCTAACAAAGGGGTCACGATCAAATCGACCCCGCTGGGAGGTTGTTTCCAGCCTTCCACGGTGTATTCAAACAAAGTGCTTTGAATCAGCGTGCCGGCGGCGCTGGCTTTGTGTGAGAAGCCGCGGTTTTTGTAAAAAGCATAAACACTGGCGCCCAGCAAGGGATGGCCGATGTAGTTGGTGATCCAACCGTCGCCGTCCGGAATTTCCGGCAGCGTGGCCATGTTTTTGAGCCAGCGTTTGAAATTTGAGCGTCGGATATCCCGCCCCAGTCCGCGATTGATAGTGAAAACAAATCCCCACTGAATCGTGTACGAAAAAACCGAAGTCTTAAAGTAGCTGAGATGCTCGCCATTCCTGGCCAGCACTGAATTCAAACGATAGGGACTGTAATTATTGTTTGAGGCCGGAGGATTGCACCATGCAGGCTCCAACGCAGAAAAAAACGTCAAACAAAGAAGGCTGAGTACAAGAAGAAAAATTGTTCTGTCCATAGAAATCACCCATGATTATTGAGGCAGTTTAATAAAATAACAACGCGATTGAAACATCACTTTGCGGTGGAGTTCAGATTGCTCAAGTATCTGTTTCCGGGAAGAAAGCAGAAAATCCGTTGGTCGTGGTCGATAGGATTATTAGATGAATCGCTCAACTTTTGTAATATAACAATTTTTATTTAAATTTAAAGAAAAATATTTATTTACCATAAAAACGGTTACATCTCTTTAATTAAATTCGGCAACAAAATGTGTAAAATAAATATAAAACCTGAAAATGGTTCGGTCTATTCGATTATTTTCGGCTCTTTTACTCTTGACAACTTGAGAAATATTTATTAACATATTGCACCGCAATTGGGCCCAATGACAACGATAAAGTGATTGAAGCATTAGACCCGCGAAAAATCGAACGTCTTGATGGTGGGTGAGGGCGCAATTGTCCGATTAGCTTGCACCCGGAATGACAAGCGGACAAGATTAAAATATTGATCAAAATTCAAAAGTATATCTGAATTGCACCACCACTCAATCTACACCTTAGTTGAGAACGTCCGCAGTTTGTACAATGTCGGAGCGATTTTTCGAACGGCAGACGGCGCCGGTGTGGATAAAATATTTTTGACGGGCATTACCGGGCAGCCGCCTCAGCGGGAAATCCGAAAAGTGGCGCTGGGAGCGGAAGAATCGGTGCCCTGGGAGTACGCTCCAAAAAGTTTGCCGTTGCTCGAACAACTGAAATCACAAGGTGTTCAGATCGTGGTACTGGAAACGACGCCGAACAGCCGGCCGTACTATGCAGTAAACTACACTTTGCCTTTGTGCCTGGTGGTGGGGCATGAATTTCACGGTGTGAGTCAGGAAGTCATAGACGCCGCAGACTTGCTGGTGCAAATTCCCATGCAGGGAGTCAAAATATCCTTAAATGTAGCGGTTGCTTTCGGCATCGCTGTTTACGAAATAATTAAAACAAGCAAATAGAGGGGATACGGCCATGTCAACATTTTCGACTATTTTACTGATCGCCATCGTAATTATTCTTGGGTTTGTGGGATATTATTATCTTGATAATATTGCCCCGCTGCAGAGCTCATTGAAAGAACAGCAGCTCAAAAATCAGGAGCTCATTTTTAAAGTTGAGCAACTGGAGCGTAAAAATGCCGACTTAGCACAGCAGCTGGAAGAAAAGATTCAGGAAATTTCCCAGGAAAAACAGGAAGAAATCAATAGATTAAAATTGACGTATGAGGATTTGATTTCCGAGCTAACTGAGCAGATCGACAAAGGCGAAATCACCATTACCCGCCTGGCCGACCAGCTAAAAGTCAACATTGTCGATAGAATAATATTTCCATCGGGTAAAGCCGAGCTGAGTGAGGATGGCATCAAAGTGCTGAAACGAGTAGGTAATATTTTAAAAGAAGTCAAAGACAAACAAATAAGAGTGGAGGGCCACACCGACAATGTACCCATTCACCGCAACCTGAAAGGTCTTTACCCCACCAATTGGGAGCTTTCTGTGGCCAGAGCGACCAACGTCGTGCGGTTTTTGCAGGAAGAAATCGGCATCGATGCCAGACACCTGGAAGCGACCGGCTTGGCGGAGTTCAGACCGATTGCTTCCAATAAATCCCACAAGGGCCGGGCGCAAAATCGCCGTATTGAAATTTTACTTTTACCGCAACAGAAAAGTCAATCTAAATTAACAAAAAAATAACAGGAGATCGCTGTGGTAAATCAATGGAAGGTGGTACAGTTTGGCCTCGGCCCCATTGGCATCGAGGCGGCAAAATTGGTGATGAAAAAAAACAACTTGCAGCTGGTTGGCGGCGTCGATATCGCTCCCGAAAAGGTAGGAAGGGATTTAGGCGAGCTGCTGAATTTGAATCAAAATCTGAACCTGCAGGTTTCGAACGATCCTGCAAATCTCTTTGCTGAAGTGAAACCGGATGTGGTTTTGCATTGCACCGGTTCATTTCTGAACCGTGTGGAAGAGCAGCTGCGGCTTTGCATCGAAGCCGGCGTTTCCGTCGTGTCGTCCTGTGAGGAACTGTTTTATCCCTATCATCGCGACGCGGCATTTTGTGAGCGCATCCATGCGGCGGCGAAACATCATGACGTCACGGTGATGGCCACCGGCGTGAATCCGGGCTTTTCCATGGATGCTTTGGCGCTGGCCATGACCAGTGTTTGCACCGAGGTCGAAAAAATACAGGTCACGCGCATCGTAGATGCTTCCAAACGCCGGCAGCCGCTGCAAAAGAAAGTGGGCGCCGGCCTGAACGCGGATGATTTTAGAAAATTGGTGAATGACGGCAAATTGGGTCACATCGGTCTGGTGGAATCGCTGCTGGCAGTGGCAGATAAACTGGAATTTGACCTCGACGAGGTGCAGGAAAGCATCGATCCAAAAATCAGCGACAGAACGGTAGAAACGCCCTATTTGAAGGTGTCCGCTGGGGAAGTGGCTGGTATTTTGCATGTAGCGCGCGGTCTGAAAAACGGCGACGAGCGCATCAAACTGGAGCTGCAAATGTACGTCGGAGCGGATGAGCCCATGGACTGTGTACAAATAGAGGGGAATCCCCCCATCCATTTAAAAGTGGCTGGCGGCATTTTTGGCGACAGCGCCACCATCGCGCGCATGGTCAACGCGGCGCCAGTGGTGGCCGAAGGCGCCCCGGGCCTGAAAACCGTTCTGGATTTGCCCATGCCTTTTTGCATCCGATGATGGTTGCAAGGAATCGAAGAAACGAGCTGTTTTGTGGCTGCAGGTAGCGGATGCCTTGTTTTATAAGACTTTCATTTTATTTGATTGGCTGGTTGAACGGATGCCGCCTCGGCTTCCGCAGAATGAAATTACCAAGGGGCGTTCAGGCTGCAGCGGAAGCAAGCTAAAAAGATTGTGTGAAAAGTCGAAATGTAACTTAAAAACCAAGAATGCCACTACGGTCATTCCCTGTCTTGAGGGACAAACTGGAAGAATCTTATTGTTAGGGCCTATGTCCTCTATTTCAGAAATCGTTGTAGGGTTCACAAAATCCAATAACCGCTACCGCGCTTCAACCTGAGCGGAGTCTAAGGGTGAAGTTCCTGGTTTTCCGAATTTGATTTGGGACACACCATGAAGCCAGGTATCCGACAATTCATTTCGAAATGGAGCACTAAGGTGCTGTTTATTAAAAAGAATCTTCCAGAATGACAAAAATCATTGCGTTGGACTTTACACGCAACCTCTGCAGGTTGAACAGCCTGTTTTGCAGAAGTCTGACACCACAAACTAAAGGGAGGAAATAATGGGAGCAAAATTGTTGACAGTGACTATCGGCTCACTGTTGATCATCTGGTTTATCGATTTGTTTACCCTTTGGTATGCGAAATTCTTAAAACGATGGATGCCGAATCTCAAAATCAGACATCTTTTAGGACACCTGGTTTGGGCCATACTGGCCATCGGATTTTGGAGTACGCTTTATCGCAATCATCTACCCGAAACGTTTAGTCCGACGTATTTGTTTTTTGTTCTGTTCATCTACAGCATCCGCGGCCTGATCGGATCATTTATAAACGTACGCAACCAGAGTCAGGATAATTGAATAGCGCGCACAAGACAATTGTTTGTGGGTGGATTAGAGGCCAGCTAACCTGCAGCAGTTAGCAGGAAAGACCTGTGGAACTAGCTGAATGGTTGTTTGCCTCTTTGATTGCACGCGGAATGAATTGCAAGAAATTGCACACGCTTGCGTGTTCCTTCCCACGTAGGCGTACATGAAGCCAAGAAATTAAAGATTATTCAGTTAGATTCTGATATTTATTCAATGAGAAAGCTATAAATCCAGCGAGCCAGACCGATGATGACAAGGATGATGCCTTCTTTTCGGGAAATAATCCATTTCGTGCGCATAAAAACCAAAACCACCAAAACCATCAGAACTAGCACCACCAAATTGGCTCGGGCGGACAAGTCCACTGGTAAATCGCGCATGATCGCGGCCAACCCTAAAACGCCGAACATGTTAAATATGTCGCTGCCGATCAAGTTGCCCACGGAAATACCGTAGCGTTTGCGCATGGCCGCCACCAATGAAGTGGCAAATTCCGGTGCCGAGGTTCCCGCAGCCACCACCGTGGCGCCAATAACCCATTCGGAGATGCCAAATGATTTCGCCAGATTTACAGCCGCTGTAACCATAAAATGTGACCCACCTAATACCATTCCCAGTCCGAGCAGCAGTAACGCCGGATCCCACCAGCGCAGCTCGCCCGCCGGAATTTCAGCGTCCAGCGGCTGGCGCTGCCAGTAAAGAAAGCCGATGTATATGATCAGGAGGCTGAATAAAAACACCCCTTCAAGCCGGTTCAAATGCAGATTCCATAGCAAAATCGTCAGCAAAATGGCGCCTGACAATAAAAACATTCCGTCGCGAAAAATAACGGTCTTATTGGTCTTCAGGCTGTGAATGATGGCGGTTCCGCCGAGAATGAAGCCCAGGTTAAAAATATTCGATCCGACGATATTGCCCACAGAGATGTTGCCCATACCTTTGAGAGCGGCCAGAATCGTTACGCCGAATTCCGGGGCCGACGTTCCAAACGCCACAATGGTCAAGCCGATGATCAATTCCGATATTCCCAGCCGTTTGGCGATTTTCGCTGAGGCGTCCACCAGCCAGGCTGCACCCTTTCCAATGACAACTATGCTTACTATTATGATTACCACATCCTTGACAATTTCCATTCAACGACTCCCAGTCAATTTGAAATTAACCGCTTCTGATAATCCATAAAACCATTTGTTCGAATCTATTACAACCTATAATGAGCGAATGAGTGTTGTATTGGCCTTTCAACGGGTTCACGGTTCCGGATCAAAGGTGTTCACGCTTCAGAGCCTTTGTCAAAAGTCGGCTACCGACCATTTGTCATTCTCTGCGTTACGGGACGAGCAGGAGGATTTTTTTTAGTTTGGAAGTAAAGTGGGCCGGTTTTGAAAATATTTACTACCGGTTTTTTCATATTGCTAATTCAGATTTAATGTCTGCTAAAATATCTTTTAGATGTGGCGTCTGGAACCAGCTCTTTTCCGTTAATTCGTTGCAGAATGCCATGTACAGTTGGGAAATCAATTCATGCAACCGGACCGGTAACGGCGGCGGTGCTGGGACGTGCTGCTTCCAATTGAGCTGATCTTTAAGTTTGGCCTGACTGACGGATTCGTACCAGAGGGTTTTTCGATAATAAATTCGGGCGACTTCTTTGCTCACCGGGATGCCTTCATAAGCAAATCGACATTCGTCCGGTGTTCCCAGCACATCCACCAGCAACAGCCGGCGGTTTGCATCCATGCCAAACTCAAGTTTACCGTCTTCCTGTACCAGACCAATTCGAAGGGCTTGCTCTGTGATCATTTCATCGATGAGCAACGTGGTGCGCTTGATGTCGGCTAATTCGTCATCGGAAATGCCGGCCAGGTTTTTGGCTTCTTCCCAGGAAAGATAGCGATCCGTGGCTTCCAATTTGGTAGAAACGTCCAGAATCGGGGGTGAGAGTATTTGCCCGGAAACCGGCATCTGATTCAGCCCCATTTCGCTTAAAGTTAAGCTGCCCTCGTTTAATCTTTTAAACACACTCGAGCCTTCCGGCAAGGCGTTTCTGTAGATGATTTCTAAAGGAATTAGAAAATTTTTTAGGTCGTTATGATAAATCGAATAATCGTAAGCATCCTGCATGACCGGAGGTTTTAACACTTGCAGCAATTTAACTTGCATGATATCCACGGGCTTTGTTAATTCTGATAAATGTTTTACGCTGTTTTCATGTACCAGACCCAAATAATGGGTGTGGATGTTCATGCTCTCCAATTTTTCAAAAAAGTAAGCGCCAATCAGACACAGGGCTTTGCCTTTGTTGGTGATGTGGTCGGGCATTTCACCCCAGTCGAATACCGAATACCGATCTGAAAAATTAAAGTTACCGACCCCATGCTCATCGGCAGTCGAATTTTTTAGTACGGTTAAATCTTTGACACTTCCCATTTGTCTTCCTGCTTAAAACATTTTAATTTTATGAACTGTTACTGCGTTATTTCAGAAACCAGCCCAAAAGAATTATAATAATTAGCAAAATGCCAAATAGGATGAGTATCCAGCCGCCACTGATGGATTTTTCTTCTTGCTGCTTCTGGTTCTCAGGTTTTGACATGGCTTTGAATTCTTTTCCTCGAAAAATGTCCTACTTCTTATCCTGCACAAGAGTTCCCGTTAGATGATTTTTGAATGACTCATCCATTCGAGATAACAGAGGTGTTTTACTAATTACAATTGTGCAAGAAGCGCTTGAGAAACGCACTCGATTTTGTGGTTCAGGTCAAGTTGCTATTTTAAGGTTTTTTGATGAATAGATCAATAAATATTGTCTTGAACCGCAAAAAATATTTGATATTGAGAAGATAGATCTACGGCTATCCAGTTAGCTCAGCAAACTTCCAGAATGGTCATTCTGCGCGATCCCGCTCAGCGGGAGAGCGAAGAATCTCATGCTACTGAGCTTGATTGAATGAATAAAGTTTGGTGGTCTGAGATTCTTCAGTCGCGGAGTTTATCCTGAACAACGCCGAAGGGCTCAGTTCCTATATTGAAATAC
>JBHHXN010000049.1:0-32038 GCA_046757025.1 bacterium
CATTGGATTGCACCAGGGCGCTTTTGGTGAATGCCAGGTCCGCTTCCGAAATCCCTTCACGATATTTGGTGATTTCGTCTTTGAAAATCTGCATGGATTCAAAGGTCGCATTGGAGCGAACCCCGGCCGAAGCCGTGAACGCGCCACGGAAGTGGGTGCCGCGAAAGCCGGAGCGCGCGCCGTATGTAAAGCCTTTTTCTTCTCGCAGAATGAGATTTAATATGCCGTTGAAACTGCCTCCCAATTTGTAATTCATTACAGTTGCCGCGTAATAATCGGGGTCGGTATACGGCAGAGCGAGATACCCGATGCGAATTTGCGATTGCTTGGCCTTCGGCATATCCACAAAATAGAGTGTGGCTTTTTCAGGATCCGCAGGATAGGCGTACTCTGGAAATTTCACCTCTTTTGCCGCCCACTTTTGCTCCAACGAGGCAAAGAGCTTCTGAGCGGCTTTTTTGGAAAGGTCACCGGCAATCGACACAAAGGATACCGAAGGCGAAAAATTCTTTTCATAGTAGTTTTTCAAATCGTCGATGGTAATTTTTTCGACACTTTGCGGGGTACCCAGAGTCGAATGCGACAGAATGTTCTCTTTTCCATACAGCAGTTTGTTAAAAACATTGCTTGCCACTACCGAAGGATTGACGTTTCTGCGGTTGATGTTTTCGATGGTCTCTTTTTTGATTCTGGCAAACTCCTTTTCATCCCAGCGCGGCTGCAGCAATATTTCTTCAAAGAGTTCATAGACTTTGCCGAGATTTTTTGTCAGCGTATTCACACGAATGACGATGGATTCCTTGGTAGTAAACATGTTGATTCGGGCGCCTAGATTGTCGATGGCTTCTTCCAATTCTACCGGCGTTTTGTTTTTAGTCCCTTCCATCATCATGTCGGTCATCAAATTGGCCACGCCCACTTTTTCCATGTCATCTAACAACATACCGCCTTTCAGGGTCAGTGAAAACTGCACCAATGGCAGCTCACTGTGCTCGATGCCATACATTTTTAAGCCGTTTTTCAGGTCGTGGGTCCACACTTCTGGTAAAGTAATTTCGGGATCGGGGCCTTTGGGCGGCTCTACCGTGCGATCGAAACTGGTGGGGATTTTTTCGACCTTCATGGCCGTGGTTTTGGTTTCTTTCTCAGGAGCTTCGGTGGCCTTTTCAATGGCCTCTTCCACCACAGGAAAGCGTTCCGAATTTTCAGCTACCAGGTCCACTTTTCCTTTTGGAACGAAGCTGGTCAAAACAAAATTTTTGCCTTTTAAATATTGATTATAAACCCGCCAAACATCCTCTTTGGTGACGTCGAGTGAATATTGAATATCTTTGGTGATGAAATCCGGCGTACCTGCATATTCGTTATAACTGGCCAATTGAAATGACTTGCTCAGGATGCTGGCAATGCCGTTATAAAAATTGGTTTCGGTTTTGGCTTTGATGCGATTCAGATCGTTTTCCGTGAAGCCATCCTTCTCGAATTTTTCCAACGCCGTAAAAATGGCCTTTTCCACCTCGCTTAAATTCGTCTTGGGAAAGGCCCGGATGCGGAAACGAAAATCGCCGGCGATTTCACTGCTGTTTTGGTAAGCCGAAACCGAAGGCGCCAATTTGAGATCTTCCACGATGACTTTGTACAGCGGCGCTTTTTTGCCGTCGGAAAGCAGATCACCGAGTAAATCCAGAGCGTAGGCATCTTTATGGTAACTCTGAACCGTGGGATAAACCATGGTTAACTCCGGCGACCGAGCAAAGTTATCTTCATGAAACGCGCGTTTAGTTTCCGTCAGATTCACAGGCATCGGAGAGGGATCCGCCGGCTTGGGTCCCGATTTGATTTCGCCAAAATATTTATCGATCCATTTTTTGGTCTGCTCTTCATCGAAATCGCCCGCCACCACCAGGGTGGCGTTGTTGGGATTGTACCATTTTTTATGAAAATTGCGAATATCTTCGATGGTGGCGTTTTTCAGGTCCTGAAAGGAACCGATGACCTGCCAGTTGTAAGGGTGATTGTCGGGATAAAGCAATTTGTGGATGACGTAGTTGGTGTGCCCATAAGGCACGTTATCCACTCGTTGCCGTTTTTCATTTTGCACAACTTCCTGCTGATTTTCAAAGGCCTCCTGGGTAACCGTGCTTAAAAGATAGCCCATGCGGTCCGACTCCAGCCACAAAACCATTTCCAGCACGTTTTTAGGGACCACTTCAAAATAAATAGTGCCATCTTCCCAGGTGCCGCCGTTTAAGGTACCGCCCGCCCCTTGAATTTTTTTGAAAAATTGATCCTGTCCCACATGCTGTGACTCCTGGAACAACATGTGTTCAAACAAATGCGCAAAACCCGTGCGGCCTTTTTCTTCTCGATTAGAACCCACGTGGAACAGAATGGCCACAGAGGTAATGGGATCCGACCGATCCTCGTGCAAAACCACTTCCAGTCCGTTCTTCAACACATATTTTTCATAATCGATCTTGAATGAGGTCTCATTTTGCGCAAAACCGTTTACAACCAGAAACAAAACACATAAAGTCACGATCATCAATGCATGTTTTCTCATAATGCCTCCTGATTTTTTATTGATTAATTTTGAAAATGTAACCAATTATTCATTGGCAATCAACCAAATTTTTCAATATATTGCTTTGTCACCAATTTGAAACTAATTGCGAAAAAGAACGTTTATGTGAGAGGTTCCAGCAACCGATCCTGAATTATCTCAAAAAATGAAAATTACTTTTCATTATCTCACTTATCCACATCATTAACCATCTTTTTTAGGGAGGAATACCCAGATGAACAAATTCATTTTATTTACCTATCTTTTCATGTTAATTGCAACAGGAGGTACCATGGCCAATGACGATGCCGGCGCATCCAAAATTTTTCCGTACAAATACGAAATGCGGGATCTGGACAACGGCCTGAGGGTTATCGTGATTCCCACGGATTATCCAAACATTGTGGCCTTGCAAATCCCGGTGCAAACGGGCTCCCGTAACGAGGTGGAGCCAGGCAAATCGGGTTTCGCGCACTTTTTTGAGCACATGATGTTTCGCGGAACAGAAAACTACTCAAATGAGGAGTATAACGAAATCCTGAAAAATGCCGGCGCCGACCAGAACGCCTGGACTTCCGACGACATGACCAATTACCACATCACCTTTTCGAAAGAGGACCTGGAAACGGTGTTAAAGTTGGAGGCGGATCGTTTTCAAAATCTCAAATATTCGGTGGAAGATTTTAAAACCGAATCGAAAGCCGTGCTCGGAGAGTATAACAAAAATTCCGCTAATCCCGTCCGCAAGCTCATCGAAGTGCAGCGCAATGCCGCCTACCAGAATCATACCTACAAGCACACCACCATGGGCTTCATCAAGGACATCGAGGACATGCCGAACCAGTACGAGTACAGTCTGAAATTTTTCGACCGCTATTACCGACCGGAAAAAGTCATCATCATTCTTGCCGGCGATCTGGACCCGGGCCAGACTTTTAAGCTGGTGGAAAAATACTGGGGCAAATGGCAGAAAGGCAGCTACTCAGCCGAGATTCCACAAGAAACCGAGTACCGCGGTCCCATTCATGAACACGTGGAATGGGAGTCGCCCACCCTGCCCTGGATCACGGTAGCCTTTCACGGGCCGGCTTTTTCTGAAACCGAAAATGATATGGCCGCCATGGACGTCATTCAAAGTCTGGCCTTTTCTTCCAGCTCTCCGCTTTACCAAAAATTAGTGGTGAAAGAGCAAAAAGTCGATCAGTTTTTCCCCTATTTTCCGGACCACTTCGATCCCTACTTGCTCACGGTTTTTGCACGCGTAAAAAACATCGCAGACATCTGGTACGTGCGCGATGAAATCCTTAAAGAGTTTGCGAAATGGCGCACAGAACCTGTTTCGGCAAAAAAATTAGCCGAGATCAAGGGGAATTTAAAATACTCATTCGCGCAGCAAATGGACAACTCCGAATCCATTGCCAGCGCGCTGGTGGGGTATGTGGCACGCACGCGCGATCCTGAAACCATCAACCGAGTTTACCAACTTTATGATTCCATCACCGCGGAAGACATCCTAGAAAAAGCCAACCAGTACTACACAGACCAGCGCCTGGTGGTGACTTCCCTGGCGCACGAGGCCATGCCCGAAACCGCCAGCAAAACCGGCTCCATCGATGAGCTGGTCAATTCCGCCATGCAGGCGCCGCCGAAAATCGAATCCGTGCTCATGCGCAACGACTCCCCCATCATCAATTTTCGCATTTTATTCAAGGTCGGCGCGGCTCTGGACTCCGTCGGTCAGGAAGGCCTGGCGCAGTTGACCGCCGCCATGATCACCGACGCCGGCAGCAAGACCATGAAGTATGAGGAAATTCAAAAAGCCATGTTCCCTATGGCGGCGGGATTCGGCAACCAGATCGACAAAGAAATGACCGTTTTCATGGGTACCACACACAAGGACAATTTGAGCGCTTACTATGACATCATCTCCCAGCAGCTGCTCAACCCCGGCTGGGATGCGGACGATTTCACCCGCGTCAAAACCAACCTCATCAACGCCATCAAAGTCAATCTGCGCGGCAACAACGACGAAGAGCTCGGCAAAGAAGTGCTGTACGAAATGATCTATGCCCATCATCCGTACGGTCATCTGAATTACGGCCACGTGCAAGCCCTGGAAAAACTCACCCTGGACGATGTTAAATCCTTTTACGAACAAAACTACACTCGTGCCAACCTCGTTCTGGGACTCGCCGGCAATTTCACAGAGGCTTTCCTGAACAAGGTTAATCGAGATCTGGCAAAACTGCCCGCGGGCTCACTTGCTAAAGTTGAACTAACAGAGCCCGAAAAAATCAACGGCTTTGAAGCGGAAATCATCCAGAAAGAAACCCGCTCTGTGGCGGTCTCCTTTGGATTTCCCATCGAAGTGACGCGCTCGCATCCCGATTTTACTGCGCTCTGGCTGGTGCGCTCCTACTTCGGCGAGCACCGCTCCTCCAACAGTCACCTGTACCAGCGCATCCGTGAAATTCGCGGCATGAACTACGGCGATTACGCATATATCGAGTACTTTCCGCGCGGCATGTTTCAGTTTCACCCGGACGCGAATTTAGGCCGGCAGCAGCAAATCTTCCAGGTCTGGATTCGGCCGGTGGAATCCAACCAGCATGCGCACTTCGCTACCCGCGTGGCCATGTACGAATTGCACAAGCTGATCGATGAAGGCATGAGTCAGGCCGATTTCGAAGCGACCAAAAATTATCTGCTGAAGTTTGTGAACATTCTCACCAAATCGCAGAACCGCCAGTTGGGATATGCCATGGACAGCCGCTACTACGGCATCGATGAATTCACCCAGTTTATTGTGGAAAATCTCAAGAAGCTGACGTTGAAGGACGTCAACCGGACGATCAAGAAACACCTGCAGGATAAAAACATCAAATTTGCATTCATCACCAAAGATGCGGAAGATTTGAGAAAGCGGCTGGTGGAGAACACCCCTTCTACCATGACTTACCAGTCGGAGAAGCCCAAAGAGCTATTGGACGAGGATAAAATCATCCAGGATTACAAACTGAATTTTAAAGCGGAGAAAGTAAAAATTCGGCCGGTGGAGGAAGTGTTTGTGAAGTAACAAATGGCTTTGTGGGGCAGTTTAGTATTGCTCTACATCGTTCCGCAATTAGAATTTTTAAAAAACCCAGCTCCTGGGCGGCAACCAACCACCAGGAGCTTTTTTCAACTAAACAGCACCTCAATATCCTCTGCCGTCAACTGCTTGAACAATCCCGCGTCGGTGGTGATGATGCTGGAGACCAGTTCTTTTTTCCGTTCCTGTAATTGCATGATCTTTTCCTCCACCGTGTCTTTGGCGATCATCTTGTACACAAACACGTGTTTGTCCTGGCCAATGCGGTGCGTGCGGTCGGTGGCCTGGGCTTCCACAGCCGGGTTCCACCAGGGGTCGTAGTGAATGACGTAATCCGCCGCCGTGAGATTTAAGCCGGTACCGCCGGCGCGTAAACTGATGAGGAAGATTTTACAGGTTTTGTCGGTTTGGAAGCGCTCGACACAGCTCTTGCGATCACGGGTTTTGCCGTCGAGATATTCGTATGGAATGCGGGCGGAATCGAGATATTTTCGAATGATGGTCAGCATTCTGACGAATTGCGAAAAGACCAGCATTTTATGATCCTCTGCCAAAATCTCTTCAACATATTCGATGAGCGTGTCGTATTTTCCCACTTTCGACGGAAATTCTTTCTCCACCAAAAGCGGATGGCAGGCAATTTGCCGGAGTTTTGTCAGCCCTTCAAGCACGTTCATGCGGGATTTATCCAGTCCCACGTCCTCGATTTGTTTGAGGAGGGCGGCGCGATAATAATCCCGCCACTGCTTGTAGATTTTTTCCTGCTGCGGCGACATTTCACAGTAAATGACGTTTTCCACTTTTGGCGGTAGGTCTTTTTCCACTTCATCTTTGGTTCGGCGCAGCAAAAAAGGAAACACGATTTTTCGCAAGAGCTCAGCCGTATTCTGATCGCGATTTTTCTCGATGGGTTTGGCAAACGCGCCTTTGAAGTAGTTCAAATTGCCCAGCAAACCGGGATTTAAAAAGGAAAACAAAGACCACAGTTCGATGGTGGTGTTTTCTACCGGCGTACCGGTGAGCGCCAGCCGGTGCTGACTCTTGAGCAATTTAACGGCTTTCGCAGTTTGCGAAAGGGGATTCTTTATGTACTGTGACTCATCCAAAATGACGTAGTGAAATTGCACGTCCTTTAAAAAAAATATGTCCCGCCGCAGGGTACCGTAACTAGTAAGAATGATTTCGTAGTCCTGATAATTTTTAGTGGTACGTTCGCGATCGCTGCCGGTCTGGTTGTATACGCGCAGAGAGGGTGCGAAGCGTTGTATTTCATCGAGCCAGTTAAAAATCACCGAAGTGGGTGCGACGATGAGACTGGGTTGTTTTGCCCCGTTTTGATAGCATGCCAACAAGATTGTCAGTGCCTGGACGGTTTTGCCCAGGCCCATATCGTCAGCCAGGCAGCCGCCAAACTGGAAATCCTTCAGAAAATACAGCCACTCGAAGCCGGATTTCTGGTAGGGTCGCAGCTCGCCTTTCAGGGTGTCAGGTGTTGGCATGGGCTGGATGTTTTCAAACGTTTTTAATTGCTGCAGCTTATGGTAAAATCTTTTATCAAAATTCTTTTGGCTGGCTTCGGCAAAAAGTTCGTCGATCAAAGTGACATGAAAACTGGAGAGTTTCAGCCGGTCTTTTTCTTCTTCGGAAAGATTCATAACATGCCGAAAGCGATCGAGCCACGATTTGGGCAGATGCGCGGTGCTGCCGTCTGCAAGTTTCACATAGGGACTTTTTTGTTTGAGCGCTTTTTTCAATTCTTTTAAGGAGAGCAAAATCCCGTCAAAATCGATCTCCACGTTCAAATCGAACCAGTCGATGCCGGATTCTACCGATACCCGCACCTGTGCGGTGGAGCGATTAACCTTGAAGCGATTGAGATTTTCCTCGCCGAAAATCACGAACCCCCTGGCGGTTAGCGGAGGGATTTCGGTCATCAACCATTCCAGGGTTTTATTTTTGCGCGTCAATATGCGGCCGTCGGAGGTCATTTTCACGTTGGTGCTCTGAAGCAGTTGCAGCGCCGCCGCTTCCTCCTCGAAATTGCGCACCACTTTCACGAAACTGTTAGCTTTTTCACCGGTACCCCACAAAGCCCGCCGGGAATCATGCAAATCCACCTCGACTGGGCCGTAACAGAACCTCAAATTGACTATCACGCTGTCTTCAAGTTCATTCAAATAAAGTCGTTTTTCAGTAATTTCATCGGTGGTATTTGTTTTAGCGCCCTCTGGCAACTGCAGATTTTCAAACAAATCCAACTGTGAAGTAACGAGACTGAGAAATTGCGGCATATCTTCTTTAGGAATGGTGACGTCGTATTCACTGCGGGTAAAAGGAATCAAACAAGCTGCGTTGTTCATGCCGGTAATTTCGATGAGGAGATCCTCCTTGAGAATCCATACTGGATCGCTGGACAAAACAAAATAATCCTCATTGAACGGGCTTTCGCTTTCGTTGAAAAGAAGAAAGGGAAACAATTTGGTTTGGTCGTTATCTTTCTGCATACGAAACTGGATTTGCGCTTTCTGTTCTGCAAATTTTAACGGGCGGGTGGTTCCGTCTTTTTTCTGCAAAAAACACAGACTCTGGCGCAACAGACTAAAAACCGCACCCACTTTCTCGCCGCATCGAAAAGAATGAAGGTTATCGTAATAGTGAAAGCCGTATAAGTAGGAGGACCTCCAATTATTTAAAAAGCTCATGACCATTTTATCGTTACTGGTTTGAGCAAATTTGTCTTCAGCCGATTCGTAATTAGCAATGTGCTTGAACACGCCTAAAGAGCCATCTTTTTTTATCAGGGCTCTTTGGGGACTGAGATTCCAATTTGTCAGATCTTTTTTCAACACATACAACAATCGCCAACGCCGCGATTCTGAATGAAGACCGGCCGGTTCGGGTTGAATTTGTGTGAAATAATGCTGCCAGCTATTTTGGTCACCCGGCTTTTGGGGATACTCCCCTGCTTTGTCATAATAATCTTTCGCAGTCAACAAAGCCGCCACGATGTGTTTGCAATCTGCCCAGTAGGGACAATTGCATTCTGCAAAATACCAGTCTCCGTCTTCGTCTGCCTCCACCTCAACCAGATAATCCTCAGTACCGGAAACAAAGGCTTTGAAATGATCGTGTTCGATCTCGATGATTTGAACGCGGCCAGATTTGTAATAGTTGACACCGCGTGCGTAGATGCGATCTTCCACCAAATCGCGAATTTCTTCTTTTGAGATTTTCATTTAAGGGGTAAATCCCGTATTCTCATAATTTTTAATAAACGAAATTAAATTGAAATTCAGGCTCCTTTTCCACTGAAACGACCTTTTAAAATCATGCCGGGCAAATTTCCCGAATGCGCGCCTTTTTCAATCACCACCTCTCCGTTTACCAGCACAAACTCGATGCCTGTAGGATATTGATGGGGTTCTGAAAAAGTCGCCCGGTCTTGAATCGTCTGCGGGTCGAATACCACCAGGTCGGCCATGAATTTGGTGGCAATTTGACCGCGGTCCACCAGGCCAAACCTTTGCGCCGGCAGGCTGGTCATTTTGCGAATGGCTTCCGCCAGCGACATGGCGTTTTGTTCACGCACGTATTTGCTCAGCACGCGCGGAAAGGTGCCGTACGAGCGCGGATGCGGATTACCTTCGCTCAACGGACCGTAGGTCGCCAGCGCCGAGCCGTCGGAAGCCGGCATGCATTTGGGATGGCTTAAAATGCGCGCAGTGTTTTCTTCGCTCATGCCAAAACCCACCATGCCCACGCGATTCCTTTCTTCGATGATGAGCGAGCGAGTAAATTCAAACCCATCCTGATTTGTTCCCGCCACAATTTCGGCAACGGTTTTGCCCTGATAGGCTTTATTTTTTTCCAGGCTCACAGAGGTGATCATGACCGAATCCCACGAGCCCAGCAGTTGAATTTTATTCAGGGTGGCGGCTTTGATTTTAGACAGCACCTCCGGATTATTCAATCGCTCAATAAACTTTTCAGTACCGCCCTCCCGGCTCCAGATCGGCATCAAGCTGGCCAAACCAGTGCTGTACGCCACATACGGGTAACGGTCAAATGTTACCGAAAAAGACTCCGACTGCGCCTGGTCGATGAGCGCAAAAATCTCATCCAACTTGCTCCAGTTGCGCTGCCCCTGACATTTCAAATGCGAAATGTGCAAGCCCACCCCCGCGCCTTTGGCGATGGCGATGGCTTCTGCCACCGCTCCCACCACCCCGTCATCCTCATTTCGTATATGCGTGGCATACAGGCCAGAAGTGCCCTGCATCACGCTGCAAAGCTCGGTAATCTCTTCGGTTGAGGCAAAACCGCCCGGCGTGTATTCCAGACCGGAAGAAATTCCCAGCACTCCCTGATCCAGGGCCTGCCGGGCTAATTCTTGAATCTGCGCCAATTCTTCCGAACTGGGCTTGCGGTCAACCATGCCCAGGACACACCGCCGCAACGTTCCCTGTCCCACCATGGAACCTAAATTCACAGCCGTGCCCTGTCGGGTGACAGCCTGAAAATAGCCCTCAAAATCGTGCCAGTCCACGGACAGCCCGTAGCGCTCCTGATAACGTTTATGCCTAGCAACTCTCATCTCTTCGGTTAACGGCGCCATGGAACCGCCGTCCTGCCCGAGAATTTCTGTGGTCACGCCCTGCCGAATTTTGCTCTCCGCTCTTGGATTCACCAGGATGCGGCGGTCGGTGTGGGTGTGCACATCGATGAAACCCGGCGCGACGGTCAGGCCGTCAACATCGAGCACTCGGTACGCTGTGAATTCCTGTAAATTGCCAATGGCCAAAATACGTTTATTTTTGATGCCCAGGTCGGCGGTGAAGGCAGCTTCGCTGCTACCGTCAAAGATGCTGCCGCCTTTAACGATCAAATCGAAATCGTAAGATTTGTGACAGGCGGGAGACAAGATTTGAAATCCACCCAGTCCAAACAGCAAACCTGTTTCACCGGCTTTTTTGAGAAAAGTTCTGCGGTCCATATTTGTGCCTTTGGATTTAAATTCTGGCGAACTCTTATTTCCTGATTATTGAACAGAAACGGTAAACGGCACCGCGAGTTTTTCCCAGCGCAACACCACCTGAGCGGAACGCACGACCTTGCTGGCATCGGGCGTCAAAATAGGAAAGCTGAACAGCATCCGTTCCTGCAAGTCGCCGGTTTGCTGCGGTTTCACCTGGATGCGCAGGGCGTCTTCTTCCTGTTTGTAGTCGCGGCTGCCCCACAAACCGGCGTTGTTGCTGAATATGACGGTCCATTCATTTTCGCCGGGGATGGTATGTATTCCGTAGGCGCCGGCTGAGAGTTTCTGGCCTTCGATGGTCACATCACCTGAAACAGAAAGCGTGGTGTTCTCATTTGCGCCGGTGCGCCAGACTTTATCGTAAGGAACCAGCGCGCCCCAGATTTCTCTTTCTTTCACGCCCGGCCGGCTGAAGGTAAAGGCGACTTTTGTCGAATCACCCAGCACCTGCCAGACCGTGGCTTTTGGGCTTAAACGAGGCTTTTCAGCAGATACGGTGGTTTCGATATTAAACGGAACCGCTAATTTTTCCCAGCGCAGCACCACCTTTGCGGAAGTAGCCGTCAAATCCTGAAAGCTGAAATCCATCCACTCTACATGATCGGCTGCCTTTGGAGTTACTTCGATGCGCAGCGCATCCTCACTTTGCTTGTAATTAAACGCTCCCCACTGGTCGGCTTCTTTGTTGAAAATAACCGTCCACTTAGTTTTAGTGGGAATGGTAAATAAAGCGTACGTGCCGGCGGGTAACTTTTGTCCCTCCACTACCAAATCTTTATTAAAAGAGATGGTGGTGGCTACGTTGGCGCCGGTGCGCCAGACCTTATCCAAAGGCACCAGCTCGCCCCAGATGGTTCGGCCTTTCACCCCTGGACGGCTGTAGGTGATGGTCACGGTGGTGGAATCGCCAATGGTCTGCGCCACACTGGCCATGGGACTGATGCGCGGTTGGGGTTGGTTGCTGCTGGAGCTTTCCTGACAGGCCAACAAAATCAACCACATCAAACTGAATAAAATTGCAAACTTAAATATTTTCATGGTTCCTCCCTGTAGATAAATAATTTTGATGTTAAAGATAATAAAAAATATGTGGTTTTCAACAAAATAAATCATCTGCTGACATTTTTTTATTCATGGGAACCAGCAAATACCAAGTATGACCGAAACACCTTCTCTGACACGGGTGTGTGAATAAAAAACGCTTGACAATTTTCCATTATATTGATAGCTTATTTCACTTTTCTTAACCATTCCCAATTATGCTGCTCAACCAAATTCAGGAGGGTGTGTGAATGAAAAAGCACAAATTTCGTTCTCATCAACTAGTTCTATTTATTTTAATCAGGGTGTTGATGATTCCGCTTTCGGGAATCGCGAGTCCCAACAAACCAACCAGCGAACTCAAGTTCGCCATCTCCTTCACCGAACAAAATAGTAAGGAACCACTCGATGGGCGTTTGCTGCTCATGCTTTCAACCGACGACAGCCGGGAACCGCGCTTTCAGATTAGCGACAGTCCGAACACGCAGCAAATATTCGGCATCGATGTGGAGAATCTGAAAGCCGGCGAAGCGGCTTTCATCGACGAGCGGGTATTTGGCTACCCTTTAAAAAGCCTCGCCGAGCTGCCGGCGGGTGAATACCGGGTACAAGCCCTGCTGCATCGTTACGAGACTTTTCACCGCGCCGATGGACACTTGGTGAAACTGCCCATGGATCGCGGCGAGGGCCAACACTGGAACCGGGCGCCGGGAAACCTTTACAGCGCCCCGCAAAAAATTAAGATCGATCCGCAAAGCGACGACGTCATCAAGATCACCCTCGACCAGAAGATCCCACCGATTCCCGAACCCAAAAGCACCAAATACATCAAATACGTGAAAATCAAGAGCAATCTACTGAGCGAATTCTGGGGCCGGCCCATGCATCTTGCCGCCTTCGTGCTGCTACCCGAAGGCTTCGACGAGCATCCGGAGGCGCGCTACCCGCTGGTCATCAACCACGGTCACTTTCCATCCCGCTTCAGCGGTTTTAGAGAAACGCCGCCGAATCCAAATTTGAAACCCGAATACAGCGAGCGATTTCAACTGGAGGGTTACAATAAAATCGTGCAGGATTACGCTTATCAATTTTATCAGGACTGGACTGGCCCGGATTTCCCGAGAGTGTTGCTGATCAAAATTCAGCACGCCAATCCCTTTTACGACGATTCGTACGCGGTGAATTCAGCCAACGTCGGTCCCTACGGCGATGCCATCACCCACGAGCTGATTCCGTACATCGAGCAGAAATTTCGTGGCCTGGGCGAAGGCTGGGCGCGATTTCTTTACGGCGGCTCCACCGGCGGCTGGGAAGCGCTGGCCGTGCAAGTGTTTTATCCCGATGAGTACAACGGCTGCTGGGCAGCCTGCCCCGATCCCATCGATTTTCGCGCTTACACCATCGTCAACATTTACGAGCACAAAAACGCCTACTATGTGGACAGCCAGTTCAAGAAAACCCCACGCCCGGGCCGACGCAACTATCTGGGGGAAATCAGCGCCACACTCGAGGAGATGAACCACCGCGAGCTGGTACTCGGCACCAGAAGCCGCTCCGGCGATCAGTGGGATATCTGGCAGGCGGTTTACAGTCCCGTCGGAAATGACGGATATCCCAAACCGATCTGGGATAAACTGACGGGCGAAATCGATCATACTGTGGCAGAGTACTGGCGGGAAAATTACGATTTGAGCTACATCCTGAAACGCGACTGGCAGACGCTCGGTCCCAAACTCAAAGGCAAGATTCATATTTATTGCGGCGATATGGATAATTACTACCTGAACAACGCGGTGTACCTGACCGAGGAGTTTCTGGCAAGCACGGAAAATCCCCCCTACGACGGAGAAGTGGATTACGGCGACCGCGCCGAGCACTGCTGGAACGGCGATCACCAGCGGCCCAATGCCATTTCCCGGCTGCGCTATCACCAGATGTTTATTCCGCGAATCGTCGAGCGCATTTTAGAATCGGCACCAGCGGGGGCGGATACCACCAGCTGGCGTTACTGATTGTTTGTTAAACGGAATTCTCCATTTCGCTCTACAAGCTCTTTATGATATTTTTAAGGATTGCAATTAACCTAATCGAATTCTTAAAGCCAAAATAATTCAGGAAAAAAGACATGAACCATCTGGATAGTTTCGTTTTCGCAATCATTTTATTAGCGAGTGTCATGTGTCAGCAGCCAGACAGTGAAAGTACCGGCTCTGCGGAAAAATCCGCCGCCGTTGTACAGCCAGCCAACGAGCTTTTTACTTTGTCGCCTCAGACCGCATCCAACTTTGCGCGCATCGCACTAAACTGCATTCAGCGGGAATACCCAAACAAACCGGGCCACGTCATGAACGACGCGGCGGAAGTCCAGAATCCCAGAACTCTGCACCCGGCCTTTTACGGCTGCTACGACTGGCATTCGGCGGTGCACGGCCACTGGATGCTGGTGCGGCTGCTCAAGCGCTTTCCCGACCTCGCGGAAGCGGAGGAGATTCGTTCGGCGCTCGATCAAAATTTAAGTTCGTCAAATATTGCCACCGAAGTCCGCTATTTTAATCAAGCCAGCCGCAAGTCGTTCGAGCGCACCTACGGCTGGGCCTGGCTGCTGAAATTGGCTGTGGAGCTGTATTCCTGGAAGGACGCCGAAGGCCAGAAATGGCTGCAAAATTTACAGCCGCTGATACAAACCATTGTGAAACGCTATCACGGCTTTTTACCAAAACAGACTTACCCCATCCGTCGCGGCGTGCACCCCAACAGCGCCTTTGGTCTGGCCTTTGCGCTGGATTACGCCCGCACGGTTCAGGACGAAAGGCTTGCCACGCTGTTGTCCGAACGCAGTCTGACTTTTTTTGCAAAGGATGAAAACTGTCCGGCCGACTGGGAGCCGGACGGCGATGATTTTTTTTCTCCCTGCCTGATGGAAGCCGACTTGATGCGCCGGGTTCTGCAGCCCGATAAATTTACTGAGTGGTTTGAGCGCTTCTTACCACACCTGAAAAACGGCGAGCCCGCATCGCTGCTATTTCCAGCCATCGTCACTGACCGCAGCGATCCCAAAATCGTCCACCTGGACGGGCTGAATCTCAGTCGCGCATGGTGCCTGGCCGGCGTGGCCTCCGCTCTGCCGCCAAACAGCCCGACGCATGAGGTGCTCGTGAACGCAGCCCGACGGCACGCCGAAACCGCCCTGGCCAACGTGGCCAGCGGCCATTACGAAGGCGAGCACTGGCTGGCTTCGTTCGCGGTCTATCTGCTGTCGGTGTGGTCGGATTCCAGCTCTGAAAAAAATCATCATTAAGCCAAAACCATGATCGACATCTACCAATTTCTCAACCAGCACCACATCGCATACCAGCGGCACGATCACCCGGCGGTTTTCACCTGCGAGGAAGCGGATCGGCTGGTACCGGATTTACCCGCCGCAAAAACCAAAAATCTATTTTTACGTGATAACAAGGGCCGCAACCACTTTCTGGTGATCGTGGGCAGTGAAAAATCGGTGGATTTGAAAGCGCTGCGAGACGTCATCGGCAGCAGCAAATTGAGCCTGGGCTCGGCGGAACGCCTGCAAAAATATCTCGGAGTCACGCCCGGAGCCGTTTCGCTTCTGGCGCTTGTAAACGACGTCGCGCACGCAGTCAAACTTTTTGTGGATAGAGATCTGTGGCAGGCGCCGGCATTTCGCTTCCACCCGTTGGTAAACACCAGCACCCTGGTCCTCGGCCGGCAAAAGGTCGAACGGTTTTTGAAAGCCACCGGACATGAGCTAAATGTCATCGATGTACCGGCTTTTGAAAAAAACGAGTAGAGAACTAACTCAAATTAAATTCTTTCCAGCAGGCTCACCAGCTCGATGTGCGTGGTCATGGGGAACATGTCCATCGGCTGCACCTGCCGTAACTGGTAATCGGATTCACAAAAGGCTCGGGCGTCCCGGGCAAAGGTAGTCGGATTGCAGGAGATGTAAACGATTTTTTCTGGTTGCAGTCTGAGCACCGCCTTTAACACATCCGCGTGCATGCCGGCGCGCGGGGGATCGATAAAGACGGTTGCAGGTTTTTCACTCTGAATGATTTCATCGAAATTCAGGGTTTCCTTCAAATCGCCGCTTACAAAGGTGCAATTTGCAACGCCGTTCAATTGACAATTCAATTCAGCGTCTTTCACGGCGGATTCCACCAGCTCAAACCCGAGGACTTTTTTCACGCTTTCAGCCGCACACAGTGAAATGGTACCCGCGCCGGAATAAAGGTCATAAACCGTCTCCTTCATTTTCAAATCGGCAAATTCAAGCGCTTTGTCAAACAGCCATTCGGCACCTCGGGTGTTGGTTTGAAAAAACGAATTGGCGGAAATTTGAAACACGCGATCGTGAATTTTTTCTTGAATGTATCCCGGACCGAATAGCACAATCTCTTCGTCGCCAAAAGCCACCTGCGCTTTTTTGCGGTTGATGTTGTGCACAACGGTGGTGATTTCTGGAAAAGTCGCCACGAGCTGTTCGGCCAGTTTTTTCACGTCATCAAAATAGTCAGCCACATCGGCCGTCACCAGATTGACCATGCAATCGTGGGTATTTTTGCTTTCACGCATGACCAGATACCGCCAGAACCCGGCGTGATCGCGGGTACTGTAGACCGGCATGCGCATGTTCAGAACAAATTTTCGAACGAAGCTCAGTATCTCGATGGTACGAGGTGATTGTAAATAGCACTCGTCCAGGTCTAATATCTTATCGAACCGGCCGCGCACGTGCAGACCCAAAGCAAAATTTTTGGGTTTGGTCAGCTCCTCCCGGTCGATTTCGTTTTGAGTCACCCAGCGCTGTGTTCCAAACGAAAACTCCATTTTGTTGCGGTAATAATAGGGCTCGGGTGAAGCGAGGGCTGGCTGCACTGGCGGATTTTTTATGCCGCCGATATGCTCCAGCGATTCCACCACTTGCTGCTGTTTGTATTTTAACTGAGCTTGATAATCGAGATTTTGAAAGCGACAGCCGCCGCATTCGCCAAAGTGCGCACATTTTGGCGCCACTTCTTCGGGAGATTTCTTTTCCACACGGAGACACTTTGCCTCTGCAAATCCTTTGCGTTTGCGGGTAATTCTGGCCTGGACGGTCTGACCCGGCAACGCGTCCTCCACAAAAATCACCAGACCGTCCACTCGCACCACACCTCGTCCGCCAAACGCCAGCGTTTCGATATCCAGTGCAAGCTGGTTCCCTTTTTTTATTTTTTCACTCATGCAAATTACAACCGCTTATTTTGTAGATACAAAAAAGATCCAATCTACGCCACAGAAATTATACTGAAATGGTTACGATCTCTTTCTGAATCGGGCCGAACACTCGAGGGCCTTCTTCTGAATAATAGACGTTGATCTCGCTGCGCACGCCAAACTCCGTTAAATAGATGCCGGGCTCGATGGTAAAGCCCACCCCCGGAATGATGTCGCGTTGATCCTGGGTTTCCAGACTGTCGATGTTCACACCGTTGCCATGCAGGTGGGTATTCAGACTGTGGCCGGTACGGTGATCGAAATAGTCAGCATAGCCGGCAGCCGCGATATATTCCCGCACCTGTTTATCAACCTGCCAACCCTGAACAGTCTGGCCCTGTCTTGAGGCATCCTGTAAAAACTGCAAGCCGGTGTCGCGGGCTTTGGTCACGATATCGAAAATCTCCAGGTGCTTTTTGTCAGGGGTGTCTCCCACGAAACCCATCCAGGTGATATCGCCGTACACGGCCTGGGGGGTATTTTGTTTGGCAAACAGGTCGATCAAAATCAAATCGTTTTTCTGGATTGAGCTGAATTTGCTGGTCGTGGGTGAATAGTGCGGATTGCTAGCGTTGGCATTCACCGCCACGATGGGCGGCTCGTCTGTCACCAGATGCAGCCGTTCAAAACAGTTCAGAATGTACGCCTGAACGTCAAATTCAGTCACTTCTTCACCGGCTTTAATGCGATCTCCGATGAGCTCAAAAGCCTGGTTTTTGATCTTTTCCAACGTTTCCACTGCTACCCGGTGCGACTGTACTTGTTCCTTTGTCCAGCGCGACTGAAAAAACTGCACCAGATTGGCAGAGGTCACCACCTCGACACCAAGACTCGCAATCATTTCCAGGGTGCCGCCATCCACACACGACACGCACGGAATGGCGCCCTGCGGCGAATATTCCATGGCGATCACTTTCCAATCGTTCAACATATCCTTGAGACGGGCTATCAATTCCTGCCAGCTCACGTAGTACTGCGTTTTTTTGGGGGGAGCTGGAAAATTATCGCGTTCAATTTTGTGTACCAGCAGCGTGGGCTCGCCGTTTTGTGGGATAAAATAAAACCACCGGCGAGTCAAAATCGTATCTTTGTTCAGATCGAATAAATTAGCCGCGATGTAATTTTGACCTCGAAAATCGAATAACAGCCAGCCGTCGACATTTTGTTCACGCAGATATTCTTGTATCGCATCAATTGCTAATTTAACCATGCATGGTCCCTCCTGTTTGAAATATTGTAGATGAACTGCCAGAGAGGAATTATCTTCTAAAAACTTTTCTTGCTCCGATAAATCGTTTGCGATAATATGCTTCATTCAAATTGGAAATTACCACCCCCTTACTAGTGCTGGCATGAGCAAATTTGTTTTCACCTAAATAGATTCCAACATGAGAAACACCGTAATTTTCGATATTCTCAAAAAAAACCAAATCGCCAAATTTAAGCTCCTGCTTTTCGATAAAACGACCGGACTTGAACATATCTTTAGCCTTGCGCGGCAACGATATGCCGGCCGCATTTTCGTAAACCGTACGTACGAAACCGGAACAGTCCATGCCGCTGCGGGAGGAACCGCCCCACTTGTACGGTACGCCGAGGTAGGACTCAATCTCTCGCGTCATGAGTTGTTCAAATGAAGACGCCGGTCGCGCTCTGTTTGCACGGTTTCTTTCAGAATGCGACGGGGTAGGCTGCCTGGCATCCGGCTCAGTAAACTTTGGCTTCGGTTTTAAGCCAACACAGTGTATAGACATGAACAACACGCCGATGAAAAAAAACCTGGATATTCTTTTAATTAACCGCATTTTTTACCTCAGGTAGCGTCAACGAAGCGTTCGGCATTACGATGCAGGTAAAATCGTGGGAAAGGCTGGACAGCGCTAATTTCAAACCCTCGTCCAGCGTGCGCGCCGGCGTCAGGCCCAATTGCAGCACCAGGTCCGAGGGCAGCTTGGAAATCAAAATCACCCGGCACTTGCTGGTTTTCGTTTTAACGGAAAGCGCTGTGGTGCCATTCAAAGTGTAATTCTGTTTCAAGGCAGATAAAAAGTCGGATTCATTTTCAAATTGAAACCAACGCAGAAAGGTTTTTGATCCGATTCCGTCGCGGCATTCAGCCAAAAGCAAAATCACCCCCCTTTCTTTCACAGCGTAAAATGCGTTGTTCAGCGTTTTGTGTGCTTGAATGAAGTTGATATCTTTGGGATATCCACCGCAGCTCGCCACTACCAAATCGGCCCGGCCTTTGATGGGAATTCTGTACAAATCATCCACCAGTCGGCAGGCTCGGGCATGTGTTTCAAACAAATCTCCACACGACGCGAAAATGATTTTGCCGTTTTCATCGAGAACGGTTTCCAGCAATAGATCAACCTGGAGGAATTGCAGGGAGTCGAGAATATCCGCCTGCACCGGATTGCCGGCCACCACCCCGGCCTGACAATTCGGGTGAATACATCCACTCCTCTGATCGATACTGAGTGCATGATTCCTGACGATGGTTTCGTGTCCCGCGCAGCCCGGCTGGATCATTTTGGGTCCGCCGCCGTAGCCGGCAAAATAATGATGCACGGCGGTGCCGACTACCAGGCGTTTTCCCGCCTCCACCACATGCCGATTTAGGTAAACCGGCGTGCCCGCCTTTGTCATTCCCACAAAAATCAGATTCTCAACATCCCGGCAATCGTGCTCCACGATTTCGTACGCGTGATATATTTCTTTGCCCACGAGTTTTTCGATTTCCCCGGCCTGGTGCGGTTCATGCGAACCCATCGCTATGATTATTAGTATGTCTGAATCGGCCACTCCGAAACGGTGCAGTTGCTCGATTAAAACTGGCAAGACAACGGACGCGCCAAAATTGCGGGTTTTGTCCGGAATGATAAGGGGGAACTTGCCGGGCATTCTGGCCATTCGCTGGAATTTATGTGTCACCGGCAAGGAATTGAGCGCCTCGGAAATGATTTTTACCGGCGACTGATCAGCCTGGACTTTTTGGGGAGTCAGCACACCTATAACGTGGTCAGATTTAATTGTGAGTTTAAAGGAATCGTTACCGTACGCTAAAGAAATCTGTTGCAATGCGTGCCTCTGATCTCGTTGAATATATTCACGATTCTTTTTGTTACAAAGTAATATGGCAATTTTTATTTAATAAATCAATTTTTTTCTACTAGCGTTCAGATTAGGAACATTGTTTCAATTAAACACATGGAAATATTTTTTTTCATCTTTTTGCAACATTTTTTGACATGTTTTAAATAAATTAATTTCAACGATCTATGTCATTCTAATAATTGTGGTTACTTCTGGTATGAAATTCGCACATACCATTCTATTCCCAAAAAAAATCGCTTACACAGGGACGAATCGGAAAGGTTCTGTACAAGAGACTAAAACAAAGGAAAAACATTGAAAGAAATACTACTCGTCGGCAACCAATCTCCAGAAAACTCCATTTTAAAATATGTAACCAATCCCACCAAATTTAAAGTCAAAAAAACCACCAATCTTCAGCGAGCGCAAAAAATACTCGAAAAAACCAGTCCTGATTTCGTGCTCTGCCTGGGAAAAATAAAGGTCACCGCCCAGGGCAAATATTTTTTAGAAATATAAAAGTTCTCACACAAAAACCGGTCGGGTAATTTTTACATTCCTGGCGGTCTGTCTTACCGCGCTTGCTGAAAAACTGCTTGACCCTTTTCCTATTTTTCTATATCTTGCATCTACAAGTATAAATGGATTTGTACTATTTTAAGAACCCACGACATCATCTCGAAATTTAATTTTTCACTTTCTGCATGTTTGATTTAACTTTTTGGATCGCGCTTGCCGCGTGGTTAATTTACACCGCCATCATTTTATTTTTAATTTCAGGACTCCTTCAAATCAAAAATAAAAAACGATCACCTGGTGCAACGGTTTCTGTGGTAGTGGCGGCCCGAAATGAGGAGCAGAACCTGAACCGCTGCCTGCAAGCGCTTTTGTCGCAATCGTATCCCAAAAATCGTTTGCAAATCATCCTGGTGGACGACCGCTCAACAGATGGCACCGCACAAATCGCACACAGTTTTCAAAAGGTTCACAGAAATGTGGAAGTCATCTGCACCGCAGAGCAGCCAGGAAAAATCAGTCCCAAAAAGTACGCCTTGATGAAAGGAATCAAGCAAGCTAATGGTACGCTGATTTTTACCACCGACGCGGATTGCGTTCCACCGCCAGACTGGCTTAGTGAAACCGTGCCGTTGTTTCAAGAGGACGTCGGCATCGTTTTGGGGCCAGCGCCTTTTTACGACCACCAGAATGCCTGGCACAAGCTGCTGGCGTTGGATAATTTAGCCGCGACGGTTGTGTCCGCTGGCGCAGCTGGCTGGAACGTGGGCGTCACCTGCAGCGGCAGAAATCTGGCCTATCGCAAACAAGTGTTCGAACTGATCAACGGTTTTCAAAAATTCCAGCACAGTCTTTCCGGCGACGACGACCTCTTCCTGCAGGAAGTGAACAAACAAACCAGTTGGCGTATTGCTTACTCGCTCAATCCGGACACCATGGTACCGAGTGCCGCCGCACCCTCCTTCTCTGCGTTTGTTAAGCAAAGACGCCGGCACGTTTCCGCCAGTCGCTACTACTCGAGACGTCATCAAGTGGGCTACCTGCTGTTTAACCTGGCTAATTTGTATCTGTTTGGGTTTGCCATGTCGGCCGTCATCAGCCGCACACACCTTTTCGCGGCGGCGGCGTTTCTGGGTCTGAAATGGGGTCTGGACTTCCTGGCCCTGTTTTTTCTGACACACAAATTAAAACAGCGCCATCTGCTCTGGTGGCTTCCCCTCTGGGAGCTGTTCTATTTAGTCAACCAAGTGTTCATTTCTCCCCTGGCTTTTGTCGGTAAGATCAGATGGAAATGAAAACAGATCATCTACCTGTAAAGACGCCTTTTGATGCAAAACTGTTGCCGCCGATCTCACATCCCAACTACCAACTCTGGCGGAATTATGCGCAATTCGCCCGCGCACGTGGCGAGCTGGCAGCGGATATTTTGGAAAGCTTTCAACCTTTGAAGTCGCGCACTATCCTCGACATCGGTTGTGGCGAAGGCGGTACGGCTTGTGCCCTGGCTGCACGCGGGGCACGAGTGCGAGCCATCGACTTCAATCCAGCAAGAGTGAAAAAATTGCAAAACCAACTGAACCCTCCGAATTTAACCGTGGAGCTCGGCCACGCCGAAAAACTCAAGGCATCGAATGCCTGTTTCGACGTCATCATCTTGCAGGACGTGCTGGAACATCTGCCCCATCCGGAAAAGGCGGTTTCGGAAATGTGCCGGGTTTTGAAACCGAACGGTCTGCTCTATCTCTCAACGCCCAATCGTTGGTCGCCGTTCAATTTCTTAAGCGATCCACACTGGAACTTACCGATGGTTTCTGCGCTATCGAGAAAGTGGGTGAAAATTTTCATCACGCAAATAGTCAGGCGAGAGCACGCCGTCAGAGCAGATTTTGCGGCGCTGCTGTCGCTGTACAAAATTCGAAAAATGTTTTCTGAAAATCAAATTGCATTGCAGTTCGTGAATAAGAAAGTTACCCAGCGGTTGTTTGAACAACCCCATGCTGTGGTGAACAGCGAATTCCATTTACGCATCATCAGATGGCTGAACAGTTTAGGACTAAAGCGGCCGTTCACTACGGTGGTAAACGACCGATTCGGCCTTTTTAATTTTATCATCAATCCAACCTGGTATTTTGTCGGTCAAAAAATGATCTGAACTTTGAGAGGCAATCAATGGAGAATAGGCAAACCGCACGTTTCTTTTATCCAATTTATGTGTCCTGAAAAAACATACAACCAAGGATTCAAAGATTTCGATTATGTACTTCAATGGGGTTACCGTATCCTTTCGTTTTTCTGTGGAAAAGGTAAGTTAAGATAATTCTTATGAAAGTCATCCTGGTACGACAGCTTCTGAAAACGCTAACTCTCCCGCGGCTCATCAATGCGGCGCTGGCAACGGGCTCATTTATTTATTCTGCAATTTTGAAAAATAATAAGCGACGCGGCCAGCCTTTTATTTTAACCATCGAGCCCACCAACCTGTGCAATCTGAAATGCCCGCTATGTGTGACCGGCAACGGTAAAATGACGCGTCCGGCGGGCTCCATGTCGTTTGCGGCTTTCAAGAAGATCATCGATGAAACACAAAAGCAACTCATTTATTTGCTGCTGTATCAGCAGGGAGAGCCGTTTTTGAATAAGAATTTCCTGCGATTTGTGGAGTATGCCAAGAGCAAAAAAATCTACGTCACCACCAGCAGCAACGGCCATTATTTCAATAAAGAAACCGCCTGGGCTACGGTACAATCGAAATTGGACTCGATCATTTTTTCTGTGGATGGCGCCGATCAGCGCAGTTACGAAGCTTATCGCGTAGGAGGCAGTTTACGAAAAGTCCAACAGGGTTTGCTCAATTTAGCGGAAGCCAAAAGACGGCTCAAAAGCGCCACGCCGGTCATTTTCATGCAGTTCATCGTCATGCGCCACAACGAACATCAAATTGCCGCCATGAAAAAAATAGCCCGGAAGTGGGGAGCGAACCGCTTGCTCATTAAAACCGTGCACGTGGAAAACGCAGCCGAAGCAGAAAAGTGGCTGCCGCAAAACTCCAAAATGCACAGATACGTGCTTGATGCAGCCACACTCAAACCGAGAAGATCAGCAGCCGGTGCTTGTCCGCGTCCGTGGACTAGCGCTCTCATCAACTGGGATGGAACGGTGGTGCCTTGCTGTTTCGACAAAAATGGCCAGCACGTGCTGGGTGAAATTCAAAATCACACGCAATTTACAGACACCTGGAACTCAGAAAAATATGCAAACTTTAGACAAAAAATGCTGGTTGACCGCAGTCAGCTCGACATCTGCCGCAATTGCTCGCAGGGCATTCGGCTTTACATTTAGCGCCAGATCCGTTTTTATCGGCAAGCTGCTGGTGGCGGTGGTGCTGATGGTATTTTTAGTGCAGTGGACGAATCTAACACAAAAAATTGACGTCTTCAAATCGGCAAAATGGCCCTACCTCACCCTGGCCATTTTACTGTTCCCGGCCAATATTCTGATTCAAGTACACAAATGGCATTTTCTGTTAAAAAGCGCACAGCCGGCCGCCACGTTCAGCAGCGCGATCAAATCGTTGATGGGGGCGTATCCTCTGGGATTTATTACCCCCGGCCGGCTGGGTGAATTCAGCCGGGCATTTTTTATCGTGGGAATGGATAGCAAAACCGCCTTCCAATTGTTCCTCGTGGACAAACTGAGCAATTTGATCATAACGCTCACTGCCGGCGCAGCCGGCGCAGTTATTTTGTTTAGACACCAGCTCACGTTTAATCTGAATACGCTTTTGATGACACTATTTCTGCTGGCAGGCAGCCTGACTATCTTGCTGGTTTTCGGTCGTTCGAAATGGCATCTGGCAATTCAAAAATTCATAAGCAAAATTCTTTCCCACCGCAACTCGCTGTTTAAATTGCTGAGTTTTTCAGCGTTGTTTTATGTGATTTTTTTGCTGCAATTTATCGCACTAATTGAAAATTTTCAGTCTGTAAACTTCTGGATGGCCGCCTGTGCCGCGGCCTCGGTATTCCTGGTCAAATCCCTGTTGCCGATTTCACTGGGCGATTTGGGCATTCGCGAAGGGGCGGCCGTTTTTTTCTTGCACCAGATCGCGGTGGCGCCCGCTGCCGCCTTTAACGCTGCACTTTTGCTTTATCTGCTCAACGTGGCGCTGCCGTCTCTCGCCGGACTGGGGTTTCTGCTAAAAATGCGCCGGCCAATCAGCTCTCCTGTGTTAGCGGAGTCGCGGACATGAAAACGCCGTTTGCCGAAATTATCTGGCGCATGGATCGCAACCAAATTTATCTCACCTTTGACGATGGTCCGGATCCTGAAGTGACACCGACTTTACTGGAGCTAATGCACCAATATCAGATTTCAGCCACCTTTTTTGTCATCGGCGAAAAAGTACAGCGCCATCCGGAAATAGTAGCGCAGATCAATCAAAACGGGCACACCCTCGGCAACCATTCATTCAGCCACCACCGCATGCTCTGGAAATCAAAATCGAACTCGTTGGCGGAAATCGCCCGTACCGACGCGCTGCTGCAAGAAATCACACGTACCCGGCCCGTGCTTTTCCGACCGCCATACGGCCGATTTGGCTGGGGATTGATGCGAGCCATACAAACAACCGGCCACAAAATGGTGCTCTGGAATGCTACGGCACGGGACTACCATTCACATTTTTCATCCTGCGAAATTCAAAGAAATCTGACCCGGTGTTTGCGGCCGGGGAAAATCATTTTACTGCATGACGGTCACCGCAACGGCGCCAAAACCGTCACCGCTCTGGCCAGTCTTTTAGCGGAACAAAAAATTCCACCAGCACAATTTGCCGCGCTGCCAGGGTAATTTACCAACTGCAATTTCATATTAAATTTATGACAGCCATGTTTTTCATACTCCTTTTATTGTCTTTTTTATACGCCGTGACTCTGTGGTTTCTGGGCAGAGGTCTGCACCGGCTCGCCCCGGGCCGCAATGAAAAAGAGCCTTCCGTGTCCATCATCGTGGCAGCGCGAAACGAAGAATTCCACATCGCCGCCTGTTTGCAGGCTCTGGTAAATCAGACCTACCTCGCAGACAAGTTTGAAATTGTGGTGATCGACGACCGCTCTGAAGACCGTACGCCAGAGATTGTGGCACAAATAGCTGCCCGGCAACCGCGCATCAAACTGCTAAAAATCACCGAATCCTCTCCCCATATTGCACCCAAGAAACGTGCGCTTGACCTGGGTATCCGCCAAGCGCACGGCGAAATCATTTTCACAACCGATGCCGACTGTACCCCTTCGCCGGAATGGCTATCCGAAATGGTCAAATATTTTGAGCTGGAGGTCGGTATGGTGGCCGGTTACAATCCATATCGAATGGAAAATAAAACTGTGCTCAACGAAATGCTGCAACTGGATTATTTTGCCATGGCTTGCGTGGCCGCCGCGGCTGCCGGACACAACTATCCTCTGAGCTGCAGCGGCGGGAATCTGGCTTATCGCAAAAAATTGTATCTTGAATTGGACGGTTTTGCGGCTCGCCGTGGGCTCGTGTCCGGCGACGACGATTTGTTTCTCGAGCAAGTGCGCGATAAAACCGAATGGAAGATAAGGTTTGCCGCGCACCCCGGCACTTTTGTGCCAACAGCGCCCCCAGCCACTTTTTTGGAATTTGTACATCAAAGAATCCGCTACGCATCAAAAGGGCTGCATTACTCCCTGCCCACTCGTTGGACTCTCATGACCTTATTTCTGATGAACTCGCTCCTTGCTCTGGGTTTCGTGAGCCTGTTATTTTTACCAGAATTGTTTTCACTGTGGCTGGCAGCTTATTTCATCAAATCTTTGGCTGAATTTGGTTTTTTGAAAAATGGTCAAAAAGTCTTCCAAATTAAATTCAGAACAGCGACATTTTTGTTTGCCTCCTTCGTCCATCCTTTTTATATTGTAAGCGCCGCCATTCTGGGGCAATTTGCCCGATTTCTATGGAAAGGTCAATCATTCAGAACGACGGTCCATGAAACACAATTACAAAAAATCGCTAAGCAGAACGTGCGGTAATTTGTTTGCAGAAACCCTCGAGGTGAAACCAATAATTTTGTGATTTATTAACAATCAAATTTTGAGTTTAAATAAAGATTTTCATAAAAATGCCCCTACAAGTCACTCTCACAATTTTTGTTTTGCTGCCGCTGCTCATCTACCTTTCGCAAACTGTGTTAATTTATCTTGGTACCCACCGGCTGGGTTACGCCAGATCCAATAAACTCCCCAGCATTTCAATTCTCGTTGCATTGAGAAACGAAGAGCGGACGTTAGCATCCTGTGTGAACTCGCTGCTCAATCTGGAATATCCTCCCCATTTGCTGGAAATCGTACTGATAAATGATCGCTCCCGTGACCGCACCCCTGCGCTCATCGAGCAGTACAAACAAAAATCCAACCTCATCAAAACCGTTCACATCGATCACAGCATCAAAGGCTTGTCGGGCAAAGCCAATGCCATCGCCCAGGCCATAAATCTCTGCCGTGGGGAAATCATCCTGGTCACGGACGGGGATTGCCAGGTACCCAAAACCTGGGCGAAAGCGCACGCAGCCTGTTACCGGAAAAATGTCGGCCTGGTGGGCGGCTTTACCCTGCTCGACAAAAAGCACACGCCGGCCACCATTTTTAGCAAAATCCAGTCGCTGGACTGGGCTTACTTGCTTTCCATCGGTACGGGCGCCATGGGCTTTGGCTGGCCGCTCAGCGTGCTGGGCAACAATTTTTCATTTCGCCGGGCGGCGTACGAAGAAGTGGGCGGCTACCGCAAAATGGGGTTCACCATCATTGAAGATTTTGCTTTGATGAAAACACTGCTGCACAAAACTAACTGGAAAGTGCTCTACCCCATCGAGCCGGAAATGCTGGTTTACAGTCAGGCCATGCCCGATTTCAAAGCCTTTTATCAGCAGCGCAAACGCTGGTCTGCGGGCGGTAAAGAAGTGGGTTTGTACGGCAAATTTCTCATGGCGCTGGCGCTGACGGTACACACGCTTGTACCGATTTCCTGGTTCTTAATAAATCCGGTGTTTTGCATCGCCGGTTTAGCGGTTCTGATCGCAGCGGATTATTGTCTGCTTTTGCGCACCACCGGTCTGGTCCATCGTCGGGATCTGCTCAGGTTCTTTGCCGTTTGGGAGATATTTTATTTCCTTTACACCATTCTGTTTACGCCGGTTCTGCTCTTTCCAACATCCGTGAAATGGAAAGATACTACCTACACCTGGAAATTAAACTGGAAGCTAAAAGAGATGACCGAGCGAATATGAACGGCTGCAGAAAATCAAGGCCTCACGAACAGTGGCCGGAAAAGAGTCAGGCGGGATCAGTGAATGAACTTTTTTAACGGAGACGTTCTTCATTTTCTCGCAAATTCGTTGAGTTTGCTTATTCTGCTTTATGCCGAGATCCACTATTCCTTTAAAGGGATTTACAGCCGGCTCAAAATGCGCGAGCCCGAAATTCTCGCTGATCTCCCCCATCGCATCGATAATTCGGCGCCTTTGCCGGTGCTGCTACTCATCAAAGATGCCGACCGCTACCCGGTCATCCTGCACTCGGTAGAGGTTGAATTTCTGGGCAAGGCTACAGGACTGACCGTTCAATTTCACTTCCAGCAGCTAACCGTTTCAGAAAAACTCTGGCACCGGGTCCTGCACGTGGAAATCAATCAAAAGGCGTACGGCAACTGCCAGGTCGATGTTACCATTCACTGTACCATCGACAACAAACCGCGCACCATTAAAAACGACAATTATGTCAGCACGGGTAAAAAACCCTTTCATGTTTTTATTTCTGAAGAAAAACTGCCGGCCCCGCAAAACTGGTATTACGGCGACTTCCACTGCCACACGCGTTACACCAGCGATCAGGTAGAATTCGGCGCGCCCATGGCAGCAATGATTCAGCTCTCAAAAAGTCTGGGATTGAGTTTTTTTTGTGCCACCGACCATTCCTACGATTTAGACGACGAGCCGGATAATTTTTTGAAGCGCGATCCCCGGTTAACGAAATGGAAAAATTTGCAGCTTGAAATCGCTGCATTGAACTCAGCCCATCCGCAATTTGTGATCGTTCCCGGTGAAGAAGTTTCCGCCGGCAACCGTCGGAATCAGAATATCCATTGTCTGATTCTGAACAATTCGGAATTTTTGCCAGGTGCCGGTGACAGTGCCGAAAAATGGCTGCGCACCAAACCCGATCTTTCGGTGGCAGAAATCCTGTCACGGGTGCAAATAGATGCGGTTTGTTTCGCCGCGCATCCGGGCACGCAGCCGCCGTTTCTGCAAAAATGGCTGGTGCGGCGCGGAATATGGCAATTTGAAGATCTGCTCCATCCAAATTTACACGGACTGCAAATCTGGAACGGAACCGAGGAAGGATTGCAAAAGGGCAAAGAATGGTGGGTAAAACTGCTCCTGCAGGGTAAACGCATTTACATCTCTGGCGGTACCGACGCCCACGGCAATTTCAACCGCTTTCGCCAGATCGGTTTTCCCTTTTTTACCATGCGAGAAAATCATCAACATCTTTTTGGTAGCGTGCGCTCCTGTGTTTACGTCCGTGGAAGTCTGTCACTGAATTCGCTATTGCAGGGCATTAAAAACGGCCGCATGATCGTCACCAATGGGCCCTTTGCTGACATCCTTTTGAAAAATGAAGAAAACGAAAATGTCGGCATGGGCGAGTCCCTGCACGGTCAGGAGTTCCGGGTGAATATTAACTGCGAGACCACTTCCGAATTCGGCGCCCTCGACGAACTGAAAGTTTTTCTGGGGGATCTGCAGCAAAAACAAGAATATCTCATAAAAACCGTGAAAATGTTTGATGGCCAGAACCGATTTGATTTGCAATTCCCCATTGCCAGAAAAGGCTTTTCCGGATATATCCGAGTCGAACTGTTCTCGAAAAAACTGGATAAGACCTTTCAGTGTTTGACTAACCCGGTGTGGATGAATACGAAACATTCTTAAAAAGCGAGGTTTCAGCAGCCAGGCATGATTTTAGCTTTTTAAGGAACGCCACGCAGCGCGCTGAAACAGCAATGTCAAAAGTCAGACCCACTGGATGTTGTCATTCAGAAAGAGTCTTCTTTTTTTGTCGTAAGGTACTGTTTATTTAAAAGATATTTCCAGCCTGCTCCGATTGGTTGTCGGAGAATGACAGTTGTGGCTTTTTGGTGCAAATTTGGCTATCCTGATTTTCAATACAGTATGTGAGGCGGCAGCACTTTGTGCTGCCCTTTCGAAACGTTTACGACAATTATCCGGACCGTATTCATTCAATCATTTAACCTATCAAAACAGTTTTATCTTCCTGACGATCCTCTTCAAACCTCTTCCAAATCTTTTTGAAACGATCTGGACATGCCGATCCTCGCCTTCCCCCACGCTTTGCGTCTGGATGCCGGTAAAATCTTTTAAAGTCGAATGCACGAGGAAACGCTCAAAACTCCCCATTGGGGGCAAGTCCACTTCCGAACCGGTGTCCAGCGACTCCTGCGCTTTTTCAGCCGCAAGCCGTTTGATATTCCCCACAGGATAAACGAACAAGGTAAATTTATCGCCGTTGCGGTAAGTCCGGGTCTGATAATCGTCGTTGTGGTCAAAGTGCCGATGCACGAGTTTTCTTTCGAACGAATTCAATCCATTTAACGGTGTGGGAACGATGGAATCCTTTAATTTGGTTTCGATTTCCGCGATGATTTTCGGAATGTTCTTGTTGTCATATTTTTTTTGATGAAAAGGTCTTCGTCTTGGCCGGTAATTTTTTCTTTCTTCAGTCATGGCTCAATTTTCCTGATTTTTTTAAATGGTATTGAGTAATTTACTTATTACGTGATTAAAATCTCCATTGCTCATGAACAGTACCGCGTCTTCGGGTTGCAATTGTTCGGCTAAAAATTGCACCATCTCGGCGTTGGCTGGCAGCGTCCACGAGGGTTTGTTTTGATCGTTGAGATAGCGGATGATTTTCTCCACAGACAACCGCTCACCGGCAGGCACTTTTTCTGGCAAATGCAGCGGTGTGATGATCACGTGATCCGCCGCATCGAAGGCTTGCGCAAATTCGTCCTCGAATATTTTGCGTTTGCTGGTGGCGGTTCTCGGTTCTAACACCGCCCAGATTCTGCGATTGGGAAATCGACTTCTGAAGCCGTTGAGCGTGGCTTTGACTTCACTGGGATGATGCGCAAAATCGTCATAAATTTTAATATTATTCAATTCCCCTTTAAATTGCAAACGTCGTTTTACGTTTTTGAAGGAGAGCAAACCGTCTTTCAGTTCGGGCAATGTGAGTCCCAGCGCCTGGCCAGCAGCGATCACACCCAGACAATTCGTAACCATGTGCGCACCGTGCAGCGGCACCTCAAATTGCTCAACCAGGTTGTTCTGGTAATAAACATCAAATGTTGTTCGGCTCTCGTTGGATACCAGATTCTGTGCACTCCAGTCCGCTTCGGCGGCCAGACCGAAAGTCACCACCTTTGAAAAAGCTTTCTGACTCAGCTCGACGACGGTGGCGTCATCATGGCAGGCGATCAGGTACCCGTTTCCAGGAATGAGGTTGATCAAGCGTCGAAACGAAATTACCACATCCTCCATATTGCGGAAAATATCGGCATGGTCAAATTCAATGTTATTCAGGATGACCAGGTCCGGCAGGTAGTGCAAAAACTTGGAGGACTTGTCAAAAAAGGCCGAATCGTACTCATCACCTTCTGAAACAAACACTTCCCCTTTTCCTAATTTAAATCCGCTTCCAAAATTTTCAGGAATGCCGCCGATGAAAAAACCGGGGTCGCGACCGGCGTTTTCCAGCACCCAGCTTAGCATGGCGCTGGTGGTGGTTTTTCCGTGTGTGCCGGCCACCACGCATGAGTACCGACTGCGAATAAAAAATTCCTTTAAAGCCTCGGGTAAAGAGAGGTAGTTCATTTTATTCGCCAGCACGGCCTCGACTTCCGGATTGCCACGGGAGATGCAGTTGCCGATGACGACCAAATCGGGGTTGGGATCAAGGTGCTGAGCATCAAAACCTTCATAAACGGGAATGTCCATCTGCTGCAATACCTCGCTCATGGGCGGATACAAATTCTGGTCAGAGCCGCGCACGCTAAAACCGCGAGCCTTCAGCATGCCGGCTAAAGCCGTCATGCCGGTGCCGCCGATTGCGATCAAGTAAATGTCCTTAAACGAATCAAGTTGTGAATTAATCATGTTCAGCTATTTAGGCGCTTAGTGTACGTACATCGACAAAGTTTTGTCGATAATATTCAAAATAATTTTAGCCACGGATGAACCCAGATTGACACGGATACAATTTTCGGACTATTTATTGTGCAAAATAATTTTACGGCAAAAAGATTTTAAAACCATTACAAA
>JBHHXN010000050.1:0-31512 GCA_046757025.1 bacterium
AAGTACATTCATTTCATATTGTCAGCAAGCTCAAATATCTTCTGCGAAACTTGAGATTTTAATAGCAATTCAAGGTATTTTAAGAAGAATTATCGTCCCATGTTTTGTTTCGATACTATCCACGGCCATTCCGGTTTTCAGGCTCGTCGTTTGCAACTGGTCAAAGAGACCTCGATGCAGGTACAATTCATTTGACCGCGAAATCAAGTTGCGATTCCGTATTTCAGGTGAAATTGAAAAACACTCAAAATGTTCCCATAAGAAAGGAAGTCGGCTGATCACCACTACCTGCTCGGGCAACGATCTTGACCAATTCTGAATTTGGGCATGTTCAAGCGCCGGACTGGTGTTCTGTTCATTAAATTGATTCCACACTTCCTCTCGATTTGGTAGCAAAATGAAATAACCGGCCAAAACAGCCGTCATCATCCGAACACGAAAGCAGTTTGGTGATATTTTTGAAAGAAGAACTGCAGCCATCACCGACAAGCCGGCCATTTGAAGCAAGAAAAACCGGCTACCGCCGGCGACATCGTACCGGCCGACTGAGTAAAATAATAGCAAAACAAAGTGTGAAACTGGAATCAACATCCAGGCTATCCAAGCGGTGATAACATTCGATGGTTTTTCATTTCCACGTTGCCATTTAATATAAATCAAAAAAGCGATAGCAGCAAACAAAAGCATGGGCCAGGGGCTGTATTTAATCATAAATTTTAAATTGCTCATTAAATTGGAGGGGAAATAGGTCATAGAAAACCGCGATTCGGGTAAATTCATCAGATAGTATTTTTTCAAGGATAACACATGGATGACAAAACTCAACAGGAGCGCTCCCCCGGTCATCAAAAATAGCGCAACGTGTCGATTTGAAAATTTGATTTGTGATTTTCGAAACAAAATAAATAACGGCAGGGTAACGATGATGTTTTCCAACCGAATGTGCAGAGCGATGAAGCCGGAGATGAAAGCCACAACCATCCAATCGGCGCCATCACCATTTTGATTTTGCGACCGGTAATAACTTTCGGTGGCTGCCCAGAAAGATAAAACGAGCATGAGCAAAGCCAACGGTTCAGAGGCTCCTGAGCGGTACCAGCCGCCAACCACCGGATGCATGCCGTAAAAGATCACAACCGCATGCCCTGCTAAACCATTAGCGGCCAATCTCGCTGTAAGCGCCATCATCAATAAGAGAGTCAGGGACTCACAAACCTCATTAAAAATCTTTGGCCCCCGTTCCGTCCCAGCCCACGCCACAAACGGCATCATAAAAGCAGGAAAGCCGATGGGCCACTTGAAAAACCGCACTTGTTTCTGGCTGTCCGCCCACGCTTTCGTCACCGTGCCTCCGTATCCGTGCAGCATATTGAAAGCCATATTCGCATAGACATCTTCATCATAATATATGCGATGTTGTTTTGGATGCTTGACATGATTCCACCCAACCACCAAACCCCAAACCATAATTGCAGACAAAAAGTATTCCCAGGAGGAAACGATTTTTTTTAGTAAATTCCTTTTATAGAAGATCAGGTACAGCAGCCAGATGGTCATGGTCAAAAGAGTCAGGCACAGTACCAGTAGGGTTGCATAATGATAAAAATACAAGTCCGTATTCTCCCGAATTTAAACCGATCAGTCGCCACTTAACTTTTCTTATTTGCTGAAAATGTCGTAACTTGTTTTGTGCTGCATGCCCGACGAAGCAGATTTCCCAGTAAAAATGCTCATTTTGCCAGACTGGTTTGATACGTATATCGCAAGCATTTGAAAAAGAAAGATAAGCCAGATCTAATAACATGCATTTTGGACTGATCAGCCCGACGCCGCTGATAAAATAACGGTACTTCATGAAAGGCTAAATTTTTACTGGCAGCGCCGAACATAAGGTCGAAATCGCCCCATCGACAATTTGAAGGCGGTAGGTCAAGAAAGTTCACTCTGGAAATGGCCTTGACGCCGCACAAAACATCCGAGATTTTTCGGCCCAGCAATCGTGACATCCAGAAAGCAAAAAAGAGATTTCCCCAGCGATTCAAACGGGGCATGGCGCCTTTTTCCATTTTATCGGCAAAGCGAGAGCCGAACACAAACCGATTCGGGTCTTGTTTGAACAGGGAAACCACCGCGCGGAGACTGGCTGGCGCAATGGTTAGATCGGCGTCGTAGATTACGATGACATCGCATTCGATGCATTGTGCAGCGAATCGAACAGCCTGATTTTTACCGCCATTTTTTGGAAGAAAGAAAGCTTGCAAGCGGGGTGTAAATCGATTCTGCAATGTCCACAGCAATCTTCCGGTGCCATCGGTGGATGCGTCATCCACCACGACCACTCGATCAAACAGCTCCAAGGCCAGCAATTCAAAAACACATGCTTCAATGTTTTTAACCTCATTGAAGCAGGGAACGATAACTGCAAAAGTAAGCTTCGGTTTCATGACTTAAACCATTTTACCCGGTGGAATAACATTCGAACGATGCAGCGCCGTGGCCAGGACAAAATCGACAACGGTCGTTGCAATGCTAAGTGACAAAGATGCACGGCCACTCCACATGCAAGCTCAATTGGCAACCTCGAGAGTAGGGGTCACAAAGCCGGTTCTGATTTCCGGAGACGGCATCGCCGTTCTCAACGCAAGCCCCAAAAGGGGCTATCCACTAATTGGGGTACCAGTAGGAGACCGTTCTTCCGCCTTCGGTGTCACAGGTACATACCCGGTCGCAGGTGCAAACGGTATCGCAATCACATTGTCTAGTGGGGACGGTATCGCAGGTGCAGACCGTATCGCAGGTACAGACGGTTTCGGTGCCAGGATAAGTACGATTTGTGGCAACGCAGTCGCAAAGGCATGTGGCGCCCTTTGGTAAAGGCTGGTCACAGGCAATGGTTTTTATGGCTTTGCCCATGCGGCGGTCGGTTTGAGAGATATTTTGGGTATCGTAGCGTCGGGTGCGTTTTGAGCTTGAGCAGCCCGTACTCATGTTGGCCACGGCGGCTCCGCCAGCCACCGCTGCCGCAGTGGTGGAAAGCATTTTTAAAAATGCCCGCCGGGATTGCGAATCGCTTTCACGCCGGTCAACTATTTTTAGAATTTTGGCTGGCTCGCGATTTTTTTCTCCTTTGGCCGGTTGGATGAGATGATCGGGTGCTTGGGCAGGGTGAGATCGATCTACTTTTTTTTGTTTATCAATCATTGTTCCTCCTCACAAAGCAAACACAAAAAATGTTTATCCGCTCGTTTTTATTTTAACAACGTAATAAAGGCCAAATTTGGCAGCCAATATTTAAGAACCTGATAAACTGTGAGCCTGCACAAATTGCCATTCACCAGTGAATTACAAAACCGCTTTAGTTGGGGTACCAGTAACTTCCACCACCGCCACCTTCCGAATCGCAGGTACAAACCCGGTCGCAGGTACAAACGGTATTGCACGTGCACACCGTGTCACATCTGCATGTTTGATAGGAGTGGCTTGTGGCTACGCAATCACATAAACAAACTGCCCCTGCAGGCAAAGGATCGCTACAAGGCATTGATTTCACAGAGCTCCACTGCGATTCTCTTTGCGTATCATACTCACTTTCCATCGGGTTCGAACAACCCTGGTTGATACCAGAAACCGCCGCGCCACCAGCTAATGCCGCTGCAGTGGTGGACAGCTTTTTCAAAAAGTCCCGACGCGTTTGCGAATCACCCTCACTTCTATTAACAATATTTAGAATCTGAGCCGGTTCTTTCGCATTTTTGTCCTCTAATGGTTTGATAGTGTGATCCGGAGGCGACTGTTTTTGCTGTCGGTGCGATTTGTTGTGTTTTTTTGCCATTTTTTCCTCCATTATTTAAGGTGTTATGATAAAAACTTGTTCTGTTATTTCGAGGTGTACACTACTGCTGTAGTTCTTTCAGTAAGAACAGTTATCCTCAAGCGCAGTCTTTGCGAGCGATCCAACTGAGCGGGAGAGCGAAGCAATCTCCTTCCCCTGTATCTGGAGATTGCATCGTCACTTCGCTCCTCGCAAAGACGGGTTGTACTTAGAAACTTTATTCGGTTGTCAGGATCTTCTCCTTCCTGTTCTGGGTCGTTGAAGACACCTGACGAGATCGAAACATTTCACTAAACCAGGCCCGGACCGCCAATTTATTCACCTGACACCGGAAGCCTCCCTCTCCTCGGTCATCTGTTTGTAAAAGACACACATCCGGACAGTCCCTGGCACAATGGTAAATGTTCACGCAATCGAGGCAGCGCCGGGGGATGCGTGCCGCCTGCTGTCGCAACTGCGCCACACGTGGATGATTTAGTGCAAAGCCGGGGTCTGGTTGAAAAATTTCTTCCCCGATTTTCATGCTTGGTCCATTTGAGCTGCGGCTGTCCACGGTTAAAAAGCACACCGTAGCCGTTCCATCCGGCGTAAGGTGCAGCACATTCCGAAACAGGTGACAGTATGGACCATGAATCTCCTCGGTTCGAACGCCCGACATGCTCAGGTTGGCGCCCATGGAATGCGCAGTCTTTTGTGCCTCCACAAAAGATTCGACAAACTCCCGGGCCGCTTGTTTCTGAAAACCTTCGGACCTGGAATGGTTCGTCAAGTAAACCGGCTCGAACCGAATCGTTTTCGCTTTGAATTCACAGCAAAATAACGCGACGATGTCTTTTTGCCGGTGAAAAGAATTCGGCGTGATCGTGGCTCGGATGGCGAACGGAACGCCTCTTTGAGCAAACAGATTCGCGGTTCGCTTCACAATTTGAAAGGTCGGTTGACCGTTCATCATAGGCCGCTGATCATTTTGAATATTTGCCGGACCATCGCACGAAAGACCGATGAGATTGAAATGGTCGGCAAGCCATTCGGCTCGGTTTTTCGGTAGAACGCCATGCGTGGCAATGTATGCCCACCATTCAAGCCCATATTCGTGGGCGATTTTTCTCGTGCAGGCGACGATAGCTTGCAAGAGCTTCCAATGCAGCGTGGGTTCGCCGCCGCCGTGCAAAACAAGCGTAAAACGTTTGTTTTTTTTCTGACAGATTTTCGCCACCGCATGCGCGGCAGTTTGAACGGTCTGTTCGTTTATCACCGGCAGTTTTGAATCCGCACCGTGGCGAATAGTATTCTGCGAAATACCCTGTTCCCCACAGCGGCCATTTTCATTTGCCGCAAAACAATAGCGGCAGCTCAAGTTACATTTATTACTGAGATAGACGGTCAGGCATTCCGGCGTAAACGGCGCACTGGCCAGTTCCTGCCATCGCGATTTTGCTGCGGCAGCCGCCTCGATCAATTGAGACGCGGCCGCGGGTAATTCTAATCCTGCTGGCGCCGGCAGATGATTCAAATAGCCGGCGAATCGCTCTGCTTCCGCAGGGGAGAGCCATTGCGGACGCCCCGGGGCGTAGGCCAGATACCAGTATCTTTTTTTAATTAAAAAAATGGGCAGATCACGATGTAGCTTTTTGATTTTCATCATCCAACAATGGCGTTTAATGAAGTGTCTGCCGTGGCCGCTTTCAGCGTATGAAAGATTTGATCTTTGGTCAGCTCCTGGTTTATGTAACAACGGTCCGGCGCCTGCGGGTAGAGTTGTCCGCCTTCACGGGCTGATTTGGCAGGGCAATCGCCAGCACAGTGGTATTTGCAAAAACATTTTGAACAAAACGGTTTGTTTTGAACGGTTAATCCGTACAATTTTTTTCTTCGTTCCTCATCGATAACCATTTTTCTTGCGTTTCGGTCGAAATGGCCGTAAACAAACAGACTCGATAGCGGGTCGTCGAGGTCGAGTACTTCGAAGCAGCTCGTAATGATGGCGTTCGGGGTCACGGCGCAGGAGTTGCCAGCGGCTTCGCAGAAGATGTTTGACAAGACGCCAAAGCGGGCGCCCGAATAAGAAAGATTGCGGCCGAAGCGCATGGCAATCTTTCGAGCTTTTCTGAAACAGGTGACAAAATCCCGTGCTGCCGGCGATTTGAGATCGGATTCGATGGCGCGGCCTTGCGGAAACATCGGCTCGATTTTGATCTGCCTGGCTGCAAACTCTTCACAAAAAAACTGCACGATTTCCTCCAGTCGATGCACGCTTTTTGAGGTGACCGTGGTGCGGATGCCGTACTGAAATCCGTTCCGATCAAAATCTTTGAGCGTTTCGAAAACGTGCATGAATGAGCCTCTGCCATTTGGAAGCGGTCGGTGCAGGTTCTGGATATCTTCGACGCCATCCACCGACACCGTGGCGCTGTCTATATTTTCAACAATCCAGCGGCGCTGTTTTGGATTCAAAATTCCCGCCAGGCCGATGGCGGTAGTGACTTTGATTTTATGCGGCGAGGTTATTTTGTGAGCATATTCCATGGTGTCTTTCAGCAGATTCCAGGCCGTGGCCACGTCTCCGCCTCCGTGAAAAATCACCGACAGGCGGCGGCTGCCAGCCTGACGCACATTCCGGCACACTTCATCCAGCACCCCGGTAACAACGTCAAACGGCATTCTGAGGATATTTTTACCAGGAGTCAGCTCCCCACCCAGGGCATAACAATATTTGCAGCGCAGCGGACAATCGTTGGTGAGAAACAAGGTGACGCTTTGCGGTGCTAACGGCGGTAGCGGGCGCGCGCGCCGCATTCGAGCCCGCTCCTTCCGGCTGTCAAACAACATGTCGATAAATCCTGAATTCACCCCGAGCTCGGCAATGGCAACTTTGTCGCCCTGTCGGGCACGGTAAAGCAGGTTGACGAAACGGGCGTTGGTTTCCAGCACGATCCCTTTGAGCGGTAAATAAAGGACATAGCGATCATCCTTAGAAATACAGAAAACATCTTCAAACAACGACGCTGGTAATTTTTTATTTGCAGAATGCATGAATACCTCATTCGTTAATTGGCAGTCATTCTGATGGTATTTTGTAATTCTCCGGTTGACACGTTAAATTCAATTCGTCGATAACGCCGCATGGAAGCTGCGAGACATCCGCCGCTGCATTTATTTTGTATCATCCAGGTGCATTCAGCACAGTACTGGTGGAGCCTCACTTGACGATCGTGGGCTTGTTTTCTCGCGTATTGTGTTCGCAGCCACACGGCATTGTGTTTTTCTGGTAAAGGCAAGTTCACGTGTTTGAACAAGGGATAGCAGGAAATCGTCTGGCCGTTTGCAAGAATATCGATAATTGGGCTGCACGTTAACCCGACCTGACGCGCACCCATACCCAAATACTCCATCGCGCCTTCCGGGAACATGCAGGGCACCCAGCCGCAGTCGAAATCGATGGAAACGCCTCGCTTCCGGGCACGCACAGCAAATTCCGTCGCGCGCAGGCCAACTTGCGGGTAATGGTTTGGATGCAGAAATTCATTCCGACTTTCGGGATCCGGGTGAGAAAGACCGAGCCGCACGCATTTAATCAATCCGTATTCCTGAATCAGATCGAGGATGAAATCAAGCTCAATCCCCGGACTAAAAATATTGATCCCCGGCATGACACAATTTCCTAGTTGTTTGCACAGTTCACGCTGTCGGGCATGCTCGGATGGTTTGCCTTCCTGTGGATGAAGAAGATTCAACAGCAGTTTCAGTTTACGGCCTTTCATTTTTTTCAGTGCATGGAGCACTTTGTTCGGCACCAAGCCGCCGGTAAAAATCAACAGTCGCATCTGGCGCGCCAATGCAATCTGAATCATCTCCAGAAATTGCGGATGCAGCGTGGGTTCGCCTCCTAGCAGGCGAACCTCATTTATGCCGGAGCGCTGCAAAAAATGTAAAGCGCGTTCATATTGTGTTAGCGACATGAAACTTTGCAAATCCGGCAACTTACCTAATTTCTCCATTGCAAAACAGTAAGAGCAGGCGCGATTACATTTCGATGTGATGGAAAGATTAGCCATGGTTTTCCTCCCTCACTAAAAATCCCATGGCAAACCACTCATGCAAAGACTCCAAAAGCAATCTTTCTGCGTCCGGCTCATCGAGTGTGGCTATGTGAGCCAGCATGCGCACCGCCACCGGCAGGCGGTAACCACGACTCACCAAGTCCCAAACCGCGGCTTGCGGGTATTCTATGTGCAAGTGTTTTTGCGAACCTTTCACAAGCAGCAATCCCCGTCTTTCGACAACCCACCGAACTTCGGGCGCCACCTTGAATTTCTCGGGTGAATTCGTCATTTAAAAGCTCACTTTATCAATTAACCAAAAATGCCGAAACCCTCTGCAATTAAAGCGCCAGAGGGCTTTTGCTCATTTGAATTTGTGTGTGCGGCTTCTCTGAATGTCTGTCCCATGAGTGAAACGGCATCCCTGTCATGGAAAGCCAGTTTTCTCATGGCGGTTCGGTTTTGCAAAAGTTCCTGAATCAATTCTTCATAACCAAGTTCGCTCAACAGCAGGCAGGCCGTGATGATGCGCGTTTGAATGCAGAAATCGTCGTATTCCAACGAACGATCTGGAAAACTGTGGTGGACATGGCAGCCGCCGGCGCACGTCCACTGGCAAAAACAATCTTCACACAGCGGCTTTGCCATCGGCAGTTGCCGCACTCGATCGAGGGCGGCGTAATCGATATGTCCTGTGCCGTCAGCGTTGAACTGCCCCACATCCATGTTCTGTCCGCGCTGCAACCAATCTTCCTGCGGCAAATAACATGCGCTGGCGCGACCGTCCGCCGACACAATCAAAGCGTCGGTTCCCACCGGACAAAAAGAGATGCGGCTTTTGGCGATGTCCACTGCGGCATTGATGACTTTGATTCCCAGCTTACGGCCAGTTTTGATCGCTCGCATAAAGTTTATCGCAAAGTCGTACGGCCTGGGTGGGGTGAGTCCGGCTTTTGTGGAAAGCTCCCCCGGAGTAAGCGGTTCGAAATTCACCACCACCGGATTGAACTCCTGGTACATCCAGCGAACGATGGCCTCCAAATCGTGCACCGAATCCTGCGTCACGCAAACGCGCAAACAAAGTTGGACGGGTTTAGTGCTCAAACTGCGAGCCGTTTCCACCACGAGATCAAAAGTACCCTGGTTATTCATGGCGGGTCGGTTACGGTTATGCGTATTTTTGAAACCGTCCAGCGACAGCACGATGGCATCGAAATAATCGCCAATAAAGACGCTTCGGCTTTTACTAAAAACACCGTTGCTGGAAACATCAAAAAAGGGGATCAGGTCGTTCTGGGCGCAGACGTAGCGTGTGCGGTGTACCACGATGTCAACCAGCTCGGGGGCAGTGAAGGGCTCCCCACCAAAGAAATGTACACGAAAATATTTTTTACCGCTTTTCTTGAGCCTCTCAGCCATCCAGTCGATGGCCGTTATGGCAATCCGAGGATCCATGTTTTCCCGCACCGAGGTGGGTCCGCCGAAATTGCAATAAACGCAATTTATGTTGCATCCTCTCGTGGTGATGATGCCGAGAAATGACGGACAGATTTCACCTTTCAAAGGCGAGGGTTTTCGAAGTGGTTTCGTTGCCAGATCACGATATAAATTTGCCAGCTCGGCCGCACCCTCAGAAAAATGACCCTGACGAAACTCTGCGGCAGCCGTATTGTTGAGCAGGGCGAAAAGGTCGCAGAGGGGTGCAAAGAGCAGCCACTTGTCCATTATCGGAATTAAAAACACCCCATTTTGAGAAGATTTCAGCATGCTAATCGGGTTTATTCTAATTCTTCAATTTCATTCGCGGGAATACAAATGCGATGTTGAATTAGTTTGAAAAACACATTATTAACCTCCCTCCGGGCATTCTCGATATCGATTTGGAAATGGTTAGCCACCTCCTGCGCGGTATTTTCAATAGAAACGGTTCCTCCAAATCGCGCCAGAATAAACTCGATCACCTCGCTGGCCTCAAACAGATTCACTTCCGTGCCTTTCTCAAGGTGCCGGGCTTTGATCGCGGTGGGCTCCACGATCAAATTGTATTCCGCCAAGATGGCAGGTTGAATTTTTGCAATAACTTTGTCAGGAAAATTGAAAATCTCTGAAAGTTTCCTCTGGCGAACACCCCGCATTTCATCAAACAGAGATGTGGCTTCGGCAAGAAAGGAACGAAAAAATCGACGACGATTGACTTTTTTTTCGATGAGTGACATGGCGCAAGGTGTTTTTAATCGGGTGCTCACTCATTTGATCTGGTGTGAAAAGTAACCGAAACGGCTCTAAACTCGACCACACATAGATGTCATTCTCTATGTTTGACTTTTCACACAGCCTCATTCAGAAAACGGTCTTCGTTACTTCCTGGAACTTTCAGTTGCGCGTCATTCAGCAGAACGAAAAATTCCGTTTAGTAAAATACTTGGAGTATGCAAAGTTGATTCGCTTTTCTAAAGAGTCCTCCCAAAAGTGAGCCCCAACACAGATCGTCTTTAGCTCGCAAGTACAAATTGAAAATAGTGAATAAAAAACAGAAATGAATTCGAGAAGCTGCTTTCTGCAACCCTATTTTCGATCCCCGGGCTATTTTCAGAAAGATTCTTGGCTTTATTTATAGTGTTAGAAAAACCGATGCTTAAGAGTGAGAGATTTCAGAAAGTACAGGTATCCGCTACTACTCGGAAAAGAAAATACGATTACGTTTTCGCTTTAAACGTTAAATAATTATACTCATTCATTTTCATAAAAGCAAGTAAAAAAATTTGTCTTATCTCAAATTGAACAAGACTTTCATCGTCTACAATGTTTTGAATTTCTAATAACAGTTTAAAGTTGTTTTTCTGCGTATAGTAAACAGCTACTATTCATCAAAACCGTCATGCAGAGCATCTCACTGAAAGAACCAGTGCAAATCATCTTGTGAACCGGTTAAGAGATTTTTCGCACATCGGAACCAGTGGAGATGAACAAAGACACCGGAAATTGCGCAGAGAACGACCACCCCGGCTGAAGAGTTACAGTAAGCATTTAATTTAACTTGAAGTTCCTACATCATGTGGCGTTCCATTCCAAGTCTTTTCGAGAGAATATCAGTGTTATAAAATAGCCCTTAAAAAAGACCGACCGTAGCAAATCGACCTTCGAAAATATTTTTTGAAATTTTCGGCTGTGAAGAAGACGTTAACCGTTGCACTTTTCGTGATATCCGTTCACGATGAAAATCACTTTGGTTTTTTCTTTTTAACTCGAATGTAAGTCCTATTTCGAGCAAGAAACTCGATGAGAACGGCTGAAAGACGGCTGTTTGGTAATACCTTTTTTAGGTGGGGACAGATTCCAGCCAACATGACATCAAGGGATTGTCTTTGAACCTCAGCAAAAGTGATGCACATAAAGAACGCTGCAAGCAACATTTCAATAAACAGAATGCGAAATTCTGATTTCATAATGGATGATCATATTGGAAATTTTGTAAGTGGGCTCCTGATCTTAATGGCACGTTAATGATATCATAATGTCTGAACGAAAACTCGAAAAATGCACGATTTCTAAACCTGTTCGCGATGGCGTCCCTTCGACATAGCTCAGGACAGGCTCCGCCTAATTAAGCAGGAATACCCCCTCAGCGTGGAGGCCATCGGGAAGATAGTGTCGTTTTCGTTCAGACACTAAATACAAATTCATCAGCTTATCTGATATTTTTTGTTAAAATTATTTAAGTGCGAAACTTGAGTTATTATTAGTTGATACCTAAATTGAGCGATGGAGCCTTGAATTTATTAAGAAATGAGGGATGGCTTTGGAAGACATGATTCAAGATGATTGTCCCCATTCCCCGGCACACCGAAATTCGTACTGACGATGAATCACTCAGTTCAGGGTAACGTGAAAACTCAGCTTCAAGGAGACACCTCCGTTCCCAAACTTAGTTTCTCCGCATTCACTAGCGCCTGACTGGCAGCAGCTAAATCCTGTACTGCGTTGCCCACGGATTTAAAAAAAGTGATCTCCGTGTCAGAGGTACGGCCCGGTTTTGTGCCAGCCGCGATTTCGCCGATTTCCGCATAAACATGATCGGTGTCGATAAGTCCCGCCTGCAGCGGCTGCAGCAAATCGCCGGCTTCGCGCAAACACGACGGCCGGTGATCGACGATGACTTTCGCCTGCTGCACGGTTTCCACCGGAATCTCGGCCATGTCCGGGCGGTAGGCGCCGATGCCGTTGATGTGTACGCCTGGCCGCAAATGTTGATGCCAGAAAACCGGCGTCGTGGCGGTGGTTGCGGTACAGATTATATCCGCATGCTTCAGCAAATCCAACTCATTTGGCACTTCAATTGTGATCGCTAATTTTTTCTGCATCTCCCTGGCAAATCTCACCGCCTTTGAGGGATCGACGTCGAAGACGAAAGCCCTCTCGATGGTTCTGACTGCGCACACGGCTTCGAGCTGCGCGCGACCCTGTACGCCGGCGCCAAAGATGGCGGCAACCCGGGCGTCCGAACGTGCCAGCAGATCCGTGGCCAGTCCGGAGGCGGCACCGGTGCGCAGGGCCGTCAGATATTCGCCATCCATCAATGCCAGCGGTTGGCCGGTGACGGAATCCAAAACCACTATCATGGCATGAATCAGCGGCAGCCCATTGGGCGGGTTTTCATCCATGATGGACACAATTTTGACGCCAATCTTGCGATTTTCTTCAAGGTAGGCTGGCATGAACAACACCCGGCCTTTTTCCTTTGGCACCTCCAGGTTCATCCGAACCGGCACCACGGCCAGCCCGGACGAAAGCTGCACAAAAGCCTCTTTCATCAGGGCGATGGCCTCTTTCAGGGACAGCGCTTTTTTGACGTCTTCCCTGGAAAGTACGCGAATGGTTTGATTTGTCATTGAACTTTCCTTAAAGAAAAGGGGTGCAGAGAATAAAATGATTCACAACGCGACAAAGCCGCAAACAGCAATTGAATCACAGAATTCCAGACGCAGCCTTTTGACACAATAAATAATTAAACCACGGATTGACCCGGATACGCACGGATGAATGCCTATTGTGAAAAATAATAGACGAATTCATAAAGCTAAAAATTTTAAATGTACTTACAACCACATTTATTGAAACTGTGTTTTATCCGTTCTACAAACCTGCAATGTTGTGTTTTTTTTACTAAGTTTCTGAGTGGACTCTGGTTGCCAAATATCTGTACAGCGTGAAAGCCATTAACGCAGAGGCGCGAAGGACGCAGAGGTTCGCAATGATTTTTGATTTTACTTGGATTATTCACAAATCAGGATTTTACGCTCAAAATCGAAAAACTGAGTACGGAGCATTTTTAAAATAGTCCTGTTTTTTATTTAAATTATTTCTTTTTTCTCTGCGGTCCTCTGCGCCATCGGAGTTTTATGCGTTTAACATTCTGGTCGCGGCTTTACAGCGCGGTGCAAATCCGTGTCTAAAATATTTTAAATAGTTAGTTAGTCAAAACATTGTCATAAAACAATAAACTGCAGATTAGTATTACAGAATTTGGATAAAATGTTTTTACTCTTTGGCGACTTCATCCTCATATTTATGATGTTGAATTAGCTTGATGCTAATTCCTCGACCTCGGCAACGGTTTTTGGAATAGGCTTTCCCAGGATTCGACATCCTGTGTCCGTTACCAGCACGTCCTCTTCGATGCGAATGCCGCCAAACTCTCGGTACTTTTCCACTTCCTCATAATTAATGAAATCTGTAAATTTCTTTTCCGCCCGCCATCTGTCCATCAATTGCGGAATAAAATAGAGCCCCGGCTCCACGGTGATGACATAGCCCGGCTGGAGTCGTTTACCCAGCCGCAAAGAGCGCAGTCCGAACTGCTCGCTGCGTTGGGTTTCCTCGTCGTATCCCACCAGGTCTTCGCCCAGCGCCTCCATGTCGTGCACATCCAGTCCCATCATGTGCCCGAGCCCGCACTGAAAAAACAGCGCATGCGCCCCCGCTGCCACCGCCTCTTTGACATTGCCTTTCATCAGTTGGTTATCTTTTAGTCCCTGTGTAAGATGTTCACAAGCCAACAGATGAATGTCTTTGAATTTGGCACCGGGCTTCACCGCGTCGATGGCAAACTGCAGCGCATTGTAAACAATTTGATACATGGTTTTCTGCAGATCGGTGAATTGACCGGAGACCGGTATAGTGCGCGTGATGTCGCTGGCATAGTGCCAAGCCGAAGCCGCGCCGCAATCGTTCACCACCATATCGCCGGCATGCATGGTGTTGCCGTGGTAGTGATTGTGCAAGGTTTCCCCGTGTACGGAAAAGATAATGGGAAATGCCAGCTCACCGCCCCGGGCATGCGCCAGACCCGCCATCATACCCGCGATCTCTCGTTCGATCATGCCTGGCTGCGTTTGGCGCATGGCGGTGGTGTGCATTTCATAACTGATGTCGAGAGCGGCATCGATTTGAGTAATCTCCTCCGACGATTTGACCGAACGCTGATCGACAACGATTTCGACCAGCTCGTGCGATACGGAATGATCGACTTGCGTGGGAGTCATGCCGGAAATTTGACTGAGTAAAATTAAATTTTCTGCGCGATACAACGGTAAAAAATGTATTTTTCTTCCTTTTTTAAGGGCCTTTTGTAATTCGATCTCTAACTGCTCGAACGGCGCGCTTTCTGCCACGCCCACTTTTTCGCTTTCTTCGCGCAAAAGCGGCTGCGGACCCGTCCAGACGATCTCTTCCACGGTCGCATCGTTGCCAAAAAGAACCTGCCGGTTTTCGTCTACATCCATCACCGCGGCGAGTCCCGGCGAATCCAACCCCCAGTAGTACAAGAAGGAGCTATCCTGCCGAAACGGATAAGCGTTGTCGCGGTAGTTTATAGGGCTTTCCTGGTTTCCCAAAAAGATCAGAATTCCCGAATCAATTTGTCGCATTAGATTCTGTCTTCGTTCGCTGTAAATTTTAGCATCAAACATGTCGCCTCCGGTTGTCGGTTATTATTGGATTGATTTATACATTAAGCTAGACCGCCGCCGTCCACCACCAGATGGGCGCCGGTGACCCAACTGGACAATTTACTGGCAAAGAAAAGAACCGCATTGGCCACGTCCTCCGGCTGCCCCACCCGATTGAGCGGCCGTTTCGCCGCCTCCCGCAAAAACTCATTTTGGTCGATGCCCAGCTGCCGGGCTTCGTTGTGCAGCAATTCGGTTTCCACATCCCCGGGACAAACACAGTTCACGCGAATTTGGTGTTTACCGTGATCGATGGCCATGGCACGCGTCAGATTGAGCACCCCGCCTTTGGCCGCACAATAGGCAGCAGCCTTAGCGCCGCCTTTTAACGACCAGCCCGAACCCGTGTTGATGATGCTGCCGCCGCCGTTTTTGATCATGTGTGGAATAATCTGTTTTGATAGCAGATAGATTGATTTCAGGTCGGTATCCACCACCCGATCCCATTCTTCTTCGGTCAATTCAAGGACGTTATTGCGACGGATAACGCCGGCGTTGTTGAACAGAATGTCTATTTTGTTGAAGCGGTGAAGGATCTCATCCGTGACTTTTTCACAGTCCGTTTTTGAAATAACATCGCAGAGAAAAAAGTGCGCCCGGCCGCCAACATCTTGAATCTCTTTTGCAACCTGTTCGCCAGAGCTGACGTTGACGTCTAACAAAGCCACCGTAGCGGCCAATTCTGCAAATCGTATGGCGGTAGCGCGACCAATTCCGGAAGCGGCGCCAGTCACAACGGCTACTTTGTCTTCTAATGAAATGAGCTGCGTCGCTCGGGTTTGGGTGTTCATATAATTTACTCCAAAAGTTAGTCAGAGTTCGTAATCCGCTCAAAAAATTTTGGCCAGCGCTTTTTCAACAGCCGCCAACGTCACGGCCACATCTTCTGCGGAGTGCGCCAGACTGACGATAGAATGCAAAACAGCCGAAGGTGTGGTGTACACCCCCTGCTCAAACAAGGCCAGCACCAGACGCTGGTATTTCGCCCGGTCCACAAACTGGCAGAACTCCCGGTAATCGCGGATGGCGGGCTTTTCAGTAAACATAATTTGCAGCATGGGCCCGACGTTTTGCACGATAGCCGGAATTTTCTTTTCCTTGAATAGGTTGCGCAAACCGTTACAAAGTTTATCTGCGATCTGCCAGATATGTTTGAACGCCGCCCCCTGGTTTTCATTTAACACCTGTAAACAAGCGCGGGTAGCGTGCAGGCCGATTCGTGAAGCGTTCTGCGTACCGTAGTGCAGCACCCCGCCCCATGTCAGGGCTTGCATAATTTCAGCTCGACCAACCAAACAGGCCACCGGCAAGCCGCATCCCAGGGCTTTGCCAAAAGTCGAAATGTCCGGCTGCAGATGGTAATATTCCTGGCAGCCGCCGGCCGCCACGCGAAAGCCGGTAACGGTTTCATCCAGAATGAAAAGAATATTGTTAGAACGAGCCAGCTCCTGTAACGCTTGCAGATAACCCGGGTCGGGTGGAATGACGCCCATGTTGGCCATGACGCCTTCGGTGATGATGGCCGCGATCTGGCCGCGATCGGTTTCTATGGCCCGCTCTACCGCGGACAGATCGTTCCAGGGCAGGACGATGGTGTCTGCCAACGCATGCCGATTCAAACCTGAGCTGTCCGCGATTTTGATGGGATCATGAGGATGCCCCAGAGAAACCACGGGCTGTGGATTGGAGTTGACCAGAAAGTCATCATACCAGCCGTGGTAGTGTCCTTCAAATTTGATAAATTGTGGTTTGCCGGTGTATCCTCGGGCCAGGCGAATGGCGGCCATGGCGGCTTCGGTGCCCGTGTTTGCAAATCGCACCCGTTCGGCGCCAGGGATCATCTTTTGTATCAATTCCGCCACTTCGATTTCGATTTCGGTGGCCGCCGCAAAGTGCGCGCCGCTGATAGCCGCTGCGCTCAAGGCTTGCGCCACCCGCGGATGAGCGTGTCCCAGGGGCAGCGCACCGTAAGCCATCATCCAGTCGAGGTAACGATTGCCATCGACGTCGTAAATGTGCGCGCCTTCCCCGCGTTCGATGAACAGCGGATACTCGCCGTAATTCACCGGCCCCCTGGAAGCCGAGCTGCCGCCTTCGATCATGACTTTGGTGGCGCGTTTAAACAGGTTTTTGGATGTTTGGGTTAAATAGGTCATTGGATATTCCAGTTTGAAGTGCAACGAACTGAGAAAATAAATTTATCAAAGCAGTCATTTTTTACTTGATCGATACGTATGTTATCATTATATTTTTACGTATAAATATTTAAGGAGGTAATGATGAATACAAAACTCACGTTAAAACTCGATAAACAAGCCATTGAGAGCGCAAAAGAATATGCACAGAAAACCAATCAAAGTCTATCTATTTTGGTTCAAAATTTTTTTAATGTCATAGCTGCAAAAGTTGATAATCAAAATGATGATATTTCACCACTTGTGCAAGAATTATCTGGCATCATTCATTTAGAAAATAACATTGATCTTAAAGAAGAGTATCATAAACATATCAACGAGAAATATTCATAGTGCTTAAAATCTTTATTGATTCAGACATAATATTGGATCTACTCGCAAAACGAAATCCACACTATGATTATGCAGCCAGGTTATTTACGTTAGTCGAGAAAAAGCAAATAAAAGCGTACACTTCACCTCTGGTTTTTGCCAATATTCACTACTTGCTCCGTAAATTAACCTCAAATGAACAAGCGAAACAAAACCTACGCAAACTCAGGACTCTGGTTAAAATACTTTCAATAGATAAAAAAGTAATCGATTTATCTTTATTTTCAGAATTCAAAGATTTTGAAGACGCAATTCAATATCATACTGCAAACAATAACGGTTTAAAATTTTTGATCACCCGTAATAAATCGGATTATAAAAATACTAAAATCACTGTGTGCACGGCTGAGGAATGTTTAAAAATGTTTGAAACTTTAAAACAATAGCGATTCAATTTTTTGACTAAATCCAACAATTTCGATTTTGTTAACCTAACACCCAAATGTCCTCAAAATGCATGAATTCTATTTGCAAATCATTCAATACCTCTAAACTTCCACCCCATACCGTTTCGCATACTCTTTAAAACGTTGAATCAATTCCTGTGCGCGGGTTTCGGCCTCATCCGGATGAAGCCGTGGACAGTCATACCCCAGGGTGTCGCGCAGAATAGCCGCGGATTCTGCACAAAAAACCACCGTGCCGTCTGCCTCGATGCGTTCGACACCATCAAAGCGATGCGAGTGTTCATTGATTGAAATCGCCGTCTCCAGCGGCAAATCGGGAATTTCCGCCACTTCTACTCCGCGGGAGCTCACCGTCACCGGGTACCCGCCCGGCAAGCCAGCCGGCGCGGGCGTATGCAGAAAAACATCCTCCTCTGAAAACAGCGCCTGAATCAATCTGACGCTGGTGGCAGCCGTGAGGAAATGGATGGCCCGTCCCGGCGTCAGCGGATACGGTGCAAACAGCCATTTTTCCGCTTCGATTTCGGCGGTGACGTCTTGGCCGCGGTGCGCAACCCGCAAGAAAAACGGCGGTTTTTTCACAGCTGGTAGCAGCGGCGTTTCACGAAACGTGTATTTTAGCAAAGCATGGTGCGCCACCAGATGAACTCGCACTTCGTTCAGCGAAGCGTGCAATCGTTTTGCCGCCAGCCAGTGAATTTTGGGGACCACCTCTGCCACGTTGCCCACGCCGCAGGTAGGCGCCAGATTCAGGCGTTTCAAAATTTGATTGATGACGTCGGGATAGGGCGCCGTTAAGACAAAACCCTGGTAATCTGCCCGCCGCACAGCTTCCATGAGTTTCCTGGTCAGAGTTAAATGTACGGGCAGCCAGACGCCAAATCCCGCCTGATCGAACAAAGCGCTTTGCACCGGCGGCAGCCGGTAGGGAGTCCACCAGCTTTGCAGTGTCGCCGCACTGAAAATGAGATCGGGATTTTCATTTTGGATGATTTCCGCGGTGCGCTCAGTCTGGTGCAAATCTAGAAGAATGAAACGAATATCGGTGGAAAATCCCTGGGCGATGGCACCAGATCGCGCTAAATTACAGCGCGCGGCGCCGGCTTTTTCATTGCGGCTGCCAACCACGATGACGCCGATGTGCGCGCTCCGAGCCAGAAATTCCAGCAATACACTGCCCAGATCTCCCAGTCCGATGAGCATTATTTTGGGGTTCATTTTTTCCTGGCCCGGACCAGCCGGGGCTTTATTTAAGTGAAAAGGTTCCTATTTCGCTGTTGGCGGTTGGTTTTTAGCTGTTGGCTTTGAGCTTATTGAGTACCGTCCTTAAAAATTGACAAATTCAACGCAGGATAAAACCCTCTTTTAAAGGATCCTCCGGGTCGATCCAGAATTCATTTTTCCCGGTGATAAATGCCCGGCCTTCCACTTCCGGTACCACCGCCGTATGCGGACCAAACTGCGTGGTAGCCGCCACTTTGCCAATGAATCTGCTGCCGATAATGCTCTCGATCACAACGGCCTCATCCAGTCCGATTTCACCTCTTGCGTAGTGTATGGCCATGCGGCCGCTGATGCCCGTGCCCGTGGGCGAGCGATCGACTTCGCCTTCGGCAAAAATGCACACATTGCGGCTGTGGGCCTGCGGGTTCGTTGGCGCCCCGATGAAAATAGCACCGTAAAGAAAATTCAGATCCGCTTCAAAAGGATGCCCGATTTCGCGGCTCTGTATGACCGCGCGTTTGATAGCCATGCCTTTTTCAATCAGCTCCTGGTAATTTGCAGGTGTTAGTGAAATGCCGATGTCTTCAGCCTGTACGTAAGCATAAAACGCCCCGCCAAACGCCAGGTCGTAAGATACGGAACCCAGACCTGCCACTTCCACCTGCTCATCGAGTGCTAACACAAAGGACGGTACGTTTTGAAAATAGACGCTCTGCACCCGCTGGTTTTTTATGCGGGCATGCGCCGTGACCAGGCCCGCTGGGGTGTCTATTTTCACCTGCGTGAGCGGGCGGGACATGGGCAACATGCCGGTTTCCAGCACCACCGTGGTTACGCCGATGATGCCATGCCCGCACATGGTGCTGAATCCTTCGTTGTGGAAAAACAAAACGCCAAAGTCGGCTTTCGCTGTCACAGCCGGTGTGAGCAAACAGCCGTACATGTCGGCGTGGCCGCGCGGCTCCCACATCAGCGCGGTACGTAAATGGTCGTGGTTCTCTTTGGCCTGACGTCTCCGTTCAATAATGGTTCTGCCCGGCAATTCCGGAAAACCGCTGACGATCACCCGCAACGGCTCGCCTTCGGTGTGGGCGTCCACGGTGACGATTTTCTGCCAATTTTCTGGAGGCGACCAGTTTTTAATTTTATTCATGCTTTTTTGAAAATCGTTTTTCATAGTCACGATTGCGATAACTTGGAGCTGTCCAAATTGATCTAATGAGTGGAAAGCGAAGAATCCCAACTAAGGGTGTATGTCAGGAGATTTTTCGTCGCTTTGCTCCTCAGAATGACATCAAAAAGTTTCTTTTTGTAAAGCCACAGAGTTCGATTCAATGAAATGCATTATATCAGCGGCTTGCCAAACCGCCGGCGGTTTCTCCACCGTCAATCACAAAAGTATGACCGGTGATAAAAGGCGCTTCCTCGGAAGCCAAAAAAGCGAACAGCGCCGCCACCTCTTCCGGCTGCGCATGCCGCTGCAAGGGGATTTTCGCATTGACCGCAGCGATCATCTCCGGCGTGTATTCCGCTTGTTGCATAGGGGTGAAGACATAACCCGGACACACCGCCACCACGCGCACAGTGGGCGCCAGTTCCAGCGCCATGGAACGCGTGAGCTCGATGACGCCGGCTTTGGAGGCATTATAATCCGCATAATTAGGACAGCCCGTCAAACCGTTGGTGGAACCCATGTTGAGGATCACACCGCGGCCAGCCACCAGCATGCGTTTGGCAGCCTGCTGCGCCACATAAAACACCCCGTTTAAATTGACGTCGATGACCTCTCGCCATGTGTCGGGTGAGATATCCACAAACGGGTGGCGAACGCTGACGCCGGCGTTGTTGATCAACACATCCAGCGCGGGCAGCTTTTTGTCCAGCTCTGTAAAAGCGCTGGCCACCGCTTGCGGATCCGCGACGTTGGTAATCAGCGTGTGGCTGATTTCGGGATGGGCTGCCGTTAACCGCTCACAGGCCGCGCGGTCGCGATCCAGTACCGCCACCCTCGCACCTTCTTTTAGAAATCGTTGAACTGTTGCCGCGCCGATACCGCTGGCCCCGCCGGTGACGAGTACAACTTTATTCTTTAATCCTTTCATCGTTTACTCTGTGTCTTTCACTGCCATTTCATGACGCCGACTTTGACCAGGTCTTCGAGATAACGCGCAACCACCGGCAATCCCACCGGTCCGAATTCCGCGCTCAGGGCATCGCGGATATCGGATACGGTCATTTTGCCATCGATGAAATTCACCAGCTCGAAACGCACCGCGCCGCTGAAGGTGAAATCCGCGCTGGCGTACCAGGCGGCGTCTTCGGCATTGAGACGGCTTACGGGTAGGCTGAAATCCAGAGGCCCGCGGGTGATGCGCACGGGAATCCGATTATCCCGGGCTTCGGTGGATCCAGATAACGAAACCGTCTGGTTGCTCACCGCCGCCACCGCCGCACGCAGTTCGCTGGTGGAAAACTCATACTGCTGCTTCAAAGCATTCTTAAGCCTGGCCACGGTCTTTTCCACCGCGCCATCCCGGTTAAAATACAATACCGAAGCCAGAGCCGCCTTTTCCCGCTGCAAAACCTGATCGAGCACATTTTGCTGTTCCCGCCAAATGGCCAGCAGGGCGCCGTCGCTGGTTTGGCTCACGTTTTTAATAGATTTGCTGACCGCTTGACCGAACCGGTTCAGGGCCTGACCGTAGCTCAGATAAACTGTTTGTAAAGCTTGTTCGACGTTGAGATTAGCCAGATACCAGATGGCGCCGGCCGCGATGATTTCACACCTTTCTAACTCCACCGGATCCACCTTGTCCGGCGTGTCCTCAGACGTGTGGTGAGTGTAATCCGGACTGTGTGAAAACATCATGCCGGGAATTTTGCGGTCGATAAACATCATGTGATCGCTGCCGCCGCTGTAAGGTGTGATGCGATAGTTAAATTCCGAAAGACTGCCGCGCGGAGTTCGGATGGTCAATTTATCTACCATTTGCGCCATGTTCTCCACCACCTCGTTCACCACCGACGGCATGGAATCCGGTGTGCGCGTGATCACCAGCTTTGAGTGCAGCAGCTCGATATGTTCGCCTACCATGTCCAGGTTCAAGTTGGCCAGAACTTTGCCTCCCAGGGCGGGTCCGGCCATTTCCGGATGTTTGTCGATGTACGCCATGGTACCGTACCATTCCGGCACCCAGATGAAACGCAGGGAGCGTTCAGGGAGCGGCAGCCGTCCGCTCTCAACCAGCGTACTCAAAGCGCGCGCGATGTCCAGCAACGCCGCCGAGCCGCTGGCGTTGTCATTTGCCGATTCTTTGGGATGATCCAGGTGCGCGCTAAAAATCAGCGCCTCTTCGGGATATCCTGACCCGCGGATATGCCCCACTACCACGTCCATAAAAAACGGCTCCAGTCCGACGCCTTTCACCTGGCCTTTTAGAACCACCTTTTTGCCGGCCTCCAAAAGATTTCGCAATTTCTCACCTTGGCGGTTGGTGATGTTGAAGCCAAAGGTGACGTGCGGCAACTCTTCGGTTTTCGGCCATATACCAGTGTATGCCAGCATGTCCGGGTACTCTTTGGCGCGTTCATCATCGAGATAACAGACCACGGCTTTGGCGCCATATTTCAATACTGCCAAGCGGTGTACCGCGCCGCCGTAACCCGTGGCCAGCACGATTTTGTCTTTGACCTTTTTGCCTGCGTAGTCGGAATCGTTGGCACCGCTTCCCACCCAGACCAGCTCTGCGGTAACTTCACCAGCGTTGGAATAGGTCATCACACTCATGGCGATTTCCGGGTAGCCGACGATTCTTTCTTCGTAAGGTTCGAGCATGCGCAGCTCGCCCCATTCGATGTCCCATCCGGAAGGCGATTGCCAGGTCTGGTAATGAATTTTGCCATCAGATTGGAACGATTCGATATAAGCATCCTGCTCCGAAAAACCGAATTGCCGCAGCCGCTGCAAAACATATTGCGCGGCGCCGCGATATCCACGCGAGCCCTGAATGCGGTGATGGCGGGTAATTTGAATCACATGCTCTTTAGCCAATTCGCCGCTGAGCTCTTCGTGCAGAAGGTCTCGTACATCGGCCGCCAGCAAATCTTGCTGCGTTTGCGCCGCAGTACGGCCCGGGCAAATATTCCAAATGGAAACCAACAAACAGGCCGCCGTGAGATATCTGGATGGATTACGCCATTTCATGTAACCCCGTCGATTTGAATTGAATTCATCTCGCATGTTATTTTTCCTGTGAAAATGATAAACAAACATTATTAAGGGTGTTCACGCTTTAGAGCCTGTGTGAAAAGTCAACTTCCGGGCTTTTGTCATTCCCCGCTTTGCGAGACAGGCAGGAGGAATCTTTTTAGTTTTGAAGTATAGTGGTGTTTCTTAAAAAGATCCCGCGGTTACGGGATGACAATAATGGCACATCGGATTTTTAGCTGCGATATCACTTTTTCACCCAGTCTCTTCAGCATGTATTTCTGCACATCTTCCACGCTCGGTCAGGAATCGCACCATTCTGGCTCAATTAAATCGCTCCACTCTCAAAGCGGTTAAATCCACCTCCGGCGGCCGAGCAAGAATCACATCCGCGACGAGTTTGCCGGTGATCGGCGCCAACGATATGCCCAGCATGGCATGCCCGGTAGCCACCATGAGGTTTTTGAAATTACGAATCCTTCCTAACAGCGGCAGACCATCGGGTGTACAGGGTCGCAAACCCGCCCAGATTTTCGCTGGCTCGATAGGTTTTGATTCGAGAGCGGGCAGGTAGTCGGGAAGGATGCGCAGCATGGCTTGCACTCGACGCGGATTAACCGACAGGTCGATTCCAGACAATTCCATGGTACCGGCCACGCGCAAACGGTCTTCCAGCGGCGTCACCGCCATCCTGGCTTCGCCCAGCAAAAGCGGAATTTCAAACTGACGATTAGGCAATGGAAAATCAACGCTGTAGCCTTTACCGGCTTGCAGAGACAATTTCAGCGACAGATCGCGGACGATGGCCGGCGACCAGGCGCCGCCCGCTAAAACGAACTCATCGGCGGAGAACGCGCCTTTGTCAGTCAAAACGTTCGAGATGCGGCGGCGGCCTTTTTCCCAACCCTGCACCCCGGTTTGCGTGTGAATTTGCACGCCATTTTTCTTTAGAAATTCACCCAGATTATTTAACAAAACTTCTGGATTTATATGCGCATCCTGATGAAAATAGATGCCGCCTGCTACGCTGCGGTGGATGTTCGAAAACCGCTGATGTAATTGCTCCCTATTAAAAATGCTGACGGCCTGTCGCTTTTGCATGGCCATTTCAGCAAGCTGGAGTCCCTCGGAAAGTCCCCGATCACTTTTGTAAAGCATGATCAGGCCTTTTCTTTTATAACCAAAATCCTGAATTTCTGAATGAGACAAATCGCGGAAAAGCGCCGCGCTAGCTTGCAGCAGTTGGTTTAACATCGGCACGGATTTTTGCATTTGCGATTCGGAACACGCCCGACGAAAACTCCTGAGCCAGGAATAGAACTCCCAATTCAATTGCGGTTTGACGTAGAAAGGGCTTTGCGGATTGAACAGCCATTTCACACCCTTGGCAATGATTCCCGGCGCGGCGAGCGGAATGATATGACTGGGCACGATCAGGCCGGCGTTGCGGCTCGAGCAGCCCGCTCCTACCTCGCCTTTTTCAACTACCTCCACCTTGACGCCGTTTTTCCAGAGATAGTAAGCCGTGCATAGCCCGATTACGCCACCGCCAATTATGAGTACCGAGGTTGGCATTTCAAGTCCTAAATGCTAAAAAGAAGATCATGACTCCAAATTGAATTTCCATTTCATGCTGGTCCTTCACTGAGCGATTCAATTCCGCCGTACCGCCGCTGTCCAATCTTTCGAGATTGCCTGCAGACACCTGATTCTTCGGCTCTGTCATTCCGTAGGAATCTTTTTAGAATTTACGTAAAGTGCTGTTTATTAAAAAGTTTCTTACAGCCTGTCCCGCAAGGCGGGGAATGACAACAAAGTTGTTCTTGGTGTTTAGTTGAGATTCTGTTTTTTTTACAGACTCGAAATCGTGAACAACCCTATTCAACCACCAATCTTATTCATTGTAATTTAAAGATGCAATCTCTCAATTCAGGATCAACTTTGTCCATAAATTTTTTAATACCACTCTGTTTTACAACACTTGAAAGCCGTGGGCGAAAGGATCGTCTTCATCGATAAACAGCGTGTTCAGGCCGGTGACTCGCGCCCAGCCCTCGATACTGGGAACGATGGCGTCTTTTTTTCCGATTTTTGTTTTCGATTCCACGCGCCCGCGAAACAGGCTGCCGATGATGCTCTCATGCACAAATTCATCGCCCGTGTTCAATTTGCCTTGTGCTGCCCACTGTGCCATTCTCGCCGAAGTGCCGGTACCGCAAGGCGAACGGTCGATGGCTTTGTCGCCATAGAACACCGCATTGCGCCCGTGCGCTTCGGAATTTTGCGGGCGGCCGGTCCACAAAATATGACTGAGCCCCTTGATGCTTTCATCCAGGGGATGAACAAAAGAATGTTTCTCATTTAGCTTTTTGCGTACGATGGGACTCATTCGGATCAAGTCCAAAGCGGTAAAATCCTGCAGGCCGGAATAGTTTTTTTGCGGGTCGATGATGGCATAAAAATTCCCTCCGTAGGCCGCGTCCACCGTTAGGGTACCGAGCTCGGGGCAATCCACCTCGATGGCGCTAGCCTCGAGAAAGGCTGGCACGTTTACGATTCTGACCGATTGCACGCGATTGCCGTGCCGCGAATAATGGGCTTCCACCAGCCCTGCCGGCGTGTCCAGGCGAAGTTTGCCGGGCGTACGCGGACGCACCAGCCCGTGCTCCAGCGCTGCGGTCACCGTCCCGATGGTACCGTGACCACACATGGGCAGACAGCCGCTGGTTTCGATGAACAAGATGCCCAGGTCGCAATCCTCGCGCGTGGCCGGATAGAGAATGCTGCCGGACATCAAATCGTGTCCGCGCGGTTCAAACATCAGGCCGGTGCGAATCCAGTCAAACTCCGCCATAAAATGCCGACGTTTTTCACTCATGCTCTCACCTTTCAAAGGCGGTCCGCCGCCGGTAACCACCCTTACAGGATTGCCACAGGTGTGGGCGTCGATACAAAAAAACGTGTGTCGGGACAAGGGTCAATTTCCTGAATTGTGACAGTCATCATATTAATTTATGTGGTCAATGAGTCCTAACGCAGCCGGAAGCTGCAAACAAACTCGAAAGAGACAAAGAATATAGCCACTGATACACCCTGATGCAACACGGATAATATGAGATTAGAATATGATGACGTTACCGACGTGCTTTATCTATTTGCTAAATCCGTGTTTCATCCGTGTCAATCCGTGGCTGATTACCTTTTCAAATTTTGTTAAAAAAGCAAAGTTTTTCTGAGTAATAGAATACTATTAAAAAAGTTCCAGCGCGGCTCGGGTAAATTGTTCAAGATAATCCATAAGCTGATCGGAAGCATTTGCCGCAGCCGATTCGTCTTTCACCACCACCGCTTTCATCACTGCGGCGTGCAGCTTTGCCGACTGGCTCAAGTCGCCATTTTCCTGATACAGGTACCAGAACCGGCGGCAATGAGCATGCAACGGTGCGCAAGCGCGCGCGGCAAAAATATTGCGCGAAGCCGTTTCGACGATTTGATCGAATTGCTGGTCCCGGCACATAAATTCCGCGACGTCCCCGGTGGCAGCGGCCTGCAGAATTTCGCGGGCGCAGCTTTTCAACTCCTGACGCTGGTCTGGGTTGGCCCGACGAGCCGCCCGCGAAACCACCAGACGATCCAGCACCCGGCGGGTTTCCAGCAGCGCCAGATGCTCAGCGATATTGACCTCGCTGACGATAATCCCCCGCCTCGGCAGGGAGGCCACCAGACGATGGTCTGCCAGTTTTTGCAGCGCCTGGCGTAGTGGCGTACGGCCGATGTTGATTTTTTGACTCAAATCCGCTTCGGAATACGCGCTGCCCGGCGGCAACTCCAGGGTAACGATCATTTCTTCAAGAATGCGATACGCCTGATCTGCCAAGGTTAAATTAGTCTGGTTCACTTTTTTGCGACTCGTTTTTCATGCTAAAAGGATACCTTGTCATTCTGAGCGATTCCGCTCAGCGGAGAAACAAAGAATCTCATACCAATAAACTTGGAGAGAGAATAAAAGATAGTGGTCAAAGATTCTTCAATTGCCCGCTCAGCAAAAACACGTCAACCATAATTTGACAGGTCGTAAATCCTGATAAATCGGGATCTATGACCTGTCAAGAATAAGGACTTACAGGATATGTCTAAAACGTCAGGATGACACCAATTCGCTCATCAGGATCTCTCAGAATGATATTTTTTGAGTTAATTAGCTGACCGTTTTTCCAAAAATGTAAAGGCTTGCTTTTCATGCTGCCACATAGCAGGTTTTTACTGTGGTATAAAATTCCACGGCGTACCGACCCTGCTCTTTGCTGCCGTAACTGGAGCCTTTGCGTCCGCCAAACGGCACATGGTAGTCCACGCCTGCGGTGGGCAGGTTCACCATTACCATGCCGGCCTGGCAGTTTTGTTTAAAATCGCTGGCGTATTTCAACGAAGAGGTGCAGATACCGGCAGACAACCCGAAAGCGGTATTGTTGGCCACGGCCAGCGCTTGGTCGTAATCTTTCACGCGAATCAGACCCGCCACCGGGCCAAACACTTCTTCGCGATTCAGGCGCATATCGTTGGTGGTTTCGGTAAACAAAGCCGGCGACATGTAAAATCCTTCTTTTTCTCGCCGCAGCCGCTCGCCGCCATAAACCAGCTTGCCGCCTTCTTTTTTCCCGATTTCGATATATTCCAGATCTTTTTGAAGTTGATTTTTATCTACCACCGGCCCGATGTCCGTGCTTTCGGCGAGGGCATCATCCACCGTGAGCTGCGACAGTTTCTCGATCATGGCAGCAACAAAACGATCATGGATTTTCTCGGTGACGATGAGCCGGCTGGACGCTGTACAACGCTGGCCGGTGGAAAAATAGGCGCCATTGATGGCCGCGTTAGCAGCCACCTCGAGGTCGGCGTCGTCCAGCACCACCAGCGGATTTTTCCCTCCCATTTCCAATTGCACTTTCGCCAATCGCTTCGCACAGTTCAATGCTAACTGCTGTCCGATTTCCACGGAACCAGTAAAGCTGACACCGACGACATCGGGGTGAGCCACCAAAGCCTGACCCACTTTGGCGCCTTTACCCATGATCAGGTTAAACACGCCGGCGGGCAAGCCGGAGCGGGAAAGAATTTCTGCCAGCGCCCAGGCACAACCCGGCACCAGCTCGGCCGGCTTAAAGACCACCGCGTTGCCAAACGCCAGGGCCGGCGCAATCTTCCAGGCCGGAATGGCCATGGGAAAGTTCCAGGGCGTGATCAACCCTACCACGCCGATGGGTTCGCGCGCGACGTCGATGGTAATGCCCGGCCGAACAGATGGGATGTGTTCACCCGCCATGCGTAAGGCTTCTCCGGCAAAATATTTAAAAATCTGGCCGGCGCGCCCCACTTCGCCGATCCCCTCCAGCAGAGTTTTGCCTTCCTCTCTGGCCAGAAGCCGACCCAGCTCTTGTTTGCGCACGAGAATCTCACTGCCCACAAAATCCAGCACATCGAAACGCTGCTGCGGCGTGCTGTTCGCCCAACCAGCCGAGGCTGATTTGGCCGCCGATACCGCTAAATCGACTTGTTTGGTATCTGCTTGTGTGTACACGCCTACCACATCGCTCACATCGGAAGGATTGATGTTTTCTTTTGCCTCAGCCGAGTCAATCCACTCCCCGGCAATAAAATTGTTTTGTTGATCCATTCTTTTTATCCAATTGTTTAAATATTTTCAACTACTTGATTTTCGATGCTTTCCTAAATCTCTGGCAATTCCGGCCGGGTGGCAAGAGCCGAAGAAATGATTTCTTCAACGCGCGCCCGTTCTTCACCAGTGAGGGGCAACCTGGGTGCGCGTACGTGCTCGGTACCCAAGCCCGCCATGGCTTCCGCCAGTTTGATATTTTGCACTAATTTCGTTGAAACATCTAAATGCAGCAACGGCATGAACCAGCGGTAAATTTTTCTGGCCTCTTCGATTCGGCCCGCCTGCACAAGCTGGTAGATGGCCACGGTTTCTCTGGGAAAAGCACACACCAGTCCCGCCAGCCAACCCACCGCGCCCAGCAGCAAACCTTCCAGCGCCAGATCATCCACCCCGATGAAAATTTGATAGCGGTCGCCCGTGCGGTTGATGATATCGGTGATGCGGCGCACATCGTCGGAGGATTCTTTCACAGCCACAAATTTCGGCTCGTCTGCCAGCACCATAAACATTTCTGGAGTCACATCCACGCCGTACGCCACCGGGTTGTTGTAAATCATGATCGGCAAATCGGAGGCCGAGGCAATTGTTCTCAGATAGTGTTCGGCTTCCCGACGGTCCGCTACATACCGCATGGGCGGTAAAACCATGAAGCCATCGGCGCCATTGGCCGCGCCTTTTTTCACGAATTCACAGGCGGCGGCGGTGGTAGATTCGGCCACACACGCTAAAACCGGCACACGCCCGGCGCTGGTTTGCACAGCCGATTTCAACACCGCTTGTTTTTCCGCAGCGCTCAAAACGCCGTTTTCACCCAATGAACCGACCACCACCAGTCCGTGCACACCAGCCTCGATCATGGCGGCGTGATGTCTTTCCATGGCCGCAAAGTCCAGATTTTGATCTTTATTGAATTTTGTGGTTACAGCGGGAAAGACGCCTGACCAATTCGTGCCCATTGTGCTCTCCAAATTATTTTCGACTGCGGTATATCAAAGTATATCGTTAATATATCAACCATATACAAACTTGTCAATAAAAATTATTCGGTTTGAATATTTTTGGAATGAGTGAAGGGTTAAAAATGTAGTGATTCCAATGATTTTAGTCAAAATCAGATTCAAGACCGTTTGGCCAGAAAAAATTCTCGAGCTAATACGGAGCGTCGGAATGATTTCGATTGCGAATCTAAAATTAATTCCTTAAACTGTGCGCAACTTAATTTAAAAACATACTCCTGGATTTCTGGAAAAAGTTTTACCAAATGGGTTTACATCTTTTTGTGTGGTTGTTGTTGAGTGCCATTTGGGGCTCCACTTGGCTGTTCATCAAAATCGGTCTGGCCGATCTGCCGCCTTTTACTTTTGCCGGCATTCGTTTCGTCATCGCCGTCATTCCGCTGCTTATTTTATATTTCGCACGCAAACCGACGCTTCCAAAATCCACCAGAGAGGTCGGTCTCATCTTGTTCACGGGTTTTCTGACTTTCAGTCTGAATTACGGCCTGGTTTTTTGGGGGGAAACTTTCATTTCGTCCGGACTTACCGCCATCATTTACACCAGCCTGCCGCTATTTGGCTTGATGCTGGCGCACGTTCATTTGCCCGCGGAGCCCATGACCGTGGTTAAAACCACCGGCGTTTTACTGGGCATCGCCGGCGTAACGCTGATTTTTTCAAACCAGATCCGCCTGGAAAATAAGTACGCATTCTGGGGCGCTCTGGCCATCGTGGCCGCAGCGCTAGTGACCGCCTACGCCGGCATTCTCATCAAAGCCCACGGCAGTCAGTTGGATCCCCTGGTTCTTACCATCGGCCAAATGTTAGTTGGATTCATGCCTCTGCTTGCCGCCGGCTTGATACTCGAAGGCAACCCGCTTGCGCACAACTGGACCCTAAAGGCGTGGTTGTCGCTCAGCTATCTCGCTTTGATCGGTTCCTCACTCACTTTTGTCTTGCTCTACTGGCTCATGCAAAAAATGGCGGTCACAAAAACGCAATTGATTCCCTTAGCTAGCACGTTGTTAGCGGTTATTTTGGGTAACATCATTCTCAATGAGGCATTGAACTGGCGAACCACGCTTGGCGGATTGGGTATTTTATCCGGGCTGGCGTTGACGAGCTGGGGGTACAAACGGGCACATGAGTCAAAGAAGTGACACACTCGCCGTAAAAGTCACGGTTTAAATCACCGATGTGGATTTTGGATGGCGGAATTGTAATCAAATTACTTCGCTCTGCAATCCGCAATCGCATCATTCGTATCGCAACGCTTCATCCCGATGCTCGGGATCTGATTATCTTATTCATATTTTAAGGAGTCGACCGGATTCGCCAGCGCCACCCGAATCGCCTGCGCGCTCACCGTCAATTGCGCGATCACCAGCGCCAGCCCACCCGCCAGCGCAAACACCCACCAGCCGATGTCAATGCGGAAGAAGAAATCGATACCTTATAAAATAATTTTGTCAACTTTTACTTGCGCTTTTACAAAAATTTATTATATTAACCATAGTCACATATTAATAGTCATAAATTGAATTGAGATGTAAAGT
>JBHHXN010000051.1:0-31275 GCA_046757025.1 bacterium
TCAGCTTGAACTTATTTGTTCTGGTTGAAATTATCTAAGTGCGAAACGTGAGTAAATAATATATCCCTTTGGTTGAGTAAACCTTGCCCGGTTACTCATGGTTTTTTTGTTTTTTTTCGTTGGCTACAGACGGCAAAATCAGCTCCAGCGTCGTGCCTTTGTGGACTTCGCTCTTCACGGAAATGGAGCCTTTGTGAGCTTCCATCATGAGTTTCACGTAGCTCAATCCCAGCCCAAACCCTTTTACGTCATGCACATTGCCCGTGGGCACCCGGTAATATTTATCGAATATGTGTTTCTGTTCTTCCGGCGGAATCCCCATGCCGTTATCTCGAATGAGCATTTTCAGACTTTGATTTTCGTTGGTTGTGGTAACCCAAATCTCTGGAGTTTTACGCGTATATTTGCAGGCATTGTCCAGGATATTGTGAATGACGTTGCTCAAATGCAGGGCGTCGGCCTGCACTACGGCATTTTCTGCCTGGAAATTACTGTTTATTTTACCGCCCTTTTTTTCGATTTGTAAAGAATGATTTTCGATGACCTTTGCAAGCAATTCGTGTACATTCAGATGCGTGCAGCTCAATTGAAAATCCCCTTCCTCCAGAATCGCCATTTGTAAGATCTTGTCCACCTGCATTCGCATGCGATTATTTTCATCTTGAATAATGCGGTTGTATTGCTGCAGTCTTTTTTCATCTTTTAAGATCACTGGCTTGCTGAGCGTTTCGTTTGCCAAAGCGATAGTGGAAATGGGGGTCTTGAACTCGTGGGTCATATTATTGATAAAATTTGTCAGCCGGGTGGCAAACTCTTTTTGTTTGAACAGGGTGTCGATAATGTAGATGAAGCAAACCACAATCACCAGAATGAAAACGCATGAAATGACTACCAGCGCGCTGATTTGTTTAAAGACATAAAAGCGTTGCTGGGGAAAATAAAAAGTCAGGGCGTTGTTTTCAACAAATACATCGTTCGGAAACAACGTGCTTTTGAATTGCGACTCCCGAAGCTGCTCTCGAAATTCGGGTTTGTTGGCCATGATCACCGAGTCCTGATTGGCCGCGACTACAACCCCGTAGGCATACGGCGTTTCGATGGCGCTTGCGCGCAAAGTCGCCGCCACCAGCGAGTCTAAAACCGACTGTCGAATCCGCTCTTCGATTGGCCGCTTTTTCAAGCCGGACATTTCGCGCACAATGCGGTTAACTAGAATTCTTCGCTGCTTGTTTGAATTGAATTTTGGTTTCGAATGGTAAGTTTTGTCTGTTTGAATTTTCATCCAGTAAGAAGTACTGTCAGTGCTGAAATTCAGTTGCACATCCCCCTGGTTAAATTTCGAAGTGTCGAGCTGCACGATGTGACGACCGGCCGGGCGATATTCGTCCACGATTTTATCGAGAACCTGTCCCAGCGAATCCACAATGCGGATGCGCACGTGCTGCGGCTGTATCAAAATAAACGTCACTCGGCTGCTATCGAAATCAATCTGCGGCGCCATATTTAAATACGGTTTGGACAGGCGGGGCGCTTTTCTGCCTTTCAAACTGTCTTTGGCGTCAAAATGGAAGAGCGAGATGTCCGAGCCGGCAACTTCATCCACATCCACCGACACGTTCAGGTAGGTGGACACCGCTTCCCGAGTCTCGAGTTTTTGCACGATGTTCTTGAGTGCGGTGTTGACGTTTTGCTTAAAAGCCTGCTGCTTCTGCTGCATGGCATTGGCCAGTAAATATACCTGTATGCCGATCAGCCCTATCAACGCAATGGTCGTTAACAATATCAGCAACCCGACTTTTCGTTTATTTAACTTCATAGATTGAATTTACGAAAATTTATCCCAAAATGCTTTGACTTTAACATTTATTAACACTTTCTAACACTCTTTAACTATGTTAAGTGCGAACAATTTATTATTTTATTACGTCAAATTTGAGTGAACAATTCAAAAAAAATACTCAAATACATCAAATCAAATTTTTTAATATGAAAAATGCCATGCCTATTCTGTCAAACACACTTGTTTTGATAAATCTTTTATTATTTTTGAATTCTGCACATTCCCAATCCATTGAGAATTTACAAAACAAACTACATGAATATATGATCAGAGAAACCAATCTCGGTTATTCCGGCACCTTGCTGGTAGCCAAAGACGGCAAGATCATTTTTTCCCGCGGTTACGGTCTGGCAGACCGCGCACGCGGCATTCCCGTGACCCCGGAAACCATCTTCACCACTGGCTCCATCACCAAACAATTTACCGCGGCCGCTATTCTCAAACTGGAAATGCAGGGTAAACTCCGGGTGCCGGATGCGATTTCAAAATATTTCGACCGGGTGCCGGAAGACAAATCGCAAATCACCCTGCATCATTTGCTGACCCATACAGCGGGATTCCCGCCGGCGCTGGGATTCGATTTTACGGAAATTTCCCGCGAACAATATGTTGAGTTAGCCATGAATTCGCCCCTTGAGCACACGCCCGGTTCGGAATATGCTTATTCCAATGTGGGCTACAGTTTACTCGCCGCCATCATCGAGCTGGTTGCCAAACAGTCGTACAACGCCTTTGTGCGGGAAAATTTATTCGAACCCGCCGGCATGACCCAAACCGGTTATGTGGTGCCAAATTGGAATGCGGACAACATGGCGCACGGCTATCGCGGGGACGAAGATTGGGGCACCTTCCTGGATCATCCGCGCACCGAAGACGGACCCTACTGGCACCTGCGCGGAAACGGCGGCATTCTGTCCACAGCCGGCGATATGTACCGCTGGCACATAGCGCTGGAAAGCAACCGCATTCTTTCCGATGAATACCGGCAAAAGCTGTACAAACCGTATGTGCGGGAAGGGCAACACGCGTCGTCCTTTTACGGCTACGGCTGGTCGATTGTTGAGACGCCCCGGGGTACGCGGCTGATCACCCACAACGGTGGCAATCCCTATTTCACCGCCGATTTTCTGCGCTACCTCGACGAAGACGTCGTCATCTACATCACCTCCAGCAGCGCAGAAAGGCGGGCCACGCGCATCAGCCAGCAAATCGCTCGCATGGTGTTTGGTTATGATTACACGCTTCCCCCCTTGAAAATCGAAACCCTGAATCAAGAACAATTGGCGTCCTCGGAAATTGGGCGACGCGCACTAACATTTTTAAAGCTACTCGGCAGTCAGGATGAGCAGAACAACCGTGAATTGATAAACGCTCTCTGTAGTTCCCGGCTCTTAAAAAAATATTCACCAGAAAAACTATTGGCCGCACTTCAGGCCGATCAAGAAGAAATCGGTGCGGTGAATTTTGGCCAGGCAGTCAAAGCCGATGATCTCACACTGGAATTGACCGTACAGTCAAAACAAAGCGGCGATTGGTGGCAAATTCGTTTGCAGTTTGAAAAACAGGCGCCGTTTAAAATCGACGGCATTGGCATCGTGGACACGTTGCCGCCACTTGCTGCCGGTCAAACCAGAGAACAAAAGCCAACCATGGATTTTCTCACCGAGAAGTGGGGGCTACCCGATTCCGAAACCGGCCGTCGCGCGGCCGCCATTTTGAACGCTTTTGAAAGCCCAAATGAAGATGAAATTTTTCAATTCGTTAAATCAAATTACGCAACGCCGCTGCTAAATCAATCACCCGTGGAAGCGCATGTAAAGCGTTTCAAGACCATACAAAAAAAGCTGGGCAAGTTTGCACTGACCGGAGCCACTAAAACCGGAGGCTTTTCCGCTAAACTGAGCGTGCAGTCCACAGAAAACGAAAAAGCCTTTTCCATCCGCTTCACCCTTGAGCCGGGAGCTCCCTACCGCATTCTGGAGTGGCATTTTGAAGAGCATTAAAACAGATTAATTTATCCAAGAGGTCCAAATATTTTTTTGGAGGATTTTTATGCAATTGATGCGCATTTATTGTTTTCTGACCGCAATCGCGAGCTTTACAGCCCCGTCATCGCAGGCTCAGGTTATGCTTAAACGAACGGCTGAAGGCGGGGAAGGCGTATTCCATTTGCAGGAGCTGCAAACGTTTCTTACCAGCAAAAACGACACCGTCAGAGTGCTCATGGTTCTGCCAACGGATCTGCGACCCAAAGGTTACGAAGATATCACCATCAAAGAAAGCGATGCCATCCTCATGCTTAACGCCAAACGCGTCAAAACCGTGAAGCAAGTGGAAGACATTTACAACGGTCTGGAAACAGGGGCCACGTTAAAAATGGGCATCCGCCGCAACGGTGAATTTTTTATCGAATCGCTGAAAAAGGTCGATCCAAAAGATCTGCCAAAGGATCGCAAGCTGAAATTCCAGTTGGACACGTCTGGAGAAGGCGCTGAGCACGCAGGCGGCGCCATAGTGAAGAACCCTGAGAATAAGCGCTGGAGGTCAGGGTCAGGCATCCACGGGCTTACATCCCTGGTTGGGCACCGGCTTGGCGCTCGGATTTGAAAAAGACAAAATCGTGATCAAGGAAATCATGCAACACACAAAAAGCTCCCTGGGAGGAGCGGACCTCCAGGTGGGCGACCAGATCACGCATCTCCAGAATCAAAAATTGTCTTCCCTCGAGCAATTATTTGAAGTTTATGATGAAATCACCAGCGGCAGCGAAGTAAAACTCAGCTATTTGAGAAGTGGTAAAAAAATGCAAACCACGTTCAAGAAAAAAGCCGCCAGCAGAAGAATGATCATCAAAAGGAAGGAATAATTTCGTTCAAACAAAGATTGTGACGGAAATCGATTTCATCAAATTAATCTACTAAGACGCACATGCATTTACCAAAATCGACCTGGGTGTTTAGCTTCCTTATGCAGTTTAGTTTTATCTGCACCGCCGTTGCCCAAACCGGCGTGCCGTTCAACCAGCGCGACGACCAGTATCGCCTGCTGGGCTTGAAACGCGCCAAAGAAGCCTACGAGTACGCGCAGGCAGAATACCAGCGCAAACAAGAGCTTTTTGAGAAAAATCTCATTTCCGAACTGGACCTGGCACGGGCTCGAAATACCTTTGCCGACGCAGAGGTCAACTATCAGCAGTCCCTGCTGGCGGTCCTGTTCGAAGGTCAATATGTGTCGGTGGTGGAGGCTGTGAAATATCAAAAAGAAAACGGCCGCAAACACGTTCGCTTGAAATTAGAAAACACCTCCGGCGGCGATGCGGAATTCAAAAAATTGCTCCATATCGACGACGAGCTGTTTCGTTCCTTGCAGCCCGATATCGTCAACGATGTTTATGTTTCTCTGCTCAACGATGAAAATGCTATCATCAGTCAACCTTATGAATTTAAAATTGAGCAGCTCAAATATGGCCGGCCTGCTACAATCGACTTCGTACTTCTGCAGGATTTAGATGCGGTAACGGTAAATATCGTTTACGGCAACGGATCGCAGCGTTCACCCAAAATTTACCTGCAAAAAGACGCCACGGTCAACAAAGTGATGGTGCAGTCGGAACAGTTTTCACAGGAAGTTGAACTGGGGGGTACGGCCACCTTTGATTTGACTCTGGAGCTGTTCAGCGGGGTAAACAACACCTTTAAACTGGAAGTCGTGAATCTGCCCTCTGCGATCACGCGCTTTTTTAAAGATCCCGGCAGCGATGCACGCCTGAGCCAATTTAAATTCACCGAAAGCACCAATACGCGCGAAGCGGCTTTACAGGTTTATCTGCCGGACCGACCCACTGACAACGTGCTCATCGACCAGCCCATATCCTTTTATGTTCTGGTCATCCCCAGGGAACGGGCCCAAAATTCAAAGAATCGGAAGAATCGGCCATGGAGCCTGGAAGAAATTAAACGGTTGGGTGTGGGTTACGTGAAATTGGATTTGGTGCCGCGGGGAATGGGTAAATTACTTGTGCGCGCGCCGCAGTTGTTTCACGCCATCAGGCCGGATGGGATGGTTTCCATGTATGTGGACGTGGTGAACGAAGGCTCACGCCGCCTGGACAATGTCGAGATCCAGGTGGATACACCTTTAAACTGGACGAAAACGGTTGAGCCGGCAATCGTTCCCCGATTGGGTATTTCGGAAGAAAAACGGGTAGTTCTGAATTTCACGCCCCCGGAAAACGCGGCAGTAGGCCGATACGAAGTACGCATTCGAACCAGCTCGCTTTCAGAGCTTCAACCCATCAACGCCGAAGACAAAACCGTCACCATCGAAATTCAAGCCAAAACCAATTTGTTGGGCACCGCGTTGATCGTGTTGCTCATAGTGAGTCTGGTAACCGGGATCGTCGCTTACGGCATTCGACTCTCGCGCAGATAAACTCTTAATCAAGTGTTCGGGCATGCATGGGAAAATATTAAATTGTTGATTCTTTTTCTGGTTTTGTTTATGTTTCCAGATTTACCAAAAACAATAACAGGAGAAAAGGAAAACGCCCATGCAGAAAATGAAGAGCACGTTCACTGCAATTTTATTTAACGGATTTTTAATTGCGGTTTTTCTAATCAGCGGTGGTTGTACAAAACATATTAAAGTCAATACAGCCAGCTCAAATGTTTCTTCAGTTAAAAATATTATTTTGTTGATCGGAGACGGTATGGGGCTTCCACAGATCAATCTCGCGCGCATTAAAGTCCACGGCGCGGGCGGCTCTTTAAATATCGATAAAATGCCTGTAGTCGGATTGCTCAAAACGCATGCGGCTGACAAGCTCATCACCGATTCGGCGGCAGCGGCTACGGCCCTGGCTTGCGGTGTTAAAACCCGCAATGGGGTCATTTCGCGCACACCGGATGGCAAAAACGCGATGACCATTCTCGAAGCTGCAAGAGACAAAGGCCTGTCAACCGGCCTGGTTGCGACATCAACCATCACCCACGCCACCCCGGCGGTGTTTGCTGCCCACGTGGAATCCCGCCGCCAGCACGCTGAAATCGCGGTTCAAATGATCGCGGCAAAAGTGAATATCCTGCTGGGCGGCGGCAAGGCTTACTTTCTTCCTAAATCCAATCCAGCAAGTAAACGAACAGATGATCGCAATTTGCTCGCGGAAGCACAGGCAAATGGTTACAAGTTTGTAGAAATACGCGAACAATTAGGATCGGCACAGAGCAAGTATCTTTTAGGTCTCTTTCAAAACAACGCCTTAACCACACATCCACCCGAGCCGTCCCTGGCAGAAATGACACACAAGGCTTTGAACCTTTTGAACAGAAATCCGAAAGGATTTTTCTTGATGGTGGAAGGCAGCCAAATCGACTGGCGCAGCCATGACCAAAACGCTGAAGGCTCCGTCGAACAAATGCTCCTGTTCGACGAAGCCATTAAAGTGGCCAGGAAATTTGCTGAAAAAAACCAAAACACGCTGGTGCTGATTACCGCCGACCACGAAACCGGCGGGCTGACGCTCACCGGTGGCAGCCTGGATGGCGAAGAATTACAAACGAGCTGGAGTACCGGCGGCCACACCGCTGTGGATGTGCCCATATTCGCCTTCGGGCCGCACGCTGAATGGTTCACCGGCGTTTACGAAAACACCGAAGTCGCAAAAAAAATGGCGGCGCTGCTGAACGTTCAGCCATTACCAAAATTAAACTGACAATCGAAAATGAGTAAAATCATTCACTTTTGACAATAAAAACCCATTGAGGTTTGGCATGCAAAATCAGAATCATCAAAATTTATCGACTACGGTTCGAGAAAGTGAATCGGCAGAGAATCATCGGGCCATGATTGAGGCCCGAAATCTGAGCAAGCGCTATGAAGACGGCGTGCTGGCGCTGGACGAGGTCTCCTTTTCAGTGGAGGCTGGCCAGGTTTACGCCATGCTGGGGGCAAACGGCGCCGGTAAAACCACCGCCATCAATATCTTTTTTAATTTTATCGAACCCACAGCGGGCGAGGCCCTGGTGGACGGTATTGTGACGCACAAAGCGCCCCTGGAAGCCAAAGAAAAACTGGCGTTTGTTTCTGAAAATGTCATGCTGTATCCCAATTTCACCGCGTTGCAAAATCTCGATTTTTTTGCCCGACTGGGCGGTAAAAACGACTACAGCAAAGAGGATTACAAAAAGGCGCTTCTGCGAGTGGGACTGCAGGAAGAAGCGCATGACAAAAAACTGAAAGGCTTTTCGAAAGGCATGAGGCAAAAGTGCGGTATCGCCATTGCAATTCTCAAAGACGCGCCGGCCATCTTGTTGGACGAACCCACCGCCGGACTCGACCCCAAAGCGGGGTTTGAGTTCATCGGATTGTTGGATTCCCTGCGCTCCGAAGGCAAAGCCATCCTCATGTCCACACACGATATTTTTCGAGCCAAAGAAATTGCCGACGTGGTTGGCATCATGAAACAGGGCAAACTGATCATGCAAAAAACCCGCGACCAGCTCGTGCGGGAAAACCTGGAAAGTCTGTACATGGCATACATGGCCGGCCATCAGGCACCGGCTACGCGAAACGCGGGAATCTAAATTTAGCATGCCATCTAATTTTTTGATGGGAATGACTCTATGATAAAACTGATCATCGAAAAAGAGCTGCGCGAAATCATCGGTTCCACAAAATTTGCGGTAACCTTTGGCGTGTGTTCGCTATTGATTTTACTGACTTTTTATGCCAGTGCACAAAATCATCAAGTTAACTTGCAGAAATACCGGGCCGCAAAAGCTGAAAATTTCCGGCAGTTACAAGGACTGACCGATTGGCTGCGAGTGAACAACTACCGCATCTTTCTGCCGCCGCAGCCTCTGGAATCGCTTGTTATCGGCATCTCAAACGACATCGGCCGCACCATTGAAATGGCCGGCCGGGGCGAGCTATCTGCTCACGACAGTCGCTTCAACAACGATCCGATTTTCGCCCTCTTTCGCTTTCTCGATTTGGACTTCCTCATTCAGATCGTGTTTTCTCTTTTCGCGATCTTGTTTGCTTACGACGCCATCAACGGAGAAAAGGAACGGGGAACGCTCAGACTCACTTTTGCCAACGCCATGGCCCGCGACAAATATATTCTCGGCAAGCTCATCGGCTCGTTCCTGGCCCTGGTGGCGCCACTGCTCATTCCCATTCTGTTAGGCATGTTAATCCTACCAATGATGGGGCTGCACCTAACCGGCGAGGAATGGCTTCGGTTGCTGTTCATCGTGCTCACAGGACTGCTCTATTTTGGGGTATTTCTCACGCTGTCCATTTTCATCTCAGCCATGACCACGCGCTCTTCCAACTCCTTTTTGTTGCTGCTGGTGATCTGGATTTTTGCGGTTCTGATCATTCCCCGCACTTCGGTGCTGATCGCCGGACGTGCCGTGGAGGTACCATCGGTGGATGAGTTAGCCTCTCAAAAAAATCGCTTGCGGTCGCAGCTCTGGAACGAAGATCGAAAAAAAATGGCCACGTTTAAACCCGGCAAAACCAGCGATTTCGAAGCCATGCACCAGGAATTCCAGAAATTCATGGAAAAGCTTGCTGAGGAACGAAACAAAAAGATGCTGGAGCTGACCGATCGCTTGAATGAAGATCGTCGCAATCGCCAGATACAACAGGAACGCCTGGCCTTCAGTCTGGCGAAAATGTCACCGACCTCTGCTTTTTCCCTGGCGACGACCAAGTTGACCGGCGTCTCCATCGAGCTAAAGAACCATTTTTTAAAGGAAGCTGTGGCTTACCAAAAAGAGTACGGTGAATTCATGAAGGAAAAAACCGGTATGAATCCCGGCGGCGGCATGATCATCATGCATTTAAAGCAGGACGATGAGGAAGAAGAAAAGCCCATCGACCCCAAAGAGATGCCCGAGTTTAAGTACCATCAAATACCTTTGACAAACTCATTAAATGCGGCTCTGTTTGACATCGGGCTTCTGGGATTTTTCAATGTTTTGTTTTTTGCGGGAGCGTTTGTGAAATTTCTCCGTTATGATGTGCGATAAATTTAGACCTGAACCAAGCGATTCATCATCGGCGTGAACACCCACTCTCTAACAAATCGACCCATCTGTGCGAATATGCCGGCTCAAATCGCTCAATTCAGGTTAGTGAAACCCAAAAGATAAAATGAACATATCAAATGGAATTTAATTGCAATATGTTAGTGGATTTATTGTGTAACTATTCAGCTATTGGCATTTAGCTGTTAGCTGTTGGCCATTGTTCCTAGCGCGGCGGAGCCGCAAATGTTTAAATGACTTGCTTTGTTGTAGTCCAAACCATGGTGCTATTATCAGCCGTCATTAAGCTTCGCTGTCATTGACAGAGGTGAATTATTGCTGCTGTCTAAAATGACGCCAAAGGCAAATGACCTGATGACTTTATGACGGGTCGTGTCATTCACTTCGCGTCATTTAGCCATTTTCTTGTAAAAAAATGCAAAAGTTCAGAAGTAATACTATAAGTTGGTTGCAAACCATGTTAGACGTAAGAAATTCAACGATTGAGAAAAGGAATGGATAAATCAGTAGGTTATATATACATTTTAACATCTCCAAAAACCGATTGTATCAAAATAGGTGGGACGGATTATCCTCCATTAAAAAGAATAAAAGAGATAAACACAACTGAACCCTATAAGAGTCTTGGTCCTTGGTCAATAGCTGATTTTCGCCAAGTTAATGATTGGCGAAAAGTTGAACATAATCTGCATTATACATTTAGAAGCAACTTGGATACGTCAATTGGTCAACAAAAGGAATTATTTCATGTTCCAATTCAAGATGCTTCAAAGAAATTAGATGAAATTGATCCTGAACAAATAGTACATAAACCCAAAATAGACAGAATGTTTCAAGATGAGAATTTCTTAAACTATGTTATCAATTTATTTGTCTTTACGGGTTTAATGAATTGGTTAAATCTTCAAGGTGCGTGGACTTTTGTATTGTTTCCATCAACTTCAGGCGGAAGATATTTCACAATTAATATTGGATCTCATGAAGTGGCATTTAGCACACTTGGAAGAAAAGATTTAAAACAACAAAATATGATTTTAGTGGACAGATTAATTTTTGATTTTGGGCAGGTCATTAACTGGATAATGAGACATAATGGGACTATTGAAGTCGATCATTATGCAACAGCATTACCTCGATCGACGTCGATTATATTTGAAGGCTCTTTTGATGATGTGAATGAATTTCTAAGTTTGGATGGAGTGCGACGAGCATTAATTGCTTATTGGAATGAAGCGTTGATTAAAATGAAAGAAAAAAATACATCGAGTGTTTATGCAAGATATCACAATTGGAATGCGGTCGCAAAATTACATCATCGAATTGAAAATATGGAATAGCTAAAAACGTCTAACATCGCCTGCAGCCGACAGCGGGGCTGTGGATTCTTGGGTCGTTTGGAGCCTATCGAAAGTTTATTTTTATTAGCAAGTTAAGTGCCCTGAAATCCCGCTGCGGCTGAGGCACGTGATAGATTTCAGGACTCGGAATATTTGGAAAGTTGGGATTGCGATCGTTAAACAAGTTTACCGATTAGCAGAATTCCTTCCTGTTCAAGAAAAATATGGCTTAAGAAGTCAGATTTGTCGTTCGGCTGTATCGATACCTTCAAACATTGCCGAGGGTTGCAGTCGCCGCAGCCAAATAGATTTCAAACGGTTCCCGGAAATGACTTTAGGTTCATCGTTTGAATTCGAAACTCAATTAATTATTATTGAAGAACTGTCTATCATCCCATCTGGAGATATCAGAGTAGTTTTGGATCAGTTAAACAAAGAACAAATGATGATAAATAATCTTATCAGCAAGCTAAAAGCTAAAAGCCAACAGCCAACAGCAAACAACTGAACAGTTACTTTATTGTAGTGCAAAACAAATTTGGAGTGAAAAAATGCTCAAAATCTTAATTGAAAAAGAACTCAAAGCCATTTTTCTCAGCCCCAAATTCATCGCGACTTTTGGAGTGTCTTCAATCCTAATTTTGTTGAGTATCGTTGTGGGTATTCGTGAATATAAGGCCGCGGTCAAACAATATGAATCCGCAACCCAGTTGGCAGCACAAGAGCTGCGAGAGCAGTCTTCCTACCAGGGTCTGCGAACACGCGTTTACCGCAAACCGCATCCCATGCAGATTTTTGTTTCCGGCGTCCAGCATGACGTCGGGCGTTTGTCGGCCATCAGCTCGTTCAGTGCCATCAAATTGACCAACAGCGTTTATTCCGACGACCCGATTTTCGCCGTGTTTCGATTTATCGATTTTACCTTCATCGTCAAAATCGTTTTGTCTTTGATCGCGGTTTTGTTTACTTACGATGCCGTCAATGGCGAGCGAGAGAAAGGCACCTTAAAGCTGATATTTTCCAACGCCGTCCCGCGCGCGCAGTACATTCTCGCCAAGCTAATCGGTTCCTGGATCGGCATGGTGATTCCCCTTCTCATTCCGATTTTACTCGGATTACTGCTGGTTTCTTTGTTCGGGATTCCTCTGACTGGCGAACACTGGATCAAGATTACGCTGTTGATAGGCAGCGCGATTTTATTTTTCACGTATTTCATCGCTTCTGGGCTGCTGATTTCATCGTTTACCCGGCATTCGGCCATCGCGTTTTTGATTTTATTGGTAAGCTGGGTGTTCTTTGTGTTGATTTTTCCCAGAGCCGGTGTGATGGCCGCGGGCAAATTGGTTCCCCTGCCATCGGCCGCTGAAATTGACGGCCAGCAGGATGGCTTTGCGAAATCCCGCTGGACGCATTTCACGGAAGAAATGCAGACACGATGGCAGAAACGCTCCGCAGCCATGGCCGGCCTGTCCAAAGAAGAACGCGCAAATTATCGCGATGAGCATCTGTGGGAGTGGATGGAGGAAGAAGACGCCGCCCGCAAACAGGTTGAGGCGGCCATCAACGATTTTAATCTTAAGTTGCAGGAAGATTTGCGCAACCGTAAAGCCCAGCAGGAGCGACTGGCTTTCACCATTTCTCGCTTTTCGCCCGCTTCGGCGTTTCAACTAACCGCCATGAATTTAGCCGACACCAACATCCGCCTGAAAACGCGCTACGAAGACGCCATGCAAAACTACCGCACACAATTTATCGAATACAAAGAGAAAAAACAGAAAGAAACCGGCAGCCGTGGCGGAATTCGCATCACCCTTGACAGTGAATCTGGCATGAAAATCGACACCGGACGGGATAAAGGTCACCTGAATCTCAGCGACATGCCGAAATTTACCCCACCGCAAACTGCCCTCAACGACGCGGTCGCGCCCACAATCATCGATTTTGGTTTGCTCGCTCTGTTTACACTAACCGCCTTTGCCGGAGCATTTGTGGCGTTTCTAAAATATGACGTTCGATGAGTCGATTTCGGGCGATTGAAAAATTACTCCAGTTTCTCTAAATCAGCTAAATCTTGCAAACGACCGGTTGCTCTTTTATTTTTTTTAAAATTTTCCAAATCGATGAAATTCATCAATATTTCATCAACCTGCACTTCAACTTTGTTAGAATAGCAATGGTCAAAATCTACTCCTTTCAGAGCCAGAATAAGGTCAATCCGACTTGGGGGGTAACCGAGTTGAATGATTGTTTCTGGATCAAGAAAGTCTTCAGGTTGTAAACCTAATGAACCGAATCCGAATTGGTTTATAGCTTTAATCAGGTTTTCTGCATTTACTTTGTTCAGGTAAACCCAAATATCCAAATCTTTGGTATAACGTGGGTGCCCATGCAAAGCTAATGCATAGCCGCCAACAATCAGGTATCGAACGTCATTTTCGTTTAACGATTGTATAAACTCTTTGAAATCCTGGTTCAGTACCATATTTCCAGCGGTGATATTCTTGCCGTATTTGTTCTAAAGTGGCAAGGCGGGTTTCGTATGGTTGGGTTTGCCAAAAGGCAAAATCGTTTTTTTGTTGATCAATTTTTACTTTTTTAAAAACTTTTTGTATTTTAAAAAATGAATTCACAATTCAATGTAGCTATAATCATCTTATTTTTCAAGGAATAAATCGCTGAACAACACAAGTGCTGATCTCCGCGTCATTCGTGCATCGCTCTGCAGAGGTGTTTAAAGCATTCAATCTAAAATGAACTCCGAAATTTGATATTTAAAACTTGAAATGATTAACTGGTTTTTTGTCCACTGAAAAACCCAGATTAAAAAGGACATAAAGGGTGGAATCAATCCTGACAATAGAGCGATAAATAATTTATTGCCCATCAAAAAAGACCACAAATTGAGCTCAGAGAAAATCACAATTGGAATGACTACTAAATAATAACAAACAATAAACGGCACAATATTGATTAACAATCTCCTTTTTGGAGACAAATAATCTGCGGGGTTCTTTATATCCAGAATCAGATATTCCAGAATTTCAGCCCTTTCCTCAATTAGCTCCTTAAACCTTACTGGATTCTCTTCCGCAAATTTTCTTAGTTCTGAAAGGTGACTTATAACGCCATTCAGCCTGTATTTGATGATTCTTAAAATATGCGGCGTAATCTCACAATTCGGACTGGTTAAAAGTTTGTCGCCTTTTTCAAGCTTTTCAAGATTTTCAATGTTCGTTTGGATATGTTGTTCAACATCAGTTTCATGAACACCATACATCAATTTTGTTTGCAGGCTCCTTAATCCAACACTACATATATAAATGTTGTAAAGATGTATCGATTTCGCTCTTATTTCGTAGAGTATTCGATTCTGCCATTCTTTTATTTCCTGAGATATTAAATCTATTTTTGTATTTAATGCACTTCCTTGATCTTCTTTAGTGAAACGTGCAATATCTTTTGCAATTTTTGTTATGTCACCTAAGACTCTCATACTATTACTTAAAATCTTACACAAATACAAAAAGTTTTCAAACAAATTCTTCGCTTCACGGTCTAAATTCGACCCTTCTTGCCCTTGGTGTTCTTTGTTTAAAAATGCTCGCATCCGCCAAACGACCTCTGAAATACACGCAAATAATCTTCCTAATTCCCATACCTGGTAGGTTATATCGGGCCGCTCCAATTGTTGAGAAAACAATTCTTTATCTTTTTTAGTTAGAGATATCAAATCCATCGAGCGTTTCCTAAACATTCTTTTTTAGATACCCGACCACCGCAAATTTCAGCCACCCTGAACGATTAAAATCATTGAACAAACTTGCGGTTGATTGTTTAATCAAGTCTCACGTTTGAATATTTGAATTTTGACCTTTTTGGGGAAAAATAATCTAAATGGCTGATTCAACAATTTTAATACAAAAGGAACAATTAATAGGTCCGTCGCTTTCAATCTTAATTTATTACCTATTCTGGCCTCGAGAAAAAAATACTCCTGCTCGTCGTTATCGCTTTTCAAGCCTACTTTATGCTTCTTGATTTTGTTTGATAATTGGATAAGCTGAGAATCCATAAGTTTTTTATTGACAAACACCTTTATTGGAAATATTTGGGTAGGCATTACCTTGATCTGACCTGAATCTGGAATTATTTTAACTGTAAACATCTTCTGGTTGTCATCGTTAAGAACGTTTATAGTCGATATTTCATTGATCCAATCAGATTCTTCAACATTCGGTACGGGAAATTGATTGATGAGGATTCTTTTCAACTCCTGCGTTTGAGCCACTAATAATTGAGAGACACATAGCAGGAAAACAAATAAACTTGATTTAAACAATGGATAAAAATCCTTATTTATCATTTTTTAAATCTCCCTTACTAATTTAGTTAAATTTGTTGTATTTTAGAAAATATATTTTTAAGAAGCAATAAATAAAAACAAAGCCAGTCCCAGCCGGCGCTGATGTATGGTGCTCAGAGGTGACAGAAATTTTTCTTGTTGTAAAACTCCGCAGACGCGTGAAACTGGATCAATCAAAGTGGAAATAACCGGGTGTCATGCAGAACGGATCTGTAAATGCCTGTGTAGCTCGGTTTATTAAAAAGTTTCTCCGAGTGATTTTCGGAAAATGACCATAGCGGTGTGTTTTTTTTGTTGAGGATTCGATTTTTCACACGGACCATGAAATTACGCAAGTGCCCGCAATCCAGTGCAAATTTTTGTTGTGCCTGTAAATCAGGCTCTCAGGTTAAGATTTCCATGTCTTATTTCACGCCCGTGAAACCCGTTTTATTTCTTAGCAAAAGTTTCATATTCAGGGAGGTTCATCCGCAGCAGCAGATCTCGGAAGCGCGGGTCGTCGCGCAGAGGCTCCAATGCAGGATTCGTTCTGCTCCAGGGGAGCCAGGCGTGGGGCGGCTCGTAAGCGAGCCAGCGGAATGCCTCATCCTTCTGCCCCAGGGCCGAATGCAATTCGGCTAATCCCAAAGCATTCCATGAGGTGGCTTCCTGTGCTTCCAACTCAGCCAGTATTCTCCGAGCATCATCCTTCCGGCCAGCCGCTGCGTAGGTACGCCCGAGAGCGTATTTCCAAAACGGATTGATCGCCACCAACTTTTCGTGCGCTGTGATCGCCTCCTCGTACATCCCCAGTGATGCAGCGCTCGTTCCCAGAACGAACAACCTGACCGCATTGTCGGGATACCGTTCGACTAACTTCCGGGCTTCGATTAACGCCTCCTCGTATCGCCCCCCATACCAGTACAACCCTCCCAGCCATACTGTGTGTAGGGGCGTTAGCGGATCCAGCTCCTGGGCTCGTTTGTGTTCCACTACGGCTTCATCCAGGCGTCCAAACAGGCCAAGATACCATGCATAGTGGTAGTGATTCATGGCCAAACTGGGGTTCAGTTCCATCGCACGCTGGAAAGCTTTTTCTGCTCCCTTCCAGTCCCATTCGTAGTAAAGCTTGATGTCAGCTAAAGCGGCGTAAGCCTCGGCCATCGTTGAATCCAGCGTTACCGCCCTGAGAGCCGCTGCTCGGGCTCGCGGCCAGGCATCCTCTGGTGGCGCAGGACCATGACCGAGCGTGGCGTAGCCGAGTGCCAGCCCTGCATACGCCATGGCATCCGCTGGATTTTTTTCAACAGCCTCGTTCAGATATGTCATGCCTGTTTTGAAATCCGCCGGCGTGGATTTGTTCAGGTAGAACATCCCCTTAAGGTAAGCCTCGTAGGTCTCGGGGTTTACCTGGCGGGCACCGGCAAGCCGTGTCTCCTCCTGCGGGGTCAGCTTAACCTGAATCTGATCGGCTATAGTTTGGGCAATTTCACCCTGCAAAGTCAAAATATTCCTGAAATCTCGCTCATAGTCCTGGGCCCACAAATACTCATCCTTGCGTGCATCGATCAACCTCGCAGAAACCTTGACCTGGTCGCCCATCTTGACAACTGAACCTTCGATCACGTACTCAACACCCAATTCTTTAGCTATCTCCGATGGCGCCTTGCTTGTTCCCTTATATCGCATCGCTGAGGAGCGAGAAATGACACGTAACCCGCTGATTTTGGCCATGTCGGTAATCAGAGCGTCGGTCATGCCATCGGTAAACCACGCCTGATCAGCATCATTTGTAATACTCGCCAGTGGTAGCAGAGCGATAGAGACAGGAGTTGCCTCTGCGACCTTGCTCTGCCACAAATAAATTCCAAAGACTATTGCCATAAGAACGACTGCAAATACTCGATAAACAGCTCTGCGCTGTTTTCTCCCCAGCCTGAAGACGCGCGGTTTTCTACGGTGACCCTCTTTGAGCTCCTCGGCCGCATTGTTCAGCTCCACGAGCATCTCTTCCATCGTCTGAAAGCGCTTCTCGGGACTCTTGGCGAGCGCCTTCTCTAAAATCCTTTTTTCTATTTGCCCCGGCACCTCGCCGCGCATTTTCGTGATAAATTCCGGCTCCTCGTTCAAAATCGAATACATAACAGCCTGCTCATAGTCCCCTTTGAAGGGGTGTTCCCCTGCAAGCATTTCATATAGCAGGACGCCTAATGCCCAGATGTCTGTGCGGTGGTCCACGGCAGCACCCTGAGTTTGCTCAGGCGACATGTACGCTATTGTGCCCATGGTCGTGCCCGTCTTCGTTAGCACGGTACGTCCCTTTAACTTCGCAAGACCGAAGTCGATAATTTTGACCTGTCCATCATCTGTTATCAAAACATTAGCGGGCTTGATATCCCGGTGAATAATGCCTTTCGAATGCGCCTTAGCGAGACCTTGCGCAATTTGGATGGCAATATCGATGGCTTCCTCGACGGCCAGTCCCGTCTTGCGGGATTCAATCTTTTCTTTTAGCGTTTCACCCTCATAGTAAGCCATAGCAATGAAGAAATGTCCTTCGCTTTCGTTAATCTCGTGGATGGTCCCGATATTCGGGTGGTCCAGCGCGGACGCAGCTCTTGCTTCGTGCACAAAACGTTGCTGCGCTTCTTCGTCGCGGGTCAATTCCAGTGGGAGAAATTTTAGAGCGATGTTGCGTCTCAGCTTTGTGTCCTCGGCTTTGTAAACATCTCCCATCCCACCACTGCCGACCTTTTCTAAAATACGGTACTGGGATATGGTTTTTCCTATCATCTATATCTCCTCATTACGTATGGCTAATCGCGGCGCTGACCCACGAACACGCAGGCTGGGAGCCCCGCGGGGCGGGCAGCCCGCGCGCGCAGTTGGGTCAAGTGCCTTGTTCCGTCGCGCGGAACAATGATTTCTCCCGCTATGCCTCCGATTTTTCTTCTCCAGAAGTAATTGCCGCAAACATGGCCGTTTGCCCGGCAAAAAACAGACAGCGCGTAAAGATGCGACTGACCAGATAGAATTGGCCTAAAACAAATGTGCCGGCAATAAATACCCAGGAAGATTGCTTGGCGCCCGGGGCAATGAGCCAGTAAACCAGCATAAAAATAATTCCTAACAAGCCGATAGAAAAATATAATCCAAAAGTTTTACCAATATTGCGAAAAATTAACACAACCGCTTGCAATGGCGCGGTGAGAAAATTTTTGTGATCCTTAACCACGGTGAGAATTTTGCTGTAATCGAAAAGCAGGTTGACACTCCAGACCACCATCCAGAGAAGCAGGTATTTGATGACGGTATAAGCAAAATGGACACGCTCATCGATGGTTTCGCGGGTGAGCTCATCCACCGATTCATTTAACCAGTTTAGTACAAAATGAAACAGCAAGTAGTACAAAACCCCTGCTAACGCTGCCAGACCCAGAAACCGCGGAAAAAAGAAAGCCGCCTTTTCAAAAAACGAAGTCGTCTCCTGCCGGGCAGAATATATTGAAATAAATCCTGCTGAAAAAAACGTCCACAGCAGCAGGGTGAGCAAACCGACAGCTACAATGGTTTGATTTCCCTCTCTTAATTCACCCTGTAAAAAAGTATCCAGCCCATTAAAGACCGCGCCAATACCTACCACACTCGGACTAAATGTTCGGGCCACCCCCTGAACCTGAGTGGAATAGCTGCGATACCAGTGATCGTCCCAACTGGCCAGCATCTTTTCGCTTGCCAGACTGTTTCCGAACGACTTTTCCAGACGATTTGAAACAAGTGTTCCCAGCATGACGGCCACGGCTAAATTTATTAAATAAACCATTAAAAGGTATTTTTTCGATTGACTGACCAAGCCAATGCCCGCTTTAAATGCATGGATAATTTTCATATTCCTACCCTCATTTTCTAGTTTTTAATTTTAGCATGCGAGAATCAAACATCTCCGGGCCTTTGATTTTCTCACGAAAAAAAAGCAAAATACTCCATCAAATTTTGCAGCCAGATCAGCCATTTTGAAGCCCATTTAATGGCGGCTTTTTGCGCCTGTGGTTCACGAATCCAGGAGTTGTTGCTGAAGTTCACATCCAAAGTGAGTTTGTGGTCGGGATCCACTTCCACCTGGCTGACTTTGGCGCCGCGCACATAATCGAATCGGGCCCAGCGGTTTTTGCCATCCCACTGTTCCATCACCGTCTCCCCATCCCCAAAAGTGACTTTTACCTCCACTGGAAAGACGGCCTCGCCCCAACGGCGTACAAAAACGGTCGAACTGAATTGTTTGGTGGAATCAACGTCGTTACTCTCGTTTTGCAAATGGTCTTTAACAAATGTTAAACCATCTTCTCCAACGGCGTAACCTTTGGGGGCTCTTACCGGCGTGGATTTTACCGAGCCCACAGCGTAATCGAAAACATCGGAGCTGTTGTACGTCTGCTCAAAAAACCAGGTCATGTCCTGGCCGCTGACTTCGTTGACAATGGCAAAAAAGTCCTGCGGTTTCGGGTGCCGAAATTTCCAGCGTTTATAATAGGTGGACATGATTTTTTGAAAAGTTTCCCAGCCGAGATAATTCTCCAGCGTGCGCAGCATCATGCCGGGTTTCCCGTAGGAATTCAAACCGTAGGCACCCGGGCCATACTGCCATGAAAGTGTGGACATTTTATCCAATTTCAGCATGGATCGGAAACCGTCATATTGATTTGCTCCTTGAGTACGCTCGGCAATTGGGACGCCGGAAAATATGATGGGAATAAACCCTTCAAAATAGCGTCTGGTGAGAACGGGATCAGGATAAGCTACCTCCATGGTGCGCGTGGTGGAATAGGTGTTGAAACCTTCGTCCAACCAGGCATATTCGAATTCATTGTTCGCTATAATGCCGTACCAGAATTGATGACCGCACTCATGCACGGTTACCCCCTCCGGCGAGCGCCGTTCGATGGGCGAAAGCCAGCTTGTGCCGCCAGTGAAAAATGTCGGGTATTCCATACCGCCAGAACCTGAGCGATAGGCCGGGTCCACGATGGTCAGATGATCGTAGGGATACGCTCCCCACCAGGTTCCGTAATATTTCAGCGCGGCTTCGGTGGCGGCAAAATAACGGTCCTTTTTATCGGTGTGGTCCGGCATGAGCAAGAGGCGCATATTGACACTCGGCAATCCCGGATCTTCGAATGTTTTGTTGTGGACACTGAAATGCGGCGTGGTGACCCAGGCAAAATCATGTACATCTTCCTGGTAATATCGATGGCTGGTAGTGCCGTCGCTGTTTTCGGTTTTCTCCATTTCTTTGCCAGTAGCACCAACCACCCAGCCGGCCGGCACGGTCATTTTCACATCATAAATCCCAAAATCGGCATAAAATTCGGTTTGAATGAATTGATGGCAATTCCATTGACCGTTTGCTTCAAACACGCCGATCTTGGGAAACCACTGTGCCAGAAAATAATAATCGCCGCGTACGCCGGTGCGGGCAAAGGTGCGCGGCACTTTGGATTGCCAGGCAATCTCCAACCGAATGGTTTCGCCGGGCGCCACCTGTTTTGGCAAATCAACTTTTAAAACCGTGCGATCGTGCTCATTGCCGTCATCCGGCTGAATGAATTGCAGTTTCTCGGTGAGACTGGTAGCACTCCAGCCTGGCGCCGGCAGAATTTTCATAGAGCGGACGTCACAATACGCCCAATCGTTGTCGTGATAATCAGATAAATCCCGCGAGCGGTAGCGCACGGATTTGAGCATGGAACTCTGGTCGTGCATCCAAGCATTATAATAAAGATGAAACCGCAGTTCCGTGGCCGGATACGAAGTGGTGTTTTTCCAGGTCAGGATTTCCGTGCCATCGACCAAACGTTTGGAAACGTCTAATTTGACATCCATTTCGTAATTCGCAATTCGTTCACTTAACGGAGGTTTGGTGTGAGAAGCGGCTTCCGCGTTTTGTGAAAAAACGACGTTTGAGTAAGCTGTGAAACAAATTAAACTCAGAACAATGCAGAGCAATCTTTTTGGCTCCATAACTCCTCCTTCCGGATAAATCCTTTTGTGGTTATAAAAATTGAAATCTTATGAGAACCGTCATTCCCGTCGGCGCATGTAAAAAAATCGATGGTTTGAGATAAATAAATTTTAATGGCGTTTTACCTCTGCCAGAGAAGGATTGGCAAACTGGCAGAGGCAGATTTGATTTGTTTCAAAACAATCATGAAATATAATTTTTCATTTAATTTAAATCAAGCAATATCCATTTTAACACGAAAAGCAAATGCACAATTTCGTGCAGGTTAACGTTTTAAAATGGATTTGTCCGGATAAATGGCGGACTCTCCCAACATCTCTTCGATGCGCAGGAGCTGATTATATTTGCAAATACGGTCGGTGCGGGAGGCGGAGCCGGTTTTAATTTGACCCACATTGGTCGCGACCGCGATATCGGCGATGGTGGTGTCCTCGGTTTCTCCCGAACGGTGGGAAATCACCGAAGTGTAACCAGCGGATTTGGCCATTTCGATGGCGTCCAACGTTTCCGTTAAAGTTCCGATCTGGTTGACTTTAATCAAAATCGAGTTAGCAACCTGGCTGTCGATACCCTGCTTTAAACGCTCGGTGTTGGTCACAAACAGATCATCCCCGACGATTTGAATTCTGCCACCCAGTTCGCTGGTAAAGAATTTCCAGCCCTCCCAGTCGTCTTCCGCCAGGCCGTCTTCAATGGAAACGATGGGATAATTTTTCAAGAGCGCTTCGTAGTATCTCACCATCTCTTCGGATGACAGCGCTTTGCCTTCGGATTTGAGCTCATATTTTTTGGCCTGGCTATGATAGAATTCACTGGAAGCGGGATCCAAGGCGATGAAAATATCTTTGCCAGCTACAGCGCCGGTTTTTGCAATGGCCTCCATGATCACTTGCAGCGCTTCTTCGTTGGATTTGAGGTCGGGAGCAAAACCGCCTTCATCGCCCACCGCGGTGTTGTAACCTTTGTTTTTCAACACCGCTTTTAAGGCATGGAACACTTCCGCTCCCATTCGCAGCCCTTCAGAAAAACTCGCCGCACCGGCCGGCATCACCATAAATTCCTGCAAATCGACGTTATTATCCGCGTGGGCGCCGCCATTCAATATGTTCATCATGGGCACAGGGAGGGTTTTGGCATTGACTCCGCCCAGATACTGAAAAAGAGGTAAATCCAGCGCGTTGGCTGCGGCTTTGGCTACGGCCAGAGAAACTCCGAGGATGGCATTGGCCCCCAATTTTTCTTTGTTTTGGGTACCGTCCAATTCCAGCAAAATGCCGTCCAGATACGTTTGTTCGGTGGCGTCCTCGCCAATGACTTCAGGTGCGATGGTTTCATTTACGTGATTAACCGCATTTAACACCCCTTTACCCAGGTACCGTTTCTCATCTTTGTCACGCAGCTCAATGGCTTCGTGTTCACCGGTGGAAGCGCCAGATGGCACCGCAGCCCGGCCCCAGGCGCCGCTCTCCAAAAGCACATCCACTTCCACGGTGGGATTTCCGCGCGAATCTAAAATTTCTCTGGCATGAACTTCGACAATCGTTGTCATCTTACGCTCCTTTTGTTTGTTATTCTTGAATTAAGTTGAATTACTATTTCTTCAACCTTCCAGGTTTTGAAGACCTGGCAGGTTTAAGTCTGAAAAAAAATTAAATTTTTTCCACCTTTATCAAATTCGTGGTGCCAGTCACCCCAACCGGGATGCCCGCTGTCACGATCACGATCTCGCCTTTCTTAACCAAATCCAGCGAAAGGGCTAAATTCTTCGCCTGTTCGATCATCTCTTCCGAATTCGAATAAGCTTTTGTCAACAGCGGATGCACTCCCCACACCAGGTTCAAACACCGTACCACCTGAAAATTTGGACTGAAGGCAATGATCGGTTGTGTGGGGCGGTAAGTGCTGACCATGCGAGCGGTGGTGCCAGATTGCGTGGGTGTGAAAATCGCAGTAGCCTTGAGATCCCGGGCGATTTCAAAGGCCCCGTGGCTTACCGCGTGTTCAATGGAAGACGGCTCATCGTATTTTGGTGGAAGCATTTGCAATTTAGCGGTATTGCTGGACTCGGTGACCTGAATGATTTTGACCATGGTTTTTACCGACTCCACCGGAAATTGACCGATGGTGGTTTCTTCGGATAACATGACAGCGTCGGTGCCGTCTAACACCGCGTTGGCGACGTCGTTGGTTTCCGCGCGCGTTGGCCGCGGATTGTCCACCATGGATTTCAACATCTGCGTGGCGGTGATCACCGGCTTGCCGACCTCATTGCATTTTCGAATGATCATCTTCTGTACCAGTGGCACTTTCTCTAAAGGCGTTTCCACGGCCAGATCGCCGCGCGCCACCATGATGCCGTCAGCTTCAGCGATGATGTCGTCGATATTCTCCAGCGCCTCGTGCTTTTCGATTTTGGCGATGATGGGCGACAGCGCTTTTTCATTTTTCATTATTTGCTTTACTTGCAAAAGATCTTCTCGGCGGCGCACAAACGACATGGCCACGTAATCCACTCCCTGCTGCAAACCGAAAATCAGGTCATGTTCGTCTTTTTCAGTAAGCGCCTGTACCGATAATGAGCTGGTCGGCAAATTGAGGCCTTTTCGTGACGACAACTCGCCACCGATTTTTACGCGGGTGGTGACGGTCCTGGCGTCCTTTGCCACCACCTCCAGTTCAATGCCGCCATCCGCCAAAAGGATGCGGTCTTTTACTTGTACGTCATCGGGAAGTTTATCATAACTCACTGACACCTGGTTTTGATCGCCCTTGACATCCTCGATGGTCAAAGTGAAAATTTGCTCGGGCTGGAGTAGGATGCTGCCGCTCTCGATGTTTCCGATGCGTATCTTGGGGCCGGCCAGGTCCTGTAAAATGGCAATCGGCTGCTGCAATTTATCAGAAACCGCACGAATTTTTTGGATGGTCTGACTGTGACTCTCCTGCGAACCGTGTGAAAAATTTAAGCGCGCTACGTTTATGCCGGCCCGTATTAATTTCTCTAGCATAATTTCCGAATCGCTGGCCGGCCCGATGGTGCAGACAATTTTTGTTTTTCGCATTTTATTGATTTCCCACGAGCACCAAGCGTAAATCCATCACATTGGTGTTGGTAGGTCCTGTTATTATTAAATCGTTTAATATTTTAAAAAATGGATACGCGTTGTTTCCATGTAGATAATCCACCGCCTTCATCTGCAGTTTTTCGGCCCTGGCAATGGTGGTTCCGTCACAAAGAGCGCCAGCAGCATCGGTGGGGCCGTCGGTGCCGTCGGTGCCGGCACTGAGAATCACCACCGATTTCATGCCGGCGAGGTCTAACGCAGCCGCCAGCACAAATTCCTGGTTGCGTCCGCCCTTGCCCTGTCCGCGCAGGGTTACGGTGGTCTCTCCTCCTGAAATCATGCAGGCGGGCGCGGTCAAGGGGTGCCCGGTTTGCAGAATTTCTTTGGCAATGGCCGCGTGCACTCTGGCCACGTCCCGGGTTTCGCCTTCTATAAAGGAAGATAAGATTAACGTGTGATAGCCCCGCTCCCGAGCTTGGGATTCCGCAGCCAGCACCGCCTGAATGTTGCTACCCACCACCACGTTTTGTGTTTTTGCAAATATCGGATCGCCGGCTTTCGGGGTCTCGGGAACCTCTCCTCGCAGCCCTTTTTCCAGGTGTTTCTTAATATGCGAAGGAATTTTCTCCCACAATTCGTAGCGAGTAAGGTACGCTTTTACATCCTGAAAAGTGGACGAATCCGGCACCGTTGGACCTGAAGCGATCACGTCAAGATAGTTGCCGATGACGTCCGACAGCATGAGGGTGATGAGGGTGGCGGGATGCGCCAAACGCGCAAGCTGTCCCCCCTTGAGTTGCGACAGATGCTTGCGCACGGCGTTGATTTCGTTGATACTGGCGCCGCAGGCCAACAGCATTTTGGTCACTTCTTGTTTTTCTTGCAGGGAAATACCTTTTGCGGGCAAAGGCAGCAAAGCGGAGCCACCGCCCGAGATCAAACAAATGACCAGATCGTTTGCACTGGTCTTTTCCAAAAGTTGAACGATCTCCCGAGCGCCCCGCATGCCCGCTTCGTCCGGTACAGGATGGTCGGCCTCGTTGATTTTTACCTTACTCAACTTTTCGGTGTGGCCGTATTTCACGTTGACGATTCCCGAAGTGAGCCAGTCGCCCAGAATTTCTTCCACAGCCGCGGACATAGAGGCGCCGGCTTTGCCACAGCCCACCACGTAAATATTTTCAAATTGTAAAAGCGGGTATGGTCTTTCAGCGACCGTCAGATTCGTCCCTTGCCGCTGCAGAAATGTATGCACTGCCGCGATTGGGTCGGCGGCTTTTAAGCCGGCCTGAAATATTTCTAAAGCATCTGCTCTGAGTTTTTCGTGATTCATAAAACAATCTCTTTATTGAATTCTTCTATTACCTTGATCCGCTAACCAATCTAAACCTAATTCGATAAAAATTCTTTGTTTTAGAATATCTAAACCAAACCCGAAACCCTTTTCAGGCGACCATTGCACCTCGAGGCCAATACCGCTTGAAATGAGCTGAGCCTTCACATCCTGTTGAATTTCGCCACCGGAAAAGACAATAATTGTGGAAATAGGCGTTCTTTTTGCGTCCTCAATGGTATAAGTTAGTTTTTGATATGCCGTGCCGGAGGTTTGCTGGGTTTTTGCTTCAATCCCGAGTGTTTTCCCCCTGTACTCAACAACCACATCGATTTTTCTTTTTTGGCCCACAAACCGGCTGCCGACAAAAGGCTCATCGTAAATTCTCATGTCATCTATTTGCCAACTTTTGATGGCTTCAATAAGAGCGTCTTTAAAACTCTTGCCTGGATTTGCCATAACTAGGCCTAATAATTTGTAATCAATAATTCGTTAATTTGCCCACGTTTTTTTGCATTGGAATTTATCATTCTATTTGCTGATACTTTGTGGATGTGATAACCCTGGTACAGACCATTAAAAAATCGATCTTTTGGATTTTCATTAGTTGGATCGGAATTACTTAACATCACCTTTGCCCGATTCTTTTTATCTAAACAAGCATAAAAACGACTTAACCGTTTCTGCTCCTCATCACCAAATTCAAATTGTGAATAAGATGTGAAGTTTGAAGTTTGATTCAGCGGTCTGTAAGGTGGATCAAAATAGACAAAAGACTGCGCATCAGCAATATCGTCACAAGCCTCAAAATCTGCGCTTTGAATTTGTGCAATTTGTAGCGCTTGCGAAACTTTTAAAATATTGTCTTCATCTAATATTCTGGGATTTTTGTAGCTGCCGAATGGCACGTTGAATTCGCCATTGCGGTTTAAACGAAACAAGCCGTTGTAACAAGTTTTATTTAAAAAAATCATCTGGGCGGTTCGGACAAGCCATTTATCGGAAAATCGTTTGTAATTCACTTCCGTACGTTCGGAATTATAACGATCGCGCACTTCATAATAAAACTGTTTGCGCTCAGCCTCGCCAAACGATTTATACCGCCCGGAGAGTTTATTTAACAACTCCATCAGCGCTGCTGGTTTTTTTTGAATCACCCGGTAAGCGACTATCAGCTCAACATTGATATCGTAAAGATACACAGACTGAATTTGGTAATTTTTCACCACATCGAAAAACACCGCACCGCTGCCTAAGAATGGCTCGATATATTTTTTGATCTTACCCTGTTTCAACTCTAGCGGATAAAACTTTCGAAATTGCGAAAGCAGTTGAGACTTGCCGCCGGCCCATTTCAGAAAGGGTTTGGCGCCATTTGGGTTCCGCGTGTTCATTTCTTTAGATTCGTTGTTCTGTACTTCTCAAAGATAGTCTCTGACTCTTTATTTATAATGGCTGTGGGATTGATTTCAGGTAACTGACCTATTTCACACCCCGACGGGTCGGGATGAAATATCATGAGAACGCATTTATGGAAAATGAAAGGGGCATTCATAAAGTGCAAATATTTTTGGCTAGTTAGAGAATTCAGCTTTTTCAGCCCGGTTTAATTTTCTGCGCTGTCCTTTAAATAACGCCCGAATATGGGTAAAAACGGCGTCGTATTCACCGGTTTTAAAATCCGGAAAGGCAAACGGATACGGTTGATAGCGACCATTTTCAAACCACAAAGTTGGATCCGCGTAGATACCCAGATCGAGATAAATTTTCTGGGAATTGTATTTTGCCGAAGCCAAAATCACCTTGTTATAGTCCAGGTAGCCAGGATCTAAGTTGACTTTGCGCTGGCCAGCCACGGCTAATTGTTCTTCGATTTTATTGGTGGCGATTTTTATTTCCGCAATTTCCTTCGGGTTGATGAGCTTCGTAAATGAAACGAATTTTCGCCAGATGGGTCCGCCCATCTCGGCGCGATAATAATCGGTCTGGTTGAATTTGAATTCCTGGCTTTTGAAATCCAGACGGCCAAAATTCCCCATCAGAAGAGCAAGTGCTTGTTCGAGGATTTCTGCATCGCTGTACAAAATACCGGTGAAAAGCTTTACCGGTTCAGGCGCAACTGGTTTCATGACAAACTGAATTTACCCCCTAATCTGATAAATAATCTGTTGAACTAAAGACGATTTCTTGCTCAAAATGCACCCTCCAGAAAAATTAGCCGTCGATCTGATCCTTTCAGGTCACGGGTTTGAGCAGCCATTTTTCCGGCGCGTCCTTTTCGCCGTTTGCCATTTTCATGGCTAGGTTTTCCGTCAGGGCAGCCCGGGCTTGCTCGATCACTTGCGGGTCGATGCCAAAATACTTCTGAATGGAAGCGTGATAATTTTTTCGGATATTGTGATTTTTCTTGCCTTGAAACGTGGTTTCGCGCATGAAATTTTTTCGAACGTACAGAAGTCCGCCGGGCATAATTCGGGTCAGACATAGGCCGTTCATGGAATTCCAACCGAATGAAGCCAACCAGTGTTGTAAAAATTCTTCAGGCGGCACGGGTCGGTCTTGAAACCGATAGCGCCACTTTGTACTCATTTTGTCGAACGTGAATAAATCGTAGTGTTGATTTTGAACATGGTAGCGCAATTCAACACCCGTGAACTCACCGCGGAAAAGCCGCGGTTTTGTCGGGTTTAATTCCATCGGCCGGGTAAGAAGGTAGCCGGGATCCACCAAATATTTCACTTCGTCCAAGACCACAATTAAGCAGCAATGGATATTTCGCCCGGCGCGCATGTCGGCCATGACCGGATACGTATCAAATCCGTGTTGTGCCAAAATCGAGTGCAGGAAGAATGTCAGCGAAAAGCAAGTGCCGCCAAGTTTATGTGAAATATGCTCGTGCATCACCTCGGCAGGCAGACGAATTATCGGTCCGCGCTGGTGGTGATATTGATTTAGCTTTATGATCTTGCTGACATTCTCATAAGGAATATTTGCATAATGTTGCAAAATATCTTCTAAAAATAGGAGACTCGGTTTTTGGGCTCTTAGCTTAAAAAAATCCGTGAACTCCCACACGCCTTCCGACTGGCCGTGAGGATCTAATTGAATATTGTGTTTGATCTCTGTCATAAACTTCAATACAATTGAAATAATATAAAGAAAAAATGATCGGAAATCAAAAGAAATTGTGGTACTAAAATAAAATGGATAAAGCAAAAAATTCCATTGCAAAGTTGTAAAATACTTGCTATACTTTTGGTCAAATCTTTTACGTTGTGCATAGAAAATGAAATTGAAAACCACTGGGGGAGTCTGGTAAAAACAATGACTACGGACCATATCAACTAATCGCAAGCAACTGGAGGATAAAATGCAGAAAATCGTGGAATGTGTGCCGAATTTTTCAGAAGGCAGAGATACGAGCTTGATCAAGAAAATTACCGACCAGATCGAATCGGTGCGCGGGGTGCAGCTTTTAGACGTGGATCCGGGCGAAAGCACGAACCGTACCGTCGTGACTTTCATCGGGGAACCGCAGGCCGTCAAAGAGGCGGCTTTTCGCGCCGTCAAACAAGCGGCGGAGTTGATCGACATGTCCACACACCAGGGCGAACACGCCCGCATGGGCGCCACCGACGTCGTGCCTTTTGTGCCCGTGAGCGGCGCCACTATGGAGGATTGCGCGGAAATGGCGCGGGAAGTGGGTAAACGCATCGGCGAGGGGCTCAACATTCCGGTGTATCTCTACGAACATGCAGCCGCAAGACCTGAGCGGCAAAACCTGGCCGCAGTTCGTGCGGGGGAATATGAAGGGCTGGCGCAAAAGTTAGCCGACCCTGAATGGAAACCCGATTTTGGACCTGCAAAATTCAATCCCAAAAGCGGCGCCACTGCAGTTGGAGCGAGAGAATTTCTCATTGCCTACAACATCAATTTAAATACCATGGATCGCCGTTATGCCACCGACATCGCTTACGAGCTGCGCGAACGCGGGCGCTGGAAACGAGTGGGAAACATCACCCCTTTTTATTACAAAGGTCAGGTGGTCTATTTTGAAAAAGACAGATTTCCTTGTGGAGTTTGTGACCACATTGGTAAAACATTTTCAGAATTAGCTGAACATTACCAGGAGACACATGGCGGCAATTTATACGCGCGCTATAAATCCATCGGACTGGATGTGAACAATTTGACCGGCCGGCCGGTTTACAAGGACGGCAAATTCACCCACGCCAAAGCCGTGGGCTGGGTGGTAGACGATTACAAACGCGCACAAATTTCCATCAATCTCACCAATTACAAGATCACGCCGCCACACGCGGTATTTGAAGAGGCGAAACAATTAGCCCTCGAACGCGGCATCGTGATCAGCGGTTCGGAAATCGTCGGCGTGGTGCCGTTCGACACCATGATGATGGCGGGCAAGTTTTATTTGAAGCGCATGCAAAAATCCACAGGGGTCCCCGTGCAGGACATTCTCGAAACCGCGGTGCAGTCCATGGGACTGCGTGAGGTCGCGGAATTCGAAATCGACAAAAAGGTGATCGGCATCCCTCAGAGAACGGGCGTGCTGGTGAATCAAAAAGTAGCGGATTTTGTGGATGAGGTGTCGCGGGATACGCCGGCGCCGGGCGGCGGCTCGATTTCCGCTCTGGCAGGCGCCCTGGGGGTGTCGCTGGCTTCCATGGTAGCCAACCTGTCTGTGGGCAAAAGCGAGTTCGATGACCAGTATGAAAACCTGTGTGAACTGGCCGAAGAAGCGCAAAAATTTAAAGATGATCTCCTGCTGGCGGTGGACGCAGATACCGAAGCTTTCAACGAAGTTTTGGACGCCATGCGCCTGCCCAAAGACACGCCAGCGCAGATATCCACCCGCGACGCCGCCATGAGTGCGGGCTACAAATCCGCTGCCCGGGTACCGTTGCGTACCGCTGAATTGTGCCGGGATGCGTTGCAGCTCTGCCTGCGCGCCGCACAAATCGGCAATGAGGCCGTGATGAGCGACGCCGGCGTGGGCGCGCTGATGGCGCTGGCGGGCGTGCAAGGCGCCATTTACAATGTGCGCATCAATCTGCCGCACACAAAAGACGCTGCGTTTGTGGAAGAAATGAGCAGAACTCTGAACAGCTTGTTAAATGAAGCAAAAGAAACTTGCGAGGCGGTGCAACGGGAAGTGGAGAAGAGTTTGGGGAAATTATAAGAAAGAATGGCGTCATTTATTAATTGACAATAATCACTGTTGTCCCGACGTTGCGAAAAATCATTTGAGTTAAGTTATTAACATA
>JBHHXN010000052.1:0-30275 GCA_046757025.1 bacterium
GGCAATCTGTACATCAATATTCACACTTCCAGCAATCAGCCGGGCGAGATCCGCGGACAGATCGGCGAACAAATGTTTTTTGCGGCCCTGGACACCGCTCAATCCATTCCTCCGCCAGCTATGGCTTCCTCGGCCAGCGGGACCGGCGTGGTGCGGTTGAATCCGGCCATGAATGCGGCGAAGTTCGATCTCACCGTTTGTGATCTGACCGGACCCCTTGCAGCTGCACACTTTCACAACGGCGCGGCCGGCGCCACAGGTGGGGTGGTACGAACCATCACCAACGACTTCGACGGCAACACCGCCACCGGCGTTTGGTTGACCACCGATATGGAACCTTTAAACGAACAGATGGTTTCGGAGCTGCAGGCCGGTAATCTGTACTTCAATATTCACACCGCAGCCAATCAGCCCGGTGAAATTCGCGGTCAGGTAAATCCTGCGAGTTTGATCACCAGCGTTGAGAGATTGCCTGGCCTTACGAATATTCCGCGTGAGTTCGATCTGTTTCAAAATTTCCCCAATCCATTTAATCCGGCCACGGAAATTCGATTCAATCTCAGACAGGCCAGCCGTACCATCTTGAGGATATTCAATATGGTGGGTCAGGAAGTGGCCACGCCTCTCGATGCGCACCTGGAGGCCGGCGCCTACAAAGTGACTTTCGACGCAAAGCGACTGCCTTCGGGCGTTTACATGTATCGTCTGGAGTCGCTGGGGCTGGTAGAGGTGCGAAAGATGATCCTGCTCAAATAATTTCGTCCTGAATCACATTGTGGTATCCAACTATTTTGGATAAAATTTAGTCTGGCAGCTAAATAAACCGCATATCTCAGGTGGACAAAGATGATGGCCGGCAGACAAACAGGTTGCCGGTCATTGTCATTTAATGTGCTTCATCAAGGTTTTCAACTACCAAAAATGAATTCACTGGTTTCATGGTTAGATGAAAATGAGTTGATTTTATTTTACCCCGACTGCTCTTTCCGATAAACAGGTGAGTCAATTCAGATCACTTACGCAAAGGCTTTTCATACCGAAACGCTCTGACATTTTTAATTCTAATTGAATCTTGAGGAGACATCATGAAGAAAAATATCATACATAATTCACTACTTTGTTTGTGTTTCTTTTTTGGATTTTTATTAAAAGCGCTACCGGCTCAGACCACCGTGGTTCTGTCTGCAAGCAAGGACAACACCCTGTTCGAGCACATCTCTGGTGCTTTGAGTAACGGCAGCGGCAGCCATTTTTTTGTTGGCAACAACAATCAAAACCTGATCCGGCGAGGCTTGATCGCCTTTGATTTGACCCGTAGTGAGATTCCGGCCAAAGCAATTGTGGATAGCGTGGAGCTGATTTTACACATGTCGCGTTCGCGTGGCACCACCGAAACCATCGCCCTGCACCGCGTTACATCGAATTGGGGCGAAGGCGCCTCTGCGGCTACCGGCAACGAAGGCAGCGGCGCCCCGGCGCAAACCGGCGACGCCACCTGGATGCATGCTTTTTTTAATGATTCCTTGTGGGATAATCCCGGTGGCGATTTCCTCGATTCTTTAAGCGCCAGTCAGACGGTGGGGATCGAAGGTGTTTATTCCTGGGGCTTCAGTAAGCGAATGGCAACCGACGTGCAGTTCTGGCTGCAGCATCCAACTGAAAATGACGGCTGGATACTTATTGGGGGCGAGTCCGGTCCGGGCAGCGCCAAACGGTTCGACTCACGCAGCCATCCCATGGAGAGCAATCGGCCGCTGTTGCGGGTGATGTTTTCCATGCCCACCTCGGTTTCCGAAAATGAACCCAGCCCGCCGGTGGAGTTTGCTTTACAGCAGAATTATCCCAATCCCTTCAATCCGAATACCACCATCGTGTATTCAATTCCGCCTGGGGTCGGCACCACGTTTGTGCAGTTGGTCATCTACAATTTGCAGGGGCAGACAGTGCGAACCCTGGTGCGGGAAAATCGGTTATCCGGACGGCACACCATTGAATGGGCTGGCCGCAACGATGCGGGCGCAGAGGTCTCAAGCGGCATCTACTTTGTCCGGCTCACGTCGGCGGGTACGGTATTATCGCGTAAGATGACCTTGCTGCGCTGAGCCTGGGTGCTTGACAGCGTTGCGATTCGTAGATACGGATTAAGAGGATGGATTTCGCATCCGTGTGAAAACAGGTAAAGGCTCTAACTTTCGTTAAAAGTTTTCATCGAAGCAAGGTATGTTAACGGTGTTAAAAGTCGGGGGGGGGGATGCCTGACTCCGGATGTGGCCTTCTTTCAGCAGGTGTTCATCTAATTCAGATTCAAGAATGGGTTTGAAAAAAAATCATCAAGGTCAGCAAACTAAATTTTGAAAATACACTAAATTCCGGTCTGGCTATTTTTTTACTTGCGTTTTCCATAATTATTGAATATTCTTTTCGAAGAGGAACCTTTTCTTCACACACACATTCTTTCAGGCAAATCAAAGAGGTGTTCCGGGCGACTGCGCCGCGAATCTTTTGGCTTTCAAATCCGGCTCGACTGTTGAGGTAGAGTTCCTTGCATTTTATTTTAAGAAAATTTCAAGAGGAGACGCCATGAAAATCTCAAAAGCGTTTTTGAGTTTATGGGCAGGAATGATTCTGGCTGGAGCCCTGGACAGCTGTCGGGATTTGAGCGTGGTGAACGAGAACGCCCCGGACCGAGAACGGGTATTGGCCGACCCACAAAACGTCGAAAGCATCATCGGTAACAGTTTTCTTAGATACTGGCAGTCCGTGCATCAGTACTATCCCGCTCTCACCATTTCAACTCTGGCAGATGAGCTGTCATCCTCCTGGTGTCACGGCACATATTATCTTTCTTCGGAGCCGCGGGTAGCCTGGGACAACGACCCGGCGTTTCGTTACAAAGGACTTACCGAGCGTCCCTGGTATCTGGCTTATGACGCCATCACCATGGCCATAGACGGTTCGAAGCGTATCGAAAACGGCATGCGCATCATTGACAACGAAGGTGTAGATCAAACCATACGCGCAAAGGCTTTCGCCAAATTCGTAATGGGCCTGGCCTATGGTCATCTGGGCTGCTTCTTCGATCAGGCGTTTATTCTGGATGAATCCCATGATCTGGAATCGGGTGATATCAACCTTGAATCGTATCTTGACGTAGTGGCTTTTGCGATTAGCCTGCTGGAAGAAACCATCGCACTGTGTGAGATGAACGTATTTGTTTTGCCGGAAACCTGGATCAACGGACTGGCGCTGGATGAGAAGGAATTGCAAAGATTAGCTCATTCCTATGCGGCGCGCTACCTGGCTTCGGTGGGGCGCAGCTCGGCCGAACGCGAGGCTGCGGACTGGGAAAAAATCAAGTATCATGCAGACCGCGGCATCACCCAGGATTTTGCGCCCATCGGCGACGGTCAGTTTTGGTGGCAGGGCACGCACTATCTGGGCCAGAACGCTTTATGGACGCGCGCCGACTACAAAACCATCGGCTGGGCCGATACCTCGGGCGCCCACGATGCCTGGCTCGCGGCACCCCTTTCGGAGCGAAACTGGTATCTGATCCACACCGACGACCGGCGCATCACCGGCGGGCATCCAGAAAAAGACGGCACCGATTTCGCGTACGCCGGCCAGCCGAGTTTTCGTCCCCATCGCGGAATCTATCACTTTTCCGGCTATGTGCACAAGCGCTACCGCGACCATTATTTGAACCAGGGCATCGGTGCCATGGTGTGTTTTATGGTTGCCGAGTTGAATCTTCTGAAGGCCGAATTCTATTTGAGACAGGGGGATGCCGTGAGCGCCGCAGTGGAAATCAACAAAACCAGAGTAAGCCGCGGCGGCTTAAAGCCAGCAGCTGCCATTGACGGCATCGGCACGGTGTATGATCAAAGAGATCCCAGAGGCAGTCTCTGGGCACAGATGAAATACGAAAAAGGCGTGGAATGTTTTGTGGGCCAGGCTCTGGTAGCATTCTATGATCGCCGGGGCTGGGAGGAGCTGGTGACGAATACACCGATTCATTTTCCGATTCCCGGTCGCGACCTGGAGATTCTGATGATGGATAATTACACCTTTGGCGGCGGCGGGGCCGGTTCCGCCCCCAAAAGCCAAAATTCCCCGTCACCATTGTATGAACCGGACTGTTTTTGAAGCCACTAAAACTCGAGTATAATTGGTCAGACCGTGAAATCGTACCTGTTAAGCATTCTGCTTGTCTTTGTTTTTTTCTTGAGCTGCCGCATCAAACCGGTGGTTCGATTTGAAAAATTGCCGGATCGGCCCATTCCACAGATCTCCCGTGAGCTGCGCGGGGTGTGGGTTACGCGGTTCAACTGGGCGCATCCCCATGCGGATACCATGAAACAGCGCATCACCGACTACATGCAGCAAATTGCCGATGACCGTTTCAATGCGGTATTTTTTCAGGTGCGTGGACAAGCGGAGACGCTTTACCCTTCGCCATTGGAGCCCTGGTCGAAGCTGGTGGAGGCCAGAGATCCGGGATTTGATCCCGTGGAGCTGGCCATTCGAGAAGCCCACGGCCACGGACTAAAATTCTACGCGTACATCAACCTCCTGCCGCTATGGAATGAAGAATCTCCTCCCTCTGCTCCTGACCATTTGTATTTCAAGCACGGCCCAAAGGTAGCTCTCCAAAACAGTTGGCTGTGTTTTGGCGAGGACGGTAAACCCATGCGGCGCAACGAATATTTTTACATGAACCCGGCGCTGCCGGCAGTGAAAACCTATCTCAAAAAAGTCATCCATCATTTTGTGAGTAAGTACGATATTGACGGTTTGCATTTTGACCGCATTCGTTATCCGGGCCCGAACTATCTTCATGATCCCTTCACCCTGAAATATTTTCGAGCGGACAGTCTGCGCTCGCCCATCACAAAAGACGAGTGGGCACGCCGCCAGTTGACCGACCTGGTGGAAGACGTGGTGGCCGAAGCGCTGCTCATCAAACCGTATCTGGTCAATTCCGCCGCCACCTGGGGGCTGTTCCATACCGTGGATATGCCGGATTACGCGCATTTCAACTCCGGCTATCATCAGTACTACCAGGACGCCATCGACTGGCTGGACCGCGGCATTCTCGATTTCATCGTACCGATGATTTACTGGGACATCCCGGATCCGCTGCCCAATTTTGACGATCTCTGGCTGGATTTCAAGAAACGTACGCCTAACTACCGCTATGTTTTTCCCGGTGTGCGTGTGCGGCCCAATTTGCTGGCCAACGGCGAAACCGTCAGCCAGATCAACTTTGTGCGCCAGAACGGCGGGTTCGGTACTGTGATGTTTGATTATCGAGCCCTGCGCGGCGAAGGTCACAAAATTGTACAGGAAATCATTCATTTGGGAAAAGTCAAACTGCCGGCAAATCTCAAGCGAAACAAAGCCGAAAAGGTGGTGAGTTTGGATTTGCGAAACCAGTTGAAAAATAGTACTTCGGAGCGAATTCTTGTCAGTTTTGCCGGGGGCCGTTCAAAACAGCTCGATTCAGCGGGCCGATTTGGCGCCATTTTGACTCGCCGGCCGCAGCGACTGCTCTTAAAAACCGATAGAGCAAAAATCGATCTCGACACCCGCTGGTGGCAAACGCCTTATGATTATGCGGTGCAAACCGACAGCACCGTCACACGCACGCAGCCGTGGGTGGAGTTCCGACGCATGCCAGCGGATACCACCGCGCAGTCGGAATTTCACCTGCTGTGCAAAACCGCCTATCCGGCGCGGGCCTGGATCAACGGCGATTCGGTGAAAGTGTACCGCACCGGCATCTTTTTCGATAAAATCAAATTGGCACCGGGGGCAAATCGCGTCCGCGCCCGAATCGTGACCGCAGATTCGCGGGAAGCGATTTATGAGCGTGAATTTTTTTACCGCAAAACCGATCAAATGCGGCAGCCGTTTCCCCTCTGGATCGACGAAAAATCGGTTGAGCCCTCCATGGATTTAACGCTGGTGCCCACAGAGCGCGTGCGGCTCGAATTTAAAGGCTCCAGAGGGCAGCGGGCGCTGGCGCAGGTCCAGCCCGGCAATCTCAAGTTGAATTTATCGCGCCGGGATTTTTCCGATTACAGTCTGTACCAGGCCGAACTGCCGCTGCGGATTTTAAAATTACATAAAAAGCATTCAATGAAATTCATCCTCAAGTCCGCACCTGAGTCAAATACGCAGGATAAATTGGAACTCGCACTTTCCAACACTATTCAGGTAAGCGAGCCGGACGAGCTGCCACTGCTCAAAACTACACAGTCGAATGCTATTTTATACCAGAGTCTCGGAAGCATCCGGCTGGGTCCGCCGATCATTGCCGAGTATCCGCCAGGTGTGTTGTTGCAAGCGAGCGGTAAATTCGGTGAGCGCTACCGCATCCAATTGGACTCGAATCAGGAGGGTTATATTCACCAAGACAGCGTTGAGGAGCTGCCGTCGGCCAGCGGGCGGCCGTCTTACTTTTTGCAGTCCCTGTTCTGCGCCCCGGATACCGGGTTTGACCGCGTGCGCATTCCCTATCCGCAACCGCTGCCGTATGCGGTGCATCCGCAGCCGGAACAAAAACGCATCGTGGTTTCCCTGTACGGCGTCAAAACCAGTAGCACCTGGGTTACCCACCGCCGAAACCGCCGGCTGATCGAGCGGGTAACCTGGCGGCAAGCCGCGCCGGAAACGTATCAGGTGATCGTGCATTTGAAGAGCGCTAAAATCTGGGGATACGAGCTCAAACCCGAAGGCGCTTCCTTGATTTTGCGGGTGAAATATCCCCCTGTGCTGAGTCGTGCGGATTCCGTACGCACTTTGTCCGGATTAAAAGTGGCCATCGAAGCCGGGCACGGCGGCAGCAGTCTGGGCGCCATAGGATTATCGGGTGTGCTGGAGAAAGATATCAATCTGGATTTAGCACAAAAGCTGGCGGCAATTCTGCAAGAAAAGGGAGCGCAAATTCTGCAAGTTCGTGAACGCGATGAAACCGTGTTTCTCTCCGCCAAACACAGCGCGGTTGAAAATTCCGATGCGCACCTGCTGGTGAGCCTTCATGCCAATTCCGGCGGATTGGGGGGAGGCTATCTGCGGGTGGGCGGCACCAGCACCTACTATCACAATCCCTTCTGGGCGAAATTTGCCGAAATCGTTTACGAGCATTTGCTGGAGCTGGACCTGGCAGAATTCGGGGTAGTGGGCTCGTTTAACTACCGAGTCACGCGCATATCCTCCCGGCCGGCAATTTTGGTTGAGCAAGCCTTCCTGAGTCATGCTGGCGACGAAGAGAAGCTCACCGACGACGCTTTCCGCCAGCAGATGGCCGTGAAGATCGGCGACGGCATCCGCGAATATGTGGATTTTATGATGGAAAAATAAATCCTACCATGTTAAGACGCATTTTGATTCTATGGTGATGCAGCGGTAAATTATTTTGTGACAGTCCTTTTCGCATAGAGCTGCATGGATTTCTGCAATATGAAATTAGGGAGGGGTGTTCAGGATTCAGTGCCAGTGTGAAAACACATAAATCGTCAACTCTGTCATTCCGCAGGCATCTTTGTAGTTTGGTCGTAAATTTCTGTTTATTAAAAAGATTCCTCCTGAATGACATCGAAGTAGAGCAGATTTGAAAAGGAACTCAATTGTCCTTTTCACACAGTCTATTCAGCCTGGGGTTGCATAAAAAAAATTCCCCATGCTTGAGTGGAGTCAATCTTACTTCGTCAAAACCAGCTTTTTCACATTTTCAACACCTCCTGCTTTTATCCAATAAAAATATATTCCGCTTGCAAGCCGGTTTCCGGCGTCGTCCGTGCCATCCCAGAAGATGGGGTGAGAGCCGGCTTCGTACTCCACATTGCGAAGTAAAGTACGGATATTCTGGCCGTGCAGGTTGTAAATTATTAGTGTTACCTGCGAGGCCTCCTGTAGGTCGAACTCAATCGTCGTTTCTGGTTTGAAAGGATTGGGGTACTCTGGTAAAGTGCGAAGCTTGCCGGTGTTGGCGGCGGTTCCTCTGCAATGCCTTTTTTCGCCTCCGCAAAGATGGTGTCGGAGGCAAGCCCGAAGAATTCATCCCACGAGTACGCCCAGAGTTTTAGATGAAATGGAGTGTATAACATATCGGGAAAGGTCACGGTATGGAAGGATTCGTAGGTGGTATCGGCTGGTAAAACGATTCTTAGCGAGTCTTCCGAGAGATCCATCGCGTCATAAACTGTGGTGAACCCCGGCTCAGTACTTATGTTCCAGCCGATTACATGCCTTTCAATGCAACCGGATCGCCGGGATTTAGAACCGAGACGCTAACTTCCGCCTGGGGTTTTTTCGGCGGGGTCGCGTAACCGAACCCGGCGAAAATTTCTCCGTCCGAGTCGACAGAGAATTTTATCGGAGAGTAAGCATCTATCCGTAATATAACCCGGACAGAGTCCCTGTTCGTCAGTTCTCCAAGGATAAGGCTAGCGATTGAGTCAGGTAGCGTATTTTCATACGCCACAATTCCCTAATCACCTTCAAATTCAGCCATGATCATGTCGGTTCGAGGGATTGTTCTGATCCAGAAGCCTTCCCATCTTCTCATCCCCCGATTCCATTGCTGGATTACCATATCCAGAGTTTGGTTCCATTCACCTGCATGGGGAGCGACAAAATGAAATTAGACGGTTTTTATTTTAGCCTCTTTCTGGAACGAATCAGCGTGAACAACGTTGTTGACAAAGTTGAAAACGCCGATAAGATTTTTAATTTTTTTTTCTATTTGTCGGGTTTAACGAATCGCTCGATTGCAGAAGGCGATCAATAGTTATGCTTTCTGACCCATTTGAGTCAGAAACGGATATCACCATTCCTTCTTTAACAGCAGAGTTTATCCAAACCGTATCAGGGCTACCTGTCACTGTTTTTGTACAATCTCCCCACGTTATAGTCAGAGGATCTGTTGCATTCAACACTTTTAGCTTTACTCTCTGGGAAAAAACTTCCAAAATTTGAATTGCAGGTTGAGAATAGGTGTTAGAGCAAATGAAAGAAACAAAGCAAACCACCAATAGCAATTTCGTCATGTTCATGGTATCACCCTTAATTTACTATTGTCAAAGGTACTTTGCTAATTCGATTTATTGAACGATCATTACCTGTTTGGCACCGTCGAATATCCCCTTCCGACTTAAAAAGCATTTTCTATCTAAGTGTTAAAAGACGGTATCTTCCGTAGATATTTTAGCATCTGTATTCGTTAACGCTTTGCGAGCAAAATCAGAAACTAGTGAGGCATTCAAATATCAGTTGGTCTCATTTTTGTGTGGCTATTTTCTCGGTTATCCATGCCTCGAGTAAGGCTTCAGGACTCATATTCATGTGGCGTGCTTGAGCTTTTACTTTTTTGAACATTTCAAGGTCGATTCCAATATACTGCTTTCTTTTTAACTTGAATTCGACCTCAACTTCTTCGGTACCTTCAAATTCAAATAAGCTGTGTTCGTCCCAAAACTCTGAAGCCTCTGCCATGGTCATGTTTTGAGGCGGCTTTGCTTTTTTATTATTTTTTGCCATAGCGTTACTTTTCCACTTTGTTCATATTTCTTGCTGAAATAATCAATGCACGATGGCCATGCTTTCTGATATAAAAAACCGATAGGTATCTTCCTTCTTGTGTTCTTCCTAAAGCATTATAAACATCTTCACCGTCAATTTTCCCCTTCTGGTTTCGAAAATGTCGAGTTGACCGCGAAGCCAGGATTTTTTCAACTTCTGAGGGAACCACGCGGTGTTTCCATGCCAGTTTCTCGACAACGTAATGAAGCCAGATGATTTCCTCAAAGACCAAAGTGACCTCCCGAATTCGCTGTCACATGCAGATAACAGAAATGATTCTATTGTAGTTAACATAATTAAATCATGTGATACAATCAAGACTTTTTAGCTTTGTATTTTTTAGCTAATTTATGTTGAAAAAAATCTTTCTCGAATGCTATTAGTGGTAATCCATTCGTGAATCGGGTACGAAATTTCAGATTAGTTTATCAGTACATTCCTTAATCAGTGAGCACTCGAGATTGCCAATTCAATTCGAGTTAGTTCATTGTGTCAAGATTTTCAATAGTCTAATAAACACCTTTCATCACAGGCTTAACTATAATCATTTCGCTATACTGCGATCAAGGATGTATTGACAATGTGATGAAAATTACCTATTTTTACTTACTGTAGTATGCAATATTACCAGCTAAATGTTCGAGTGACCAATTGGATTATGTAAGATACATCATCGCAGTCGTGTCGTTGATCAGCATTCCACCGGCCTTTCTGTTGTGGTTTGCTATCCACCCGTTTGCCGGATTCTGGCGCAAGTTCGGAGCCGGTTGGACGTATGCCATTCTCACTATTCCTGTGTTAGTGCTGATGGCTGGAGTATTTTTTATACGGCGCAATCTGCTCGCTGCTGAATACGGCACCAACTTGCCGCTGATTGTTCTGGCCATCTTTTGCATCGCTTGCGGCACCTGGATAGCAATGAAGCGAAAAAAATATTTGACGTTTGGAATACTGGCCGGGCTGCCCGAGCTTTCTCAGAAACGATATCCGGGCAAACTACTCAAAGAGGGTATCTATTCAAAAATCCGGCATCCCCGCTACGTGGAAGCGTTTTTGTGGATCTGGGGATACGCGTTTTTCGCTAATTATTTCACGGTTTATGTAATGGCTGTGTTGTGTCTACCGGCGATTTTTCTGGTGGTCGTTCTCGAGGAAAAAGAGCTGCGCCAGCGATTCGGACAAAAATATGAAGCGTATTGTCAACAGGTTCCTCGGTTTGTGCCGAGATTTGCCTCGAACAAGTAAAGGGGCGCCGCGATTTTTGTCCCGCGGGTTCGCCAGTCAAAAGAAAAATATTCTTTCGCAAAATGCGGACATTCTGTTGGGATTTCGCTAAACAAATGAAACAATTTCATCACTGAAGGGAAAAATAATGAAAGGCATCGTTTTAGCCGGAGGGCTGGGCAGTCGCTTGCACCCTTTGACTCGAATCACCAACAAACATCTGTTGCCTATCTACAAAAAGCCCATGATCTTTTATCCCATTGAAATGTTGGTGGCGGCGGGCATTCGCGACATCATGGTGGTGACCGGCGGCAACAGTGCGGGCGAGTTTTTGCGGTTGATTGGAAACGGAGAAGATTTCGGTCTGTCGCAAATTAACTACGCTTACCAGAAAGGTGAAGGCGGCATTGCTGAAGCTCTCGGTTTGGCTCGTGAATTCGTGGGCGATGAAAAGTTGGTAGTGGTGCTCGGAGACAACATCCTGCAGCACGGAATCAAAAAAGGCGTGGCCGCGTTTTCACATCAAAAGCAGGGGGGGCGCATTTTTTTGAGCGCGGTGGAGCATCCCTGGGAGTACGGCGTAGCCGAATTGCATGGCAACAAAATCAAGCGCATCGTGGAAAAACCCAAAGACCCCCCCACCAATCTGGCCGTCATCGGCGTTTACATGTATCCGCCCAACGTTTTCGAAATCATCAAAACCCTGCAGCCTTCGGCCCGCGGCGAGCTGGAAATTACCGACGTCAACAACGCCTACATCGAACGCGGGGAAATGGAGTTCGAAATCCTTGACGGTTGGTGGCTGGATGCCGGCGAAAATCACGAAGCCCTGCTCAAAGCCAACATGGTGGTGGCCCGGGAAGAAGGTGTGAAGATTTAAATGTGTTGAATGAATAGAATCATATTGTATTTATTAAACGAAATTCAAATTTAGGAACCCATTATGCCGGAATTGATCGCAAAACCTTCGCTTATCACCTCTGCAGGAAACAAGCCCAAAATCATCGAAGAGTACGTGGGCCGGGTGAACACCAAAACCGAGGCTTTGAGCATCGCCCGTATGCGCAGTCCGGGCGGTTGGGAAGAGCCCGGGCAACAGCCGGAGTTTGATGAATACACGGTGGTGCTCAAAGGCATGCTACGGGTGAAAACAGCCAGCGGCAGCATTGACGTACCTGCGGGTTCCGCAGTACTGGTGCGCTGCAGCGAGTGGGTACAGTACAGCACGCCGCAACCCGAAGGCGCCGAATACGTGGCCGTTTGTGTGCCCGCCTTTTCTCCTGAAACCGTGCACCGGGATGCGTGATCTCATCAGCTAACCTACAAACCTCACTACCTGCTAAATTAATTGCCAAACTGCCCGGTCGAAAGGACAGACGGTTTTAACCCGTTTTTAATTTGTATTAAACAAAATTTGCCACACAGACTTATTATTATGGTCCCAGAATAGTGTGCAAAATGTGCAGTGCACTCTGCATGTTAATTACAAAATTTGTATCGCCATTGCAATTCGTAGTTAAGAAACCCCCTGCCATTTTTGTCGCTTAATCCAGATAAGTATCCACACTTTACTTTGATAAATTAATTTTTATTAAGGTTGATTAAAAGAACGTAAGTTTACTTTTTTAATAATTTGTTAATAAGTAATATGTTAAGTGGAATGCTAACTAATTTTATCCTGGTACCGGGTATCATAATTGCATTATTGGGCGCATAGCAGTATTGGGGATAACCTAATTTGTTGTCCTGATAAAAATCCTGACATATTCAATATTCGATTGACCAGTTGGGAATGTTGCATTTGATGAAACAACGGTCTGAGAAAGCACAAATTTATGTGAGAACTCGTGTATAATTTGGAATCGAGGTCAAAATTATGAATACTTGTAATAACTGAGAACGAGTACGAGCGGGATTCATTTGTCAATCTGTTCTTGTGTAATCAATATCAGATGGTAAATCTGTACAAATGTGATCAAGCATTTAATTAAAACATCCTAACAGTTTGGTCAAAAATGAAATATTAATTTTGAATTATGGCAATTTCAACGGGGGTGCCTTTCAAAGCTCTGAACAACTGACAAATCGATTTGACAGATCAAAAAAAATGCAAAATTAGTAATTAATTTCATAATTGTAACGATAAATAAACATAATCTTTTGTAAATTCCATATTAGTCATTTTGATAATGTGCATTTTAGTAATCTGATAATATATAATAACTTAAGTAGTGTAAGTGACTTTTTTAATGAATACAAAAAACTGATTAGTGTGTGTGAGACCACCTGGCATGAATTTTGACTATAAGAATTGAAATTTCTTAAAAAATGTCAATACAGATAGTAACTGAAATTTTGATTGAGAGCTATGTTAGAAACACTGACCTATTTTTTTACAACTTTTTTGGTGGTAGCTATTCCATCATTTTATATTTACAAACACGCAAGACATACCCGCACCGCCCAGAAGAAGCTGGATGATGCCATTAAACGCGGATTAACAGAGCCTGTTTCGCTGCATCCCATTATCGATCCAACACGTTGCATCAGCACGGCGGCCTGTGTGCCAAAATGCCCGGAAGGCAATATTTTGGGAATCGTCAACGGCCGGGCGGAGCTGGTCACACCTTCTAAATGCATCGGTCACGGCGCCTGCGAAGCTTCCTGTCCGGTAGAAGCGATTTCGCTGGTTTTTGGCACCGAGCGTCGGGGAGTGGAGCTGCCGTACGTAAAAGAAACGTTTGAAACCAACGTAAAAGGCATTTACATTGCCGGCGAGCTAGGCGGCATGGGCCTCATTCGCAACGCGGTCACTCAGGGACAACAGGCCGTGCAATACATTCGTGAAACGCTTTCCAGCAGCTATCCCGATGTCTTCGATATAGCGGTGGTGGGCGCAGGCCCGGCCGGTCTGGCTGCTACTTTGCAGGCGCAAAAGGAAAAACTCAAAACCATTACCCTCGATCAGGACGACATCGGTGGCACGATTTTGAGCTATCCCCGGCAAAAGCTTGTGATGACACAGCCCATGGAGATTCCCCTGTATGGTAAAGTCAAGTTTCGGGAAATCTTGAAAGAAGAGCTGCTGGATCTCTGGTATGAAATTATCAATAATACCGGGGTAGAAATTCGAACCAAAGAAAAAGTCGATGCTATCGACAGGCAGAATGGCTTCTTCAAAATCACTTCAAGCAAAGGTGAACACATTGCACAACGGGTTGTTTTAGCCATCGGCCGCAGAGGTACCCCGAGAAAACTGGGCGTGCCCGGTGAAGTCTCCTCAAAAGTGGCCTATCGCTTGCTCGAGCCGCAACAATATGTACGAAAAAAAGTGCTGGTTGTGGGCGGTGGAGACAGCGCGGTGGAAGCGGCGCTCTCGCTTGCCGAGCAGAAAGGCACGGTGGTGACCCTTTCTTACCGAAAAAACGTATTCGGCCGTATCAAAGAAAAAAACGAACAGCGAATCGAGCAGGCTATGAAACGCGATCGCGTGCACGTTTTGTTTGAGTCTAGTGTGAAGGAAATCAAGCGGGAGAAGGTGATATTGACCCAAAAGGACCAAAAATATTCGTTGGCAAACGATTATGTCTTCATTTTTATCGGCGGGGTCATGCCCACAGCCTTTTTGCAAAAAGCCGGCATCAGTATTCAAAAAAAGTTTGGCGAGCGCTAATTTGAAAATTCATAAAACCATCCTGTTTTTGCTGTATGCAGTGAGTATTTTGTTTGCATTCGCTGTGATCATTAAAGGCTATGAATATTATCACCTGCCGCTGGAATTGCGACCGCGTTCACCCCTGCATAAAACCTTGAAACCAGGCGGGATTTGGGGACACGGCCTGGGCATTCTTGGCAGCGCCATGATTTTGCTGTTGTTTTTGTATTCTGCACGAAAACGGCAGTTTTGTGGATTGCGTTTTGGTAAAATTCGTTACTGGTTAAACATCCACATCTTTTTTGGCATCATGGGGCCGGTTTTCATCAATTTGCACACTTCATTCAAAATTGGGGGTATCGTCGCGGTGAGCTATTATTCCATGATGGCGGTGATGTTGAGCGGGGTGGTGGGCCGATATCTTTACGTGCAAATTCCCAGAAAACTCAGCGGCGATGAGCTGACTATCCGTGAAATTGAAGAAAAAAACAATTTGATGAATCGACTTCTCAAAGAAAAATACCATCTTGATGCAGATTTTATAAATAAAATTCAGACTATTTTTGGTGGTTCATTTGGCGAACGACAAACTGGTTTTCAAGCTATTGCAGCTATCCTATTAAGCGATCTTTCGCGGCCATTTCGAATACGTGCATTAAAAAAAGAAATTTATCGTAATAAAATAAAGCTTCCTAAAAAAGAAATCCATAATCTAATAGTGGTCATTAAACAGAAGTCACTTCTGCTGCGAAAAAAGGCGTTTTTGTCCACGGTTCAGCCCATGCTGCACTACTGGCACGTGATTCATAAACCGTTTGCCTACATCATGATCATTATTATGTTTATCCACATCGCCGTGGCTGTTTTGTTTGGATACCGGTGGATTTTTTGATGAACATTACTTGAACGAATGATAAAAAGAAGGGTTGTTTTTTTTAGCCTGATCATATTAGGGGTGGCGTCAACAGCTTTCCCTCAGATATCTCCGGGAAAGCTTGCTCAGCCGCACGCGCGATTAGAGGGCATGAGCAATTGCACCAAATGTCACTCCCTGGGCGGCGGTGCAACTGCTGACAAATGCCTGGAGTGCCATGTTGAAATTCAGCAATTTTTTACTGAGAAAAAGGGTTTCCATTTTCTGGTAAAAGAAAAAGAAAACGGGAATTGTTTTGAGTGCCATAACGAGCATAACGGGCGAAATTTTCAATTGATATTTTGGCCGAAAGGGCGAGATAAATTTGATCATGAACGAACGGGATTTGTATTAAAAGGCAAACATCGGGAGCTAAAATGTAAAGACTGCCATCAATCTAAAAATATCGTTCATGATCCGAGAAAACTCAACAAAGAAGTGGAGATCAACAAGACCTATCTTGGCCTGGGGCAGGCCTGTTTAAACTGCCATTTTGATGAACATCAAGGGCAGTTGGCCAGGGATTGTTTGCAATGCCACAACAATCAGAGTTGGAAGCCCGCCGCAAAATTTTCTCACGATCGGACAAAGTTTCGATTGGTCGGCCAACATCAAAAAGTGGCGTGCTCGAAATGCCATCCGGTTCATAAAATTGCAAAAGCCCGAATAACCAATCCCGAAAAACGCACGTTTGTGAAATTTATCGGTCTGCAATTTGGCAACTGCACACCCTGTCATAGAGACCCGCATCTGGAAAAATTCGGGCAGAATTGTCAAAAATGCCACGACACGTTTGGCTGGAACCGCATCATCGCAGAGGGTTTCAATCATTCTTTGACGCGGTTTCCGCTTGTAGGATTACATCAACAGGTCCCCTGTGATAAATGTCACGTTGGTGGAAAAATTACCAACAAATTAAAATTTGAGGAATGTCGTTTTTGTCACAAAGATATTCACTTTGGTCAGTTTGCGGATCGCAAAGACCGCGGCCGTTGCAAAAGTTGTCATGACGTTTTTGGCTTCCAACCTGCGCATTACGATGTCACGGAACATGCCAGGAGCGCTTATCCACTCACGGGCGCGCATTTAGCGGTGCCGTGTATTTTCTGCCATGTAATCGAAGATAGAGGCACCGTTCGTGAAAGGCGAAAATATCAGTTTGCGAATACAAATTGCCAGGGCTGTCACTGGGATGTCCACAAAGGTCAGTTTGCTGCGCAAATTCAAGGGGGAGGCTGCGAAAGTTGCCACCAAACAGATAGCTGGCAAAATACGCGATTTGATCACAACGCCTCACGATTTCCCCTACTGGGTAAGCATGCCGAGAAAGCCTGCCGCCAATGTCACAAAACCGTGGATGTGGGTTTGGCCGGTGAGCGCCTGTTATTTAAACCCATGGACCTGGCCTGCGGAAGCTGCCACAAAGACATTCACCTGGGTCAGTTTATTCTCAGTAGGCCGCCTAAGACTTGCGATAAATGTCATCGACCTATCGGGTGGCCGAAATTGATTTTTGATCACGATCGCGACGCCTTGTTCAAATTAAAAGGCGGGCATGAAAAAGTGCCATGCGCGGAATGTCATAAATTGGAACAGAGCAGCAGCACACTGGTAGTACGGTACAAACCCCTTGACAAACGTTGTATTTCGTGCCATGGCAAGAAATAGGAATGCGCAAGAATCGTATTTGATATTTCCTAACATGGAAAAAATCGCGCTAAGCAAATGAAGCTATGAACACGTAAAAATATAAGTCAAAAGGATTAAGGAAGAACCATGAAGATCGCAATAAATGGCCTCGCACGAAATCGAGTCTCCATAAAAAATATCTGGACAGGTTGGTTCATTCTCGCAGTGATAGTCTGTCTGCCTGCTTTCGGCTTTGGGCAGGAGAATCCCCACTTGAATATGCAAATGAATTGTGAGACCTGCCACGTCGCCGAGTCCTGGCATAAAATACGGTTTAATCACAACATCACTAAATTTGAGTTGACCGACCGCCATCGGGAAGTGGACTGCCAGTCCTGTCACAACATTGAAGATTTTGCCAAGGTTCGCTCTGATTGTTTCACCTGCCATGAAGATGTGCATCAGGCAAAAATGGGCGGCGATTGTGAGAAATGTCACGAGCCTCAGGGATGGGAAATTTTTAATGTTGAAGAAATTCATTCCAGCAGTCGCTTCCCGCTCATGGGAAGACACACACTGGTGGACTGCCAGAGTTGTCACCGAAATCAACAGCAAGGCGATTTTGCTTTGCTTTCCACAGAGTGCATTGTTTGCCACCAGCAGGATTATTTAGGCACAGAAAACCCCAATCACGTGGCGAATTCTATGTCCACCAATTGTCAGGAATGCCATGAAATGAGTGATTGGCGCCCGGCTTTTTTGGCGAACCACGACGTCTTTTTCCCGATTTTTTCCGGAGAGCATGAGGGCGCCTGGAGCGATTGCAACAGCTGTCATCCCAATCAAGCCACTTTTCTTGAATTTACTTGTTTGAGATGTCACGAGCACAGGCAAGCAAAAATGGACGACGAGCATCGCGGAATTTCGGGCTATGCCTATGAGAGTACCGCCTGTTTGTCCTGCCACCCGCACGGCAGCGGCGAAGGCGGCATTGAAAACCACGACGTGGATTTCTTTCCGATCTTCACGGGCACACATCAGGATACCTGGCAGGAATGTTCTGAGTGCCATGTCAATCCGGAAACTTTTAACGTGGTTTCCTGCATTGACTGCCATGATCATGAACCCGTTAAAACCAATTCCAAACATACCGGCATGGCAGGGTATGCTTATGAAACCGTGAGTTGTTTGTTCTGTCACCCCAGCGGGGAAAAGGGTGATTTCCACGAGCACGATAATTTGTTTTTTCCGATATTTGCAGGCGCGCACGCTAGTGAATGGCAGGAGTGTGCGGTGTGTCATAACAACCCCAATGACCGCAAGACGTTCACCTGTCTCGAATGTCACGAACACCGGCAAACCGAAATGGACGCCAAACATAACGGCATGCCGGGATATGCCTACCAGAGTTCAGAATGCTACTTTTGTCACCCCAATAGTGACAAAGGGCAATTCAGTGATCATGACAATCTGTTCTTTCCTATTTTTGCCGGCGTGCATGCCGGTGAGTGGAACGAGTGTGCGGAGTGTCACACCAATCCCACCAATCGCAAGGAGTTCACCTGTCTGGAGTGTCACGAGCACCGGCAAACCGAAATGGACGCCAAACATAACGGCATGCCGGGATATGCCTACCAGAGTTCAGAATGCTACTTTTGTCACCCCAATAGTGACAAAGGGCAATTCAGTGATCATGACAATCTGTTCTTTCCTATTTTTGCCGGCGTGCATGCCGGTGAGTGGAACGAGTGTGCGGAGTGTCACACCAATCCCACCAATCGCAAGGAGTTTACCTGTCTGGAATGCCATGGGCATCGGCAGACGGAAATGGACACCAAGCATGCGGGTATTCCGGGTTATGCCTACCAGAGCGCGGATTGTTTCTTTTGCCATCCCGATGGTCAAAAAACCGAGTTTCGAGACCATGACGCACAATTTTTTCCGATTTTCGCCGGCGTGCATGCCGGGGAATGGGAGGCGTGTGCCACCTGTCATGTGAACCCTACCAATCGCAAGGATTTTACCTGTCTCGAATGCCATGACCACAGCCGCAGCAGCATGGACGCGAAACACGCCGGCATTCAGGGTTACGTCTATCAGAGCACCGACTGTTTCTTCTGCCACCCGGATGGCAAAAAGGGGCAATTTAGACAGCATGATTCACAATTTTTTCCGATTTTTAGCGGCACACATGCTGGTGAATGGGCCGAGTGCGCGGTCTGTCACACGGTTCTTAGCAATCGCAAAGAGTTCAACTGCCTTGAATGCCATGAACACCGACAGTCTGAAATGGATTTGAAGCATACGGGTATTCCGGGTTATGCTTACCAGAGTGCGGATTGTTATTTATGCCACCCCGACGGTCGTAAGGGAGAATTCCTCGAACATGACAACCAATTTTTCCCGATTTTCAGCGGGCCGCACCGAAACAAATGGGATAGCTGTGCAACCTGTCACTTCAATCCCAATGATCGCAAAGCCTTCACTTGTTTTGACTGCCACGAGCACAACCGTACCAAGATGGATGATAAACATCTGAGGGAAGTAAAAGATTATGTCTATGAAAGCAACGCTTGCTATGATTGCCATCCCAATGGCAAAGGCGACTAAAAGGAATAAGACTATGTGTAAATATTTTTTGATGATAAATCTGTTTGTCATTTCAACCGTGCTGTGGGGTCAGAGTATGGTGAAAAGAGTTGGGGAAATAAAATATATTTCGCAAAACTCATTTTACATAAATCTGGGGAAAAAGCAGGGTCTAACCATTGGCGATACCTTGCATGTGGTAAGAAATGGCCGCGAAATTGCCAGAATAGTGGTGGAAAGCGTGGCCAATTTATCTGCTGCTTGTAAATCGCTGAGACAAATGAGCAAGATCAAGCAGGGTGACCGGGTGGAAGCCTTCGTGCGGGTTGCGGTGGTTCAACCCAAACAAAGTCTATCTGAAGAAACCAAAGTTCGCTTACCAAATCAGGGGCGAAAATCGAAGGGTTCCTCTTCCCGCACCAGGAGAAGACGCATTAACAAAGTGAGCGGTCGATTCAGTTTGCAGTCTATCTGGTTCGACGACAAAAGCTCGTCGAATCTCGATTACAATCAATTGGCATTTCGATCCAAACTAAAAGTCCAGAACATTGTCAATTCATCGTTTGATTTGAGAATACGCTGGCGCTCGCGAAGAAACGACCGGACACATTCGGTCAGAAATCTTTTCACCGACGATAATTGGATGCACAGCGTCTATGAATTCGGGCTGGTGCACAGCAACGATCGCTCTTCCTATGAATTCAGTCTGGGACGCATTTTGTCACATCGTATTCGGGGAATTGGTTACATCGATGGCGGCTTGTTTTCATACAAGATAAATCCCGAGCTGCGTTTGGGAATGGCGGGCGGCACTCAGCCCAATTTGCGAAACTCTGGATTCCAAACAAATGAACAAAAATTTGGCGTTTTTATCAATTACGAAAAAGGCGATTATCAATCTCAACGTTTTGAGACATCGTTAGCTTTCTCAGGAAGTTATGTTAAAGGCGTGGTGAGCCGGGAATTTCTCTACCTGCAAAACAATTATTGGATGGGCTCCAAATTTTCAATTTACCAAACATTGGAAGTGGATATCAACCGTGGATGGAAAAAAGCCGGCGGATCACAAAATTTTCAATTGAGCAATTTTTTCGTCAGTACCCACTACGAACCGTCGAGTTCCGTTTCTTTGAACGCCTCCTTTGACGCGCGAAAAATTGTGCGAGTTTACCAAACGCGCAGCATTCCGGACAGTCTGTTCGACGAAACCATTCGACAGGGCTTTCATGCGGGACTCACCTTACGGCTGCCTCACCGCATGCGATTCTCCGGTAACTTCGGGGTCCGATTGCGCAGAGGCGCAGTGAAAAATACCTTTTCGGCATCGGGAGCGCTGACGATGCGGCAAATATTCCATACCTGGGCGACGTTAAATCTGCGGCTGGCTTATTTTTCTACCATGTTTACGAAAGGGTATCGGCCTAATTTCAGTGTACGCTTGCCAGTTAAAAGAGGGTTTGCCGTGAATCTCTCGGGTGGAAGCTACATCTACCAAACTGCTGGTCGAACCACCAGCAACGCTTATGCAGAAGCTACCGGCTACTACCGCCTGAACCGCTGGTTGTTTGCAAATTTTGGTTACAGAGCATTTGTGGAGCAGCGTTTAAAGTCTGGCCGACTTTTTGTTGAAACCGGCGTGGTATTCTGAAAATGATGTAACAGGGCAGAATTCGAATTACAACTTGACAATTCGAATGATTATTTTTATATTGATCGAAGTCATTAAAAAATATTGAATAACATGGCTTGAACAGCACGCATTCATTCAATCCTTCGACTAACGCATACTGAACTTTTTAATATAAAAAGTTAGTTCAATTTCCACGTTTACCATAAATTTACTCGGAGCAGGTTTTACTTGCTCGGTGATCATACTTTAAATCGTTTAATACGCATTTGATATGCCATTTAAGAACTATATTTTCTTATTTGCCTTGCTTCTAATTTGCTTTGGGGATGTTGGAGCCGTTTCGCTATTTCAAATCAAAGACTCTGCTATGGAAGCTAAAGCGGACTCCCTGGTTCGGCTTTTACCGGAAAAACTGGTGACCATAGTCGATAAAACCCTGGATGACCAGTTCGCTGAAATTGAAAATCTGGCGTCTATTTTATTCAAAATGGATAAAAAGAAAATATTTCTCATTACTTTGCCCATGGAAAATTATATCGAAGACATTTATTTTCCGGCAAACCAACCGGCGGTGATCTATCCACGGATTATCTTTAAAACCATCTATGAAGAGCTAAAAAAAGGAAAAACCAAAAAAGAAATTGCCAGAACGTTAGTGAACCTGCAAAAACAAAATGCGTTTGAAAAACAATTTCTCTTGTCTAAAAAAAGAAAAAATAATTTGAAATAAACGATTCAGGGAAAAATGTGCGAAAAATCTTGATCATTCTTCTTGGGTTTTTACTTGTGACTCGGTTGGCACACGCAGCAGAAGTCCGCCTCGGATTGGAAGTGGAATTTCGAACTTTTTACCTCAGCAGGCAACAACCCAACTATTCGTTTCAATTTCGGGAAGCTAAATTATTTTTCGATACGTTCATTTCAGAAAAGGCCAGTGCGCTCCTTGAAATTGAATTTCGTAAAATAGACCGAATTTCACAACTGGAAAGAGGGTATTTTCTGTGGCGGCAGTTGCCGTTGAACAGTCAGCTAAAATTCGGCCAATTTCGCATTCCCTTCGGGTTGTGGGATGCCTACACCATTGACCGTTCACTGATCAAAAATTCATTTATTGGTCAGGATGAAAATTTTCAGCAATTCAAATTGCGGAAATTAGACGTGGGCGTTGAAGTACAAAGTTCATACAAAAATTTCAGTGCCGCGGTAGCGGTTATCAACGGCAATACCGTCAATACTGCACTGGATGACAACAATCAGAAAGATTTTGTAGCGCGCCTGGGTTATTCCCGCGCGTTGTTTTCGATGCATGTCAACACCTATTTTGGCACGGCAGAGCGCATCAAAGACGTGACCGCTCCGGATATTCCCCGACATCGACATATTACCGCAGTTGGCCTGGATTTTACCGCCAACACCGGTGATATCACCTTCAGTGGTGAAATTGTCGATATAAAATATGAGGACTTACATGCTTTTGGAGCCTATTTGCAATTCAGCTATGATCTGTTAGAAATCGTTTATGGTTTGCGTCTAGTGGGTAAAATCGAATTTTGGGATCCCGATAAAAATGTCGCTGAAAATGATCTTGTTCAGGCCATTATCGGGTTCAAACATACTTTAGCCCGCGGTATGACAATACAATTGGAATACCGTTATCACACACACCAGATAGAACAGCGCAACAACGGATTGATGCTGGAAGTGGAGCTGGAGCTATGAAAGCCTCGACGGAAACGCAGGAAATTTCAAAACACTCCCGCTTCCAAAATTTGAGTTTACGCTGGAAAATTTTGTTGATCATTTTGCCGCTCATCGTGCTGACGTTTCTGGGATTCACCCTTATTCATGTTTTTTCAAACCGCAATCAGCTCATCAACAATACCGAAAATTTTCTGAACACGCTGGTGCAGCAGCTCAGATTTAACATTGCCCGGGGCTACGAAGTCCATAATGCACGGAGTCTTTTCCAACTGGTTCAGGAATATCTGGATTATGACAGTCGAATCATCAATGTCCGCGTCATCACCAGGGCCGGTGAAATTACCGCTGATCGCGATGAAGACAAAATCTTCAACATGAACACTGATCCGGAAGTGGGAGCGATTCTTGCCGGCGGCGCCGACGTGTTACGACGATTTAAAGTGCAAGAAAAAGTGTATTATAAAGCTGTTGTACCAATTTATTCCTGGAACAGCACCAGAATAATCGGGGCTTTGTTGCTGTTGTACGATGCCTCCGAGATGTTTCAGGCACTACGTAAAGCTCAAACACTCGGTTTACTTGGTTCCCTGCTGTTTATTTTGTTGACGGCCATTGCAATTACGCTTTTTTTAGATCGCCGCATTACCTTTCCATTGGAACGATTGACCGAAAGCGTGAGCAGTGTAAATGTTTTGAAACCCGTGGTTCCGGAGTTAGACATTCAATCCAAAGACGAAATCGGTACCCTTTCGCGCACTTTTCGGCATCTTTTACTCAATCTGCAAAAAGCCAATGCCGAATTAACCCAACGTACGAAGGAAATTGAGCAGGCCTACAAAGAGCTCAAAGAGACGCAAGTACAGCTCATTCAATCGGAAAAGATGGCCGCACTGGGACAGTTGACCGCCGGCATCGCGCACGAAGTCAACAATCCGATGAATTTCGTGACCGGGAACCTCAATCTGCTCGAAGATCATTTAAAAGATGTCAAACGACTTTTAAAGGCTTACGAGCAGATTAAATTCGACGAAAAAGAACGAAAGCAGATTTTGGCTCTCAAGAGCCAGATTGATTTTGAAAACATCATCAAAGACCTGGATGTCATTATTACCGACTGCAAAACGGGCGCAAATCGCACCATCGAAATTGTGAAAGAGCTGCGGAATTTTTCGCGTCTGGACAGAGGAGCAATCCAATTCATTGATATCAATAGCTGCATCGACACCATTTTGAAGCTGTTGCAGCCGAATTACAAAGACCGCATTCAAATCAAAAAAGATTATGGAGACCTACCAAAATATGAGTGCTATTCCGGTTTACTCGATCAGGTGTTTATGAATTTGATTATGAATTCCATCCAGGCCATCGAAGGTCAGGGAAATATTATTATTCAAACCTCCAAAAATGAAAGCAAGATCAGGATCAATATTTCAGATAACGGCAAAGGGATACCCAGAGAAATATCAGCTAAAATTTTTGATCCATTTTTTACAACCAAGGAAATTGGTAAAGGCACCGGCCTGGGTTTGAGCATTAGCTACCGAATTGTTCAGCAGCATGGCGGTACGATTACCTTTGAAAGTGAACCCGGTAAAGGGACTTGTATGCATATTCAACTGCCAATTAAAGGAGTCACAGACCATGTCTCGTAAACATACCATTCTGTATGTGGATGACGAAGAAGAAAATCTCAATTTATTTTATAATTCTTTCAAAAAGAACTACAAAATATTAAAAGTAAAATCGGCAGAAAAAGCGCTGAGACTTTGCGAGCAGGAAGCGGTGGATTTGATCATGGCGGATCAGCGCATGCCGGGCATGATGGGTGTGGATTTGTTAGCAAAATTAGCGCTTGATAAGCCCGACATGGTGCGGATTCTCATCACCGGGTATGCCGATGTTTCTGTGGCGGTGGAAGCCATCAACCGCGGGAAAGTGCACCGATTTATTTCGAAACCCTGGGAACGAGAAGAAATTCAAACCGTGCTGCAGATGGAGTTGCAGAATTATGATCTCAAAATCGAAAATAAAAAGCTCACCGCTAAGTTGAATGAAAAAGCCCGGGAGCTTGAAGAAAAAAATAAAGCCCTGGAAGCATCCAACAAAAAGCTCACAAAAGCCAGTCATCTTTTGCAGGAGAAAAGCAATGAATATGAAAGATTGTATCACGAGCTCGAGAAAAAATTAGAAGAGAACCGCTCATTGCGAGAAGCTGTGGAACAGAGATTTTCATTGCGCGATTTGGTGGGCCGAAGCGACTCCATGCAGAACGTTTTTCAGTTTATACGGGATGTGGGTCCCACCGATTCCACGGTGCTGTTACTGGGAGAAAGCGGCACCGGTAAAGAGATGGTGGCGCGAGCACTCCATGACGAGAGCGAACGCCGAGACCAGCCGTTTGTGGTGGTAAATTGTGCAGCCCTGCCTGAGAATTTGCTGGAAAGCGAATTGTTCGGTCATGAAAAAGGGGCGTTTACTGGCGCCATCCGGCTCAAAATCGGTCGTTTTGAGCAGGCAGAAGGAGGCACCATATTTTTGGATGAAATCGGTGAAATTTCCGCCGCCATGCAGTTGCGTTTTTTGCGGGTCCTGCAAGAAAAAACGTTCGAGAGAGTGGGGGGCGAAAAAACGCACAAAGCCGATGTCCGAATAATCTCTGCTACCAACCAGGATCTGCAAGCTTCTATGACAGCAGGTACCTTCCGGGATGATCTGTATTATCGTTTGAATGTATTGTCCATCACCATTCCCACTTTGCGAGATCGTCCTGAAGACATCCCGCTTCTGTGCCAACGTTTTCTGGTGAGGTACTGCGCCATTTCTGGCAAACAAATGCGTGGATTTACCAACGAGGCCATGCACATTCTGCTCGACTATTCCTGGCCTGGCAATGTACGTGAGCTGCAAAATCTGGTGGAACGCGCGGTCACTTTGTGTAAAGAAGAATATATCACCCCGGAGATTTTCCCACCCAACATGTTGAGCACATCATACAACCGCTCCACGAAATCTCTCTGGGAGCTGGAAAAGGAGCACGTCTTGAAAATTTTGGAGAGCACCGGCTGGAACAAACACCAGGCAGCTAAAATGCTGCAAATCACCCGCAGCAGCCTGTACAGCAAGATTCAGCGCTATGGGCTGAATCCTCCTGAGTAAAATCATCTTCCTTTGCTAAAAGTGATTGACCGAGACTCCCTATATGAGTCATTCCCACGAAAGCGAATACGCGTCAACTTAAGGGCTAAATAACCCATTCTGCTATATTTATACTGAAAATCCACCAAGTTTTCGTTTCAAAATTTCTATTTTGGAACGCCATTGCGGAGAAACTCCGTTTAGAATGACCAATTTACAGAGAGGAAACAAAGTTTCGTAGACAAGTCTGTGCCCAAACGGGAGTCTGGGAACATGTTTTTTCAGGTTGACTCCAATTCGCGAAAACGTAAATCTATAAGCTACTGTTTTTAATGGATTCCTGCTCCCTGCTTTCGCAAAGACAAGCTTTGCAGGAATGACATCCTTGGACTGTTGATTCAGACACTAAATATTAGCACCACCGCTAAAGAAACTGGTTGTGTGCAAACTCAAATTAACGAGATTATCTGAGATTCTCCTGGTTAGTGGATAATTCTTCGGGTTAACCAAGTATGGATTTCGCTGCCGCCTTCTCGCTGTCGATAACGATTTATTCAAGCAGAAGAGTCTTTTTACAAATGAGAATTTTCGTCATATTGTCGTTTTCTATTATGAATGGGACGTATTTCAAACAATTAGTAAGTTATTGTTATTAATAAATATAAATCAATAACAGTCAAATACTCTCCTTTTCAAAGGCCGGATATTATACATATTTGAGAAAAATTGAAATCAAATCCGAGCAAATGTTAAATTTCGATATTGGATTAAGTAATTAATTTTAAAAGATTAACGAGTGTGGTTATGACGATTTTTTTGTTTTGGCATGTTATTTGATATAAACTAAACCGTGAAGGATACGATGGGTCTGGTTACTCACTGACTTGCGAATTTCGGTTTTAGCGGATTTTATTTGATAACGGAACCTTCTAAACCAGACCCATTATTATTTCCTTGGAGTGACGCAGGAATGTACCGTTTCTATGAAAGAGTTTTCTTAAGCCATAACAAGTCTCTATAAGTTTCTATAAATACATATCTTCAAACGAATTTGAATTACAACAGGGTTTCTCAAAATGAACGTAAAATTACTCACCTGCCGAAAAGTCAAACAGATTAAGAAAGAAAATAATAAACTGCGTGGTACCTTAGAAGTCATTTTATGTGAGCTGGAGAAAAATAATATCGAGCAGGCGAAAGAGCTTGCCCACAATGCCCTGCGCTCAGAAAGTCGGCTTCAAAAAGTGCGATTCACGCAGGATTGGCTGGCTCAGATTTTACATAACCCGGACCTTACCAGAGGTGAATGGGGATTTCCTTCAGAATCCGTGAATCATTGAGCAATCGACTTTGATCATTTAATTGAATAACACTATTTAAGTAAAAATAGAATCTTTTATTACTTCGTCATACTCAATTATCGTGCAGTTAGCAGAAAATTGATAAAGGGTAATTGTGATTAAAATCTGTTGACTGTTAGTATGCTCCTCAAACCATACCGCCCCAATCCTACCTATTTTGGGTGTCGGTAACCTCGCCTGAAGTCGAGATCTGCCCCAATTGACTTCAAATTTAATCAATTGATTTTTTGACTTCAGGCGTTTCCCCTTTTAGTGCTCCATTTTGGTATATTTTTTTTCTGGATAGGTAACCGTCCGATGTAAAATCAACTACCTGAAACGCCGGCCGGAATCCAGATTCTACAATTTTTTAAAATGAGGTATGGCCAGATTTAAGCAAGATCGTCTTGTTTTCTGAGTCAGACCTGATAAGCCATCTTTGCATCGAACATGACTTCCTGTACCATATTACGGGATAAATTACCCGGCCAAAACATAGAGACGTTTATCCTCATGAAGATAATAACACTTCAGGAGGATTATTAAATTCTACTTCGTCAAAATCAGCTTTTTAGTCGCCACGAAATTTTTGGTAAACAGCTTGTAAATATACGTTCCGCTGGCCACGGGAATCCCCTGCAAACTTTGACCGTCCCAGACCACACTGTGGCGACCTGCTGCAACTACACCCGAAACCAGCGTCCGCACCAACTGTCCGCGCAGGTTGTAAATAGCCAGGGTGACTTCATCCGTTTCAGGTACCGCAAACGTGATCGTGGTGCTGGGATTGAACGGATTCGGATAGTTCTGGTCTAGTTCAAATTTTGTCGGTATCAGATTCCCCGGTGAGTTTTCGGCCAGGGTCGAGTTTGCTGAATTTTTTGTTGCAAGTAGCCCTTCTTCCGCTGTCATGGTTTCGCTTTGTGACCCTGCCACCGCCGTCGGGCCGATGGTCATGATCAGCTCTGGCGGGCTGCTGCCTTCTTTGGAGCTGTAAAGCACGCGGTCTGATGCACCATTTGCAATGGCAAAACTGAAGGTACCGTTGCCACTGATGGCGGCGGTGACGTCAAACTCCACAACCGCGCCGAGAACCGCCGCGCCGATGCTGCTCAAAGGCGTGCCGCTGAGTGCTGGTGCGTTGCTCCAGTTGAGTCCGGTTTCGAGCCACGGATCGGGACTGTTGAGATAGTTGTTCGAAACGGAATAGATGGCGCCGCCATCCGGGCCGTCGTTGATCACTGTGAGTCGTATGGTGGCGCTTTGGACGGCGCCGGCCAGACCGGCAACGTCAAACTTGAGATAGGTGTGCAGTACGGTGGAGGAGCTTTGCCGCACTCTCAACTCGCCGGTACGGCCATAATTTTTTGTTGCTGAGCCGGCATTCACAAACGTGTCATGTGCGGGCAAGATGACGATTTCGGTTCCCGGTTGAATCACGACGCCTGTGCCAGTTAAAGCCACGTTCAGCGGGTTGCCATCGGGGTCGTCGCTGCTCAGCCGCAAAGTAGCGGTTTTAGCCCCTTCTGACGTGGGTAGTATTGTTACTTCGAGATTGGTGCTGGCGCCGGGAGCCAGGGTAAAAGTTCCACCGCCGTTGGATATTTGAAATTCCGTCGCATGCGTTCCTAGCAAGGTTGTGCCGGTGACGTTGAGCATTTCCGTGCCCGAATTGCTCACCACAAAGGTCTGGTTGGCACTGCTGCCCACGTTCACCACACCGAAGTCGTAAGCAGGGGGATTGACTGCGATATTGGGCTGGGATGTCACACCGCTTCCGCTTAAGTTCAGGTCGAATGGATTTTGGTCGGGATCGTTGCTGCTGATACGCAACACAGCGCTTTTCGCGCCTTCGGAAGCGGGTTGAAATTGCACTGTCACATTCTGACTGGCTCCGGGTGTGAGCGCAACCGCTCCACCGCCAGCCGTGATTTGGAAGTCGCCGGCATCGACGCCGACTAATGAAATTCCAGAAACGTCGAGCACGTCGTTGCCGGTGTTGCCGACCACAAAAGTCTGGTTTGCGCTGCTGCCGATTGCGACCGCGCCAAAGTCGTGTGCAGGGGGATTGACCGCGATATTGGGCTCGGGCGGCGGCGGTGGCCCCGTCGGGCAGAAGATTTGAAATTCGTAAAGTACGTATCTTGAACTGTTGCTCTGGGTCATCAACAGGCGCACGTATTGCCCGCTGCCCGCTATGCCGGTGAGGTCATCCTGCGAGCCGGCGCCGGCGGTTTCAGCGTAAATATCCTGCCAGTTTGCGCCATCGTTTGAGGTCTGAAGGGCGTAACTCACGGCTCTACGGGTGGATTTCCAGCGCAGGAGAATTCGCCCCAGGGCAATGGTCTGTCCGAAGTCGATTTGCAGCCACTGTTGCTGATTGCTGGTGTTGAGCCGGGCGCTGCGCCAGCGAGAAGCGTTGTCGCCGTCGGTGACATTGCCGGGCGGCAAGTCGCCGCTGGAGGCGGTGGCTGCTTGGTTGAGGGCGATGTTGACATTGGGGTCACAGGGCGGCAGGGGTTGATTACCAACCAGGTTGATTTCGAACGGATTCTCGTCCGGGTCGTCGCTTTGCAGGCTTAGTACGGCGTTTTTCTGTTCATCCGACGTGGGTAGAAAGACGACTTCGAGATTGTGCGTGCTGCCGGGCGCCAGGGCAAACGCGCCCCCGCCGGCGGGGATTTGAAAGTCGCCGGCCTGGGGGCCGGTCAAACTGACAGCGCTGACATTCAGCACCGCTGTGCCGGCGTTTCTGACCACAAAGGTCTGGCTGGCGCTGCTGCCCGCTGGCACGCCACCGAAATCGTGGGAAGTGGGATTCACTGCGATGTCGGGTAGAAGCGGCATGCCCGAACCGCTCAAATTGACATCCAG